>CAZBIU010000405.1:0-5906 GCA_964491625.1 uncultured Myxococcales bacterium
GCGCCGACAAGCTGCGCGCCAGGATGGATCCCGGCGTCCTCGTGCTGGCGGGCGCCGACGAGGGAAAAGTCGCCATCGTCTGTGCGGTCACCCCAGGCGCGCAGGACAGAGTACAAGCCGGCGCGATCGTGGGCATGCTGGCCAAGGATCTCGGCGGCAAGGGCGGCGGCCGCGCCGACATGGCCCAAGGCGGAGGCGCGCTGCCGGCCGGCCAGACGCTGGCCCAAATCATTGAAGGTTGGACCGCCAAGTTGCGCGACCAGCTGGCGAAGGCGGGCTAGCTTTCCGTTCCGCGCAAAAACGCCGATACACGATCGATGTTCGATCCAGCCATCAAGGCAGCGCTTGCAGCAGTGGCCCATGCGGTCCGGCAGAAGATGCCCGACCCGGCCACCCTGCCCGACTTCGGCTTCGATCCCGAGCTCCTCAATCAGACCGCGCCGGTCTTGGAATTCCTGTGGACGAAGTATTTCCGCGTTCGCCTCATCGGAATCGAAAACGTGCCGTCCACCGGATCGGCGCTACTGGTGGCCAACCACTCGGGCGGCCTGCCCTACGACGGCGCCATGCTGATGCACGCAACCCACGCGCACCATCCGGCCGCGCGCGCGCTGCGCCCGCTGGTGGCGAACTTCGCCTTTCAGTCCAGTTGGATCAGGCCGGTGATGGCGCGCATCGGCGGAGTACGAGCGTCGATGGACAACGCCCTTGCGCTTTGCCGGGCGGGTCAGTTGATCGGGGTGTTCCCAGAAGGTCTGCGCGGCGTTGGTAAACTTTACCGCGAGCGCTATCGCCTGACCCATTTCGGCCGCGGTGGCTTTGTCCGCCTGGCCCGCACGGCGAACGTGCCCATCATTCCGGTTGCCATCGTGGGCGCCGAGGAAACCCACCCGGTGCTGGGCAAGCTGACACGGGCCGCGAAACCCTTCGGCCTGCCCTACATCCCGATCACGCCGACTTTTCCTTGGCTGGGCCCTCTGGGGCTTCTGCCGGTGCCAACCAAGTGGACCATTAAGATCGCAGAACCGATGACGTTTCCGCCCGGGCCCGGATCGAAGGAGGAAACCCTGGAAATGGCCGAGACGGTCCGTGGCAAGCTGGATCACATGATCGGCGAGCTTCTCGCGTCACGTCGATCCGTGATCTTTGGCTGATTTTCCCGTCTGCGGTGTCTAATGTATTGATCCGTCGGGGCTTCCTTGACGGGGTGGGGGAAATGACCGAAGGTAGACCTCATACGCCGTAGCCTCAAACGTGGGTGATTTCGCAGCAAGTCCAATGATCGCGGTCGGCCAGACCATCGGCAACTACACGCTTACGGCCAAGCTTGGTGAGGGCGGGATGGGCGTGGTCTACCTGGCCGAGCACCCGGTGATTGGACGTAAAGTCGCCATGAAGGCGATCCACCCCGAGCTGTCGCGCAACCCGGAGGTTGTTTCGCGCTTCGTCACCGAGGCCAAGTCGGTCAACCAAATCGGGAACGAGCATATCGTCGACATCCACGATTTTGGCACCACCGGGGACGGCGAATTCTATTTCATCATGGAGTTCCTGCAGGGCGAAGCGCTGTCCGACCAGCTCAGGCGCCAGGCCCCGCTCGACCCGACGCGCGCTCTCGCGATTGCCGCCCAAGTGGCCGACGCCCTGGGCGCCTCGCACCAGCACGGCATCATCCACCGCGACCTCAAGCCGGAGAACATCTTCCTCATCACCCGCGGTCACACCAGCGACTTCGTGAAAGTGCTCGATTTCGGTTTGGCCAAGCTGACCCAGGGCGAAGAGAAGGCTACCCACAAGACCCGCACGGGATCGGTGATGGGGACTCCGTACTACATGGCGCCCGAACAGTGCGAGGGCAGGGCCAATATCGACCACCGCGCCGACATCTACTCGCTGGGCGTGATTCTGTTTGAAATGGTAACGGGAAAAGTCCCGTTTGGAGGCGAAGGCTACGGCGAGATCATCGTCAAGCACATCACCGCGCCCGTCCCCTCCCCGCGCGCCATCAATCCCCTGCTACCTCCGTCCGTGGAGGCGATCATCCTGCGTGCTCTCGCCAAGCGGCGCGAGGAACGGTTCCAGACCATGGAAGAGCTCGGGGCCGCGCTGGAGAATCCGGAAAGCTACTTCGAGGCCGCGCCACAGTTTGCGGGAACCCAACCCATCCCTCACTCGTCGACCTTGATGTCCGCGGGCGGCACCAAACCCGAAGAGCGCGCGGACAGCGTGGTCAGCGGCCGGGTCGTGTTCGGCCAGGTCACGCCCGCGCCGGAGCTGGGCGCGCAGTCGGCCCCGATGCCGTCGACGTTCCGACACGCAACGGGGGAGATGCTCGACGACGAGAAGAGCTACCGGCCGATCCGGGCGCGCCGATCCGGGAAAGGGCTGGCTGCGATACTCGGCGTCGCCGCTGCGCTGGCCGCCGGGGCTTATTTCTACATCCAGCATCAATCCAGCGAGCAAACCGAATCGCCTTCCGCGACCGTGGCGCCGGCCGCTGCCGCGCCGAAGAAGGTCCGGCTGAGCTTGAAGTCCGATCCGGATAGCGCCACGGTATCGCGCAAGGATAGCAACGAACCGCTCGGGG
Source organism: uncultured Myxococcales bacterium (assembly GCA_964491625.1). GTDB lineage: Bacteria > Myxococcota_A > Polyangia > Fen-1088 > Fen-1088 > Fen-1118. Next base: position 2,588 of record CAZBIU010000405.1, read on the forward strand.
TGACCCCTGTCGACATCGAGTTGCCGGCCAGCAAGACGCCCATTGAATTCGTCTTCAAGAAGGAAGGCTACCGCGACAAGATCGAAACCTTCGTCCCGGAGCTGCCCGGACAGCTCGCGGTTTCCTTGATCGCCAACCCGCAGCCTCCCGCAGAGGAGGCGCGTCCGGCCGCCGAGGCCGCGCCGGAGCCGAAAGCAAAGCCCAAGTCTGTCCCTGTTGCGCGCCGCAAGGGCAAGGGCCACCACCCGTCCCGTTCGATGGACGAAGACGGCGTCCTGGCCCCGTCGTTCTGAAAACGCCTCGCCCGACGCATCTGCACCATTGACAGCGAGTCCATTTGCGATTATTTGCAATGGGCATTAGGGCGTTTAACTCAGTGGAAGAGTGTCACCTTCACACGGTGGAAGCCGCAGGTTCAATCCCTGCAACGCCCACAAGATTCACCAAACATCACGGTCAGTTAGCGTTGCCCCGCTAGCTGGCCGTTTTTCTTTTCCCCCTCGTCCACACTCGCGTCCACACTTTTCGGGAGTGGAACCAGACGAACCACCCCGTCCACCGCCGCTCGTTTCTCGTCCATGCCTATGGTGGAGTATAGGGCTCGCATATTTTCGCCCGTGTGTCCGGTAATGGCTCTGATCACTAGCCCATCGACGCCGATTCGACGCGTTAGATCGTTAAAGGTGCGTCGTAGCCCGTGGACGGTGAACTTTTCCTTCACACCGATTGCCCTCAGGCAACCCTGCCATGTCTTCGTCAAGGTCCCCGGTGTCTTGAGTCCACCACGCAGGCTTGGGAAGACCCATCCCTCGGCAAGACCTGGGTTCTGCCGCTTGATCAGGTGCTGTCGATGTTCCTTCAGAACTTCCGCGAGCGCTGGTGCTAGCGGCAGTTCCTTGGGCGCCCTTTTCTTCCTCGATACTGGACCGACCTTCCCCCGTACCTGCCGCCGTACCACCCTGATGACCCCGGTCTCGAAGTCGATGTCTTCCCACTTCAGCGATGACGCATGGCAAAATCGCAAGCCGGTAAAAGCTAGCAGAACCGTCAGGCAATAGTTCCGCGAGTAGAGCCTGTCGGCCTTCATCGCGGCAAGGAACCGACTAAGCTGGTCGGGCGTCAGGGAGTTGGCCGAAGTTCGATCCTTCAGCTCGGGAAGGATCACTCTGACCGTCGGGTCGGACGAGATCCCCAGATCAGCCATGGCGTCCCTCACCAATACCCGCAGGATGTTAAACCATCCGCGTATGGTGGCAGGCGCGTAACCAGCCTGGTTCTCACGGTTCACCCACTCCTGCACGTCCATCCTCCGAAGCGAGTCGAAGTAGAACTCGCCAAGGCCGGTGGTCCTTTTCAGAACATGGTTTTCCAAACCATCGACGTACCGCTCAGCCGTGCTTGTCGATAGGGTTGGTAGCTTCGTGTCGAACCAACGCTTCGCGAAGGCCCCAACTTTTTCCCTCGGTGCCTTCCCCACGCTCGTATCGCCGAAGTTTTCTGCGAGCATGGCTCTCTTGCTGACCGCCTCCTGGAGGCTGACGCCCTTCAAGAGCCTTTCTATTTGCTTCACCTTTCCTTTCCTCGGATCGAGTCGCTTGACCCGAATCCGAAATGTTTGCTGGTCTACTTGGTACACGCCGGGATGGCGTGTCGATCTGCCTGGCTGTCTGGACATGTTGTTCTCCATCAGGCCGAGGCGTCTCACGGTGATCGAGACCATACCTGATTACCCTGTTCGCGCCTCGGGCAAAAACGAATCGGTCAAGCTCCTCGCGGACGAAAAGAAGCGTTCCGTGCGGGCCGACGCCAGCGGGATGAAGCTCGCCACGATGAACCGCACATCGAATGCCACTCGTCGTGGCAAAGTGCAGATACGCAGCTGCTTCTTCTGTCGTATAGAAAGGGGACCTCTCGCGAGACACACGAACGCCATCTCCGTGCTCGGAGATTTTCGCGTTCGCCTTTGCCTCTCGCAGGCCCATACCATTCCTTTACAAGCCCGCGTTTGCAGCTCGATGGCTGTGGCGAGTGTCCCAAGATCGCGGTGGCGAGGAACGCCGAGACCGCAGTCGGGGTGGTATTTACAGTATTCGATCTGCCGGAAAGACCGCCGCGCAGCTCGCTGACCACATGGCCGGCGAGACCCTATTTACAAGATCGTTTTTTCGGCTGCAGTGATGCTCGGCTATCTGCCACTTGCGGAGGTGGGCACGACAGATGGGCGAGACGTCTAGCGGATCGCGATTTCGAAACGGCGAATCGCGAAGGCGCGGTCATCAGCACCACCCGACCTTCATGCGAATCATGCTCGCCAACACCATCTCGACGATTAAGAGCATCGCGCGGCACGAGCAGAGAGTGGCATTCGTGCGTGCGCAAGCGCGTGCGTGGTCGTCTAGCGATGCTCGAAGTCTCTCCGAAAAGTTTGGCGCGCTTGTGTTTAAGGCCACGACAACCACGAACTGTCGCGTGCAAATTTCCAGCGCTGCGCGGACGCGAAAAAGTAGCTCCGTTGGGCATCGCCGATGCCAAACCGTGCGAATTCGCAGCGATGGGGGAGAAACACGGAAACACCCACGAAGACGTCGGATCAGCGGAATCGAGCGCCTAGAACCCATCTTTTTCATCGAAATCGACCTGCGTTTCTTGATCGACCAGCGCAGACCGTGTTTCGCAGCGGTGGGGATGACCGGGATCAGGGGGATCCTTCTAAGATCTTAAGATCTTAAAAGGATCGCTTCTGCCCAGCACCAGCGAGCAGCGCGCTCATCTGCGAAGCACACCGCAGACGACCACCGCCATCAGCACGATGCTGAAGATCGCTCGTCATCAACATCGCGCTTGCGGGTTTCATCCCCACACGGGCCCTCAAAAAATCGCGCACACGCTGGCCGACATCCTTGCGCCTGCAGCTACACGGTCGTGGCGAAGCGCAGTTGTAAAGGGAAGGTAGGCGCCTTATGCGCTCCAAAGGAGCTACGAAAAATGAAGAAGAAAATGTCCGCAGCGAAATCTATCTCACACCACACGGTCTCGTCGAAGAAGGATCGAGCGAGATCATCCGCAACCGCCTCGGCAACGGAACATCTGTCGTTGCAGCCCACGCCGACAGTGAACAACAGTGTGCACGCCCTCGTGCCTGCAGGGCAGTCAGCAGGTATCGCTCACCACCCAGCGCTGCTGATCGCGCACCACGCCCCGCTATCGCAACGCCCAACGCTCGCTCACGTGCATCTTTATGGGCAAGCATCCTCGAACGCGGTCGAGTTGACGGGGCTGTCGCCGAAACCGCGACAGACCGAATCCCCGTTCCTGGTTG
>CAZBIU010000406.1:0-5827 GCA_964491625.1 uncultured Myxococcales bacterium
GAAGTACGGCGCTCCGTCGGGCACGGCGTGGTTGCCCCAGTGCTCGAAGTCAGCGCGCACGTCGGGGTCGGCGTTTTCGTTCAGAAACAGTGACGCCGAGGTGTGTTGCAGAAAAAGATGAAGAAAGCCTACCCGCACGTGCGACAGCTCGGGAATCGCCGCAAGAATCTCGCTGGTCACGAGGTGATAACCGCGTGACCGCGACCGCAACTTGACGATAGCTTGGTGAAACAGCACTGGCTCGGACGCCTTCTCGCCCGTCCGTGCACCGTTTGTAAAGGGGGAGTTGGCGGGAAGAAAAACACCCCAGCTTCGGTTTTACGCATAGGATCACGGTCACCATGCAGGTGGCGCAAGGAACCAAAACATGACTCATACGCGAAAAATGACATTGTTGTCCTCGGCAGCCGTTGGAATCGTTGGGTTGGCGCTCGGATTGGGGCTTGGCCTTCGCGCCACACCCAGCGTCCGCGCTGAAACGCCGCCGGCGACGAGCGTTACCCCGAAAACCCAGGTGCCCCAGGAGGCGCGTTCGCTATCCCAGGCATTTGCCAGCACGGCGCGCGCGCTGCGGCCCAGCGTGGTCCGCCTGGACGTCGAGCTCGAAAGTCCGAAGATCCGCGACCGCCATCTGCGGCGCGACGATCTGCCGCCCGACATGGACCGGTTCTTCGAGCACTTCTTCGGCGCGCCGTTCGACGGATTTCCGATGCCGAATGTGCCGGGCCACGGGACGGGATCGGGTCTGGTGATCGACGGCGCTGGCAACATCATTACCAACAGCCACGTGGCGGAGAGGGCGACGAAAGTGACGGTCACCTTTGCCGACGGGCGAGAGTTTTCGGCCAAGGTCGTCGGCATGGATCCGAAGACCGACATCGCGGTGGTGCGCATCGAAAACCCGCCGAAGAACTTGGTGGCTGCGCGCCTTGGCGACTCGAACGCCATCGAGGTGGGGGAATGGGTGCTTGCCATCGGCAGCCCGTTGGGCCTTGACCAGAGCGTCACTGCGGGCATCATCAGCGGCAAGGGTAAGGTCACTCGCAATGTGCACATGTCCGGGGAACGCATGCGCGAGTACATCCAGACCGACGCGAAGATCAACCCCGGTAACTCGGGCGGACCGCTGGTCAATCTGCAGGGCGAGGTCATCGGTATCAACACCCTGATCAACGTCGGCCCCGGCGGCGCCTATGGCTTTGCGATTCCCATCAACCAGGCGCGCGAGATGGCCAGGGAGATTGTCAAGGACGGGCGCGTCCGCCACGCTTGGCTAGGTGTCGCGATTGGCGACGTGCAGAAGGGTGTGAAGCTCGGGGACGACGGGGAACCTTCACAGAATGACCGGGAAAAGTCCCCCAAGGACCTGCCCGTCAATGCGGCATGGGTCAGCAAGGTGATGCCGTCCAGTCCAGCGGACAAGGCGGGCGTGCGTGTCGACGACGTCATCACGCAGATCGACGGGCAGAAGATCCAAAGTGCCGGGGACGTGGTGGACTACGTGTCTTCCCAGAAGGTCGGTTCCAAAGTCGCGGTGGCGTACCTGCGCGACGGCAAGCCGGGCAAGTTGCAGATAACCTTGGGCGAGCTGCCCGAGAATCCGTACGCGGTTGGTCCGCAGGTCGAGAAAGACAGGATTGGCGTCAACCTGCAGTCGCTGACACCGGACATGGCCGGCTATCTTGGGCTCGGACGCGACGCCAAGGGCGCGGTGGTGACCGAGGTGGAATCTGGCAGCCGCGCCGCGAAGGCGGGCCTTGCGCCCGAAGATGTTATCGTCGAGGTCGATCGCAAGGCGGTCGTAAGTGCCGAGGATGCGGTGCAACTGCTGCGCGCGCACGGTAAGGCGGCGCACCTGCTGAAGATCCACCGAGGCGGCACGTCGATCTTCATCACCATCGCGGCAGACTAGCCCGTCGGCACGTCTTCGGGGGCGACCTTGGGCAGATCGAGGGTGAATATCACCCGCGCGTCCGCCCAGGTCGATATGCCGAGCGTGCCGCCCATCATGCGCGCGATTTCCCGCGCCGGCCAAAGCTGGACGGCCAGACGGTCGTAGTCGGATTCGCTGGTGCCTCCGTAGGCAAGGCTGCGCACACGCTCGCCGCTGTCGGAAAGCGACGGGGCATGGGGCAAGGCGAATTCCAGGCGAACGCGCGCGAAGTGCACCAGGTCGTCGATGCGGAGATGGACCTGCGAGTCGAAGCCCTGTTCGCGCGCCGTCTTGATGAGCGAATAGAAAAGGCGGCCCACGCGTAGCCGATCCCAACTGCCCACGATGGAGGTCGGACCTTCGAGCTTGATCGCGACTTTGCCAATGGATGGGTCTTCGTTGACTTCGCCGATGGCGCCTCGGGCAACCTCGATGAGATCCAGTTGCTCGGGCCGAAGTACGACCTGCATCTGGACGAAGCTGGCAATTTCATCAAGCCCGCGCGAAAGTCGTGTCATCGCGGCCAGGTGCTCGCTGCACGTCTCAACCAGGTCGTGCGAGTGGGCCATGTGCGGGTCGCGGCTGATTTCATCCAGGTGACTGCACATGGCGGGCAGGGGCCGCGACAGCCACCTTGCAGCGGTGACGATCAGTCGGTCGCGGGCCTCGATGGCGCGCCTTAGCCCGGTAATCTCACGCCGGAAGGTGGCGTCACGCCGGCCCACCCGAGAGCTCTCCATGATCAACGCGGCGCTTTGAGATTCGACAAGCTCACTGCCGGCGGCGTTTTCCAGTATGTTGGCGGCCATCCACTCGACACGCTCCAGCGCCCTGCTTGGTTCGGCCGAGCTCGGCGGGAGGCTGTAGAAGGGATTCGTACAGACCCGACCGCCCACGATCGCGACTTCGTGCGTGCATAGCGCAAGCTCGATCTTCTCCGGTTCCGTGCTGGTCTGGTCGAATACGCAAAGCCCGGTCGTACGTGATTCGAGGTAGAGGCTCGAAAGCGACCGCTCGAGCGCGGCAAGCTGCTCCTGATTCATTTGGGCCCGTGCGCCTACTACAGGATCGCCGGCGACGCGCAGGCCCGTGTAGCCCTCGGCTCGCGCCGAGGCGGCGGCGGCGCGAATCGCCGCTGTCTGGCTGTCGAGATCTCTACTTCCCGCAAATTGTGCGGGATCGAGGACGAGCAGCGCGGTTCGCTCGCGAAGCGCCGAAACCGGAACCCCACGAGCCTCCAGTTGAGCCGCCGCTGCGGAAAACACGCTGGCCGCGCCCCAGTACAGGCAGCGCTCGCCGCGGACGATGCCGCTCAGGATATAGTTAGCGAGGGCGTCGAACTTTTCGTCGGACGTCTTGTGCGGAAGACAGACGTGCCCACCCGGCTTCAGCGACTCAAAATCGTGTGGCGCTTCGCTATTCCTCGCTCCCATTGTTCCACGACGAATTCAATCCACTACCATCAACGCCGCAATATGTCATCCTGCTAATTTACCGAGCCACTGGGTCGATTATCGCGGATTCTCACCGAATCCGTCAAGCGCGGCGACGGCTTCACGACGGCTCCAGTCAGGCCGGGACGCAAGTTCAGTCTGCCGACAGCTTTTGCGAAGAAGATGCGGATCGCGACATGTCGCCCATCGTCTTGGTAGCCGGCGGCACGTCGATCACGGTCAGGTCGCGCAACCATTGCCCTTGCGACTCATGACTCGACTCCACAGCCTCGCGCAAGCAGGCCATCGCCACGTCCGGCTTGACCAGGTCGACGTCTCGGCCTGGAAGCGCAATGGCCAGGCTTTGGGCGCCGATCCCGTGGGTCGCATCGAGTGTCCGGTCAAGCGTCATTCGGCACGTGGCGGCGTCGAACGAGTCGCTGGAACCGACCCCGATGGCGAGAACGCGACGCCAAGGGACCCTGCCGGTGACCACCAGCAGCTTCTCTCCGGCTGCGCCCGACACCCGTCCTTCGCGAATCATCTGCGAGATCTTTCCGCAAAGTCGCCAATCGAGCAAACAGGCCGGGCCACGCAGGGGGCGGATGTCGCTCCAGATGGGGACGACCAGCACATCGCCTCCCGGGCTGCGATCCCAGCGATGCAGATCGACCGGCAGGAACGCGATGGGCGAGGGGACGATGTCGCGCATGAGCGTGTCTGGCCTCTGCTCAATCTCGTTGGCCCAGAAGCTCAAGCGCCGAGTCGAGCAGTCCGTTGACGAAGGCCGGAGCCTCTTCCGCACCGAAGCGTTTGGCGAGCTCGATAGCCTCGCTAAGCGCAACGCGCGCCGGCGTCTTGTCCTTGCGGTGGGCCAGCTCATAGAGCCCCATGCGCAAGATGGTGCGATCCACGCGCGCCAGACGCTCCACCCGCCACTTGCGGGACAGCTTGGCCAGGATTTCGTCGATCTCCGGGCGATGCGCACACACACCGCTAATCAGATCAAGCGTCAGCTCCTCGTCGAACGGCGCGATGGGGGCGGCGTCGTTTTCCGCCATGTAGCCCGACACCGGCTCTGGGGTCAGGTGGGTTTCCTCCTCGGGAACGCCAAACTGGTGAAGATGCGACGCCAAGGTGGCGGCGGGATCGAGAGTGTCGGCACCATCGAGTGCGTAGAGCACCTGCAAGGCAACGCATCGGGCGCGGCGGCGAGGGGTCATTTCCTGCGAGTCTTGGCTGCGCCGGGCGCCTCGCCTTTGGGGTCTCCGGCGAGGGCCGCGTAGAGGTTCGCCATCTCGATGGCGGCCATCGCGGCGTCCGAGCCACGGTTGCCACCCTTGCTGCCCGAGCGTTCGATGGCCTGCTCGATGCTGTCGCAAGTGAGAACGCCGAAACCGACCGACAGCTTCGCCTCGCCGGCGATACCGGCAATGCCGCGCGTGACCTGGTTCACGATGACGTCGAAGTGGGGCGTGGCGCCGCGAATGACCACGCCCAGGCAGACGAGCGCGTCGAATTTGCCGGAATCTGCGACGCGGCGAGCGAGCCCAGGAAGCTCGAAAGCGCCCGGGCAACGAAAGACCTCGACGGCGTCGTCCTCGGCGCCGGTTTTCGCGAACGCATCCAGCGCGCCTTCGATGAGCTTGTCAGCGATGAATTCATTCCAGCGCGAAGCGATGATGGCAAAGCGTTTCCCTTTGGAGCTCCAGGTACCTTGATGGATATGCGGCATTTACTGTGTCTCTCTTTCATGCAGCGAAATCACCGCGGCGGGCGGCCCGCTTGGAACGCATTCGACAATCTGTATACCGTAGCCCTCGATTCCGGCGAGCCGGCGCGGGTTGTTGGTTAGCAAACGGATAGCTCGGATTCCAAGCTGGGCCAAGATTTGTGATCCCAGGCCTATATCACGAAGTGGCGCCGCGGTTGGATCATTGTCGACGTTTCCGGCCCCCAATTCGGCCGCCAAGGAGTGTCCGCTGCGGGGAAGAATATAGAGCATCACGCCCCGGCCTTCTCTTTCGATTTGCTGCAGCCACTCGCTGGCCGGAAGGTTGGGGCCCGGCTGCGCGACGGAGAACAGGTCGCGCAGGAAGCTGGCGACCTGGACTCGCGCCAGCACAGGCGCGCCGCTCGCCACATCGCCCAGGCAAAGTGCCAGATACTCGGCGTCTTCGACGTCGCTGGAGAAAAGGGCCGCGCGGTAAGTGGCACGCAGACCGTGGCCGCGCGGGCTAATCTCGGTTTCGGCGACGCGACGGACCAGATGCTCCTGGGCGAGGCGGTAGTGGATGAGATCCGCAATCTGCACGATGCCGAGACCATGGCGGACGGCGAAGGTTTCGAGGTCAGGCACGCGCGCCATCTCGCCATCCTCGCGCATGATTTCGCAGATCACGCCCGCGGCGGTCCGGCCAGCCAGGCGGGCCAGATCCACGGCGCCCTCGGTGTGCCCCGA
>CAZBIU010000407.1:0-5807 GCA_964491625.1 uncultured Myxococcales bacterium
CTCCCACTCAGCTCTTCCCTCCCACGCTGACCTTGCCGGTTAGCTCGGAGCCGATGCGGATCGAACGACGCCCGCACTCCTGGACTTCGTTGGCCAGGACGGCTGGCGGCAGCTTGCACCGATCCAGGGTCGCCAGCTTGAGCAGCATGGGCAGGTTGACGCCGCAGACCACCTCGGCCGCCCGGGTGCCGTCGGCCATCGTCATTGACACGTTGAACGGCGTCGACCCGTACACGTCCACCAGTAGCAAGACACCAGCCCCGTCGTCGACCTGGCCGCAGGCTTGCGCCACCTTGTGCAGGATGGAGACGCTGTCCTCGCCGGCAGAGACGCATGCCGCAGCGATGTTGGGAATGGTGCCCACGACGCGCCTGGCAGCCTCGATCAGCGCAAAGGCCACCTGTTCATGTGACACCACGACGACGCCCACCATCGGTTCAATGGTTCTGTTCCCTGGCGAAGACATCCTATTTCAGCCGGTTCGGGTTGGCGTTCCTACGCGTAGCTTACAACTTTCAACCGAGATCGCGAGGCTTCTTGCCGCAGTATCGTCATTTCGTCGGGTCAGGCCCGGGCGCGGTCCGGCCGCGCAAGATGTCACGGTGCTTAACCTCCACCTGGAAGGCACCCAGCCTCTGCGCCAGATCGTTGGCGATGACCACGGACCTGTGCCGGCCACCGGTACAGCCCACGGCGATAGTGGCGTAGGTCTTGCCCTCGCGCTCGAAGGCGGCCACGCAAAGGGTCAGGAGCTCCTCGGCCTTTTCCAAGAAGAGCCGCGTCTCTTGGCTCTCCATCACGTAGTTTCGCACGGCCTCGGCTTCACCCGAGAGGGCAGAGAGCGAGCTTACGAAGAAGGGATTGGGCAGAAAGCGGACGTCGAGCACGATGTCCGCCTCGGTGGGAAGGCCGTACTTAAAACCGAAGGACATGATGGTCACTGCCAGGTTGCCCTCCGCCCGGCCGTAGCGACCGAGCACGATGGCGCGCAAACCGTGCACGTTGAGGTCGGCCGTGTCGATGACGGCGGTCGCTTCTGCGCGAAGGGCGGCAAGCCGATTCCGTTCCGCCTCGATGTCGGAGCGAATGTCTTTCCCGTGCAACGGATGCGGCCGGCGGGTCTCGGAAAAGCGGCGCAGCAGGATCTCGTCCGGAGCGTCAAGGAACAGAACATCGATGGAGTGGCCAGCTGCACGCAGATCAGCGAGCACGCGCGCCGTATCGGTGAGGAAATCGCCGCTGCGCGCGTCCACCACCAGCCCCGCCCGGGTGACTTCCTCGCGGCCCGCCAGAAGCTCGATGAAGCTCGGCAAGAGGGCCATGGGCAGATTGTCGACGCAGTAAAAGCCCAGGTCTTCGAGCGCGCTCTTGACCGTCGTTTTGCCGGCGCCGGACACCCCGGTGATGACTACAAGCTTCACCGGTTACTCCACATCGCCTCGGAAACGCCGCTGGCGCGCATCGGCCAGCGCCTGATCCAAGCGCTCTTGGAATTCGCGTGCGGCATGGTGTCCGCGCACCTGGAGCAACCGGTTACGCGCAGCCACTTCGACCAGCGAGCTGACATTCCGGCCGGGGCTGACCGGGATGCGCAACATCGGCACGGGCACCTCGAGGATGGAATAGGTTTGGTCGTCGAGGCCGACCCGATCCGCCGCCTCCGATTCCTCCCAGCGCACCAGCTCCATCACCAGCTCGATGCGCTTTTCGTCGCGGACCGAGGCGACGCCGAACATGTCTTTGATGTTGATGATGCCGACGCCGCGTACCTCCATATGGTGCTTGATGAGCTCGGCCGACCAGCCCACCAGGAGGTCGTGGGCGCTGCGCCGGACCTCGACCAAATCGTCGGCGACCATGCGGTGTCCACGCATGACCAATTCCAGCGCGGCTTCCGACTTGCCGATGCCGCTCTTGCCGAGCAGCAGGATGCCGACCCCGAGCACGTCCATCAGCACGCCGTGAATGCTCGCGGTCGGGGACAGCTCGCGTTCGATGTAGTTCTGGATGGATTGGATGGCCACCGACGATCGCAGCGGCGTTCGCAAGAGTGGAACCCCCAAGCGATCCGCGGCCTCGAACAGCTCGACCGGCACATCGAGCCCCTTGGTCACCACGATGCACGCGGGCTCCAAGGCCATGAAGGTCTCGATGCCGTGCCTGGCTTCCTCCACCGGAAGACTCGCCAGGTAGGCCAGCTCGGTGGCGCCCAGGATCTGCACCCTTTCCGGCTGGACTTGTCTGACGAAACCGGCCAGGGCGAGGCCGGGCTTCTGCACCCGGTGGAAGGTCACCCGCCGGCCCAGCCCCGACTCACCGGCCAACAAGACGAGCCTGAGCCCGGCGGTTTCGCTCAGAAGCGAGCGGACCGTCAGGGGTGCTCCCAGGCTGCCGGATTCAGTCAATACTTGGCGTCCTCTTCGGCGATGATCTGGTACATGCTAGCCCGATCGGGCGCATTGAGCAGCTTTTGCCGGAAACTGGCGTCACGGAACAGCCGCGACAGGCGCGCCAGCGCCTTCAGATGAACCCCGGCCGAGTTGGTCGGGGCAACCAGCATGAACAAAAGATGCGTGGGCTTGCCGTCGATGGACTCGCAGTCGAGCCCAGTCACCGACCGCCCGAGCGTTCCCACCAGGCGATCGATGGTGTCCAGTTTGCCGTGCGGGATGGCGATACCATCGCCGATGGCGGTGGAGGCAAGCTGCTCGCGCTCTTGCAGCACACGCAGCAGCATTTCTGCATCGACGCCTGACTCGCGCGCGGCAAGAAATGCCGACAGCTCGGCCAGGACCTCGCCTTTGGTATTGCCCGAAAGCGACGGAACAATCGCCTCGGGAGCGAGAAAATCGACGACCTTCATGGTAACAACTTTCGCCTCGCGGGTGACGGCCTAGGCTGACGGAGCGGCCACGCCGGTTTCGATCAGGCCGTAGTTGCCGTCCTTGCGACGGTAGATCACCGACAAGGTGTTCTTGTCACCATCGACGAAGACCAAAACGTCGCGTTCGACCAGGTTGAGTTGCATGGCGGCGTCGCGCAGATGCAGGGTGCGGACCTCCTCGGTGGCGTCGCGAATGACGGGCACCAGGTCAATTGACTTGCCGTTGGCCGGCGTGCCCGGTTGCGGCTCGAGGTTCTCGGCGGCCATGACGGTCTGCCGGACCTGCAGGCGCGGCCCACCGTGAGGTTTGTGGGTGCGGATCTTCTCTTTCCACTTGCGGACCTGGCGCTCGATCCGGGCCACCGCCAGATCGACGGAGGAATACATGTCTTCGGTGGTCTCACGCGCCTGAATCACGATGCCGTTCGGCAGGGTGAGCGAGAACTCCGCGGTATGGTTATGGTTGCGCTCGACGGAAAAAGTCCCGTGCGCGGAAATTGGATCGCGGCTGAAGTACTTCTTGATCTTTTCAAGTCGCTCTTCAGCGTAGTCCTTGACTGCGGGGGAAGCTTCCATGTGGCGGAACGTCGTCGAAAGCTGCATCGAATAGGCCTCCAGGGGGACGATTGGCTCTTGCGGGTTGGGCTTAGAACACTTGTTTACGCTTGCTGCTGGGTTGGATCCTTAGTTGTTCGCGATACTTGGCGACGGTGCGCCGGGCGATCTCGATGTTCTGCTCGCGCAGCAACTCGACGATGCGCTGGTCGGAGTGCGGATGTTTCGGGTCTTCGTTGGCGACGATCTGTTTGATCTTCAACTTGACCGCTTCCGAGGCCAAGTCGTCGCCGTCGCTGCGGGTAATCCCGGAATTGAAGAAGTACTTCAGCTCGAAAATGCCCTGCGGGGTATGAACGTATTTGTTGGTGGTCACGCGCGACACCGTGGATTCGTGCATGCCGATGTCGTCGGCCACGTCGCGCAGGATGAGCGGCTTCAGATACGCCGATCCCTTCTCGAAGAATTCGCGCTGGAAGCGCAGGATCGATTCTGTCACCCGCACGATGGTGCGCTGGCGCTGCTGAATGGAACGGATCAGCCACTGGGCGCTGCGCAGGCGTTCCTGGATGTACTCGCGCGCCTTGGGACCCTTGGAAAGCGCCACCCGGTAGAAATCGGAAATCTTCAGCTTGGGCAGGCCGTCGTCGTTGGCCACCACGAAGTACTTGTCGCCGACCTTTTGGATGTGGACGTCGGGCGTGATGTAGTTGGGCTCCTCGTCGGTGTAGGCGCGGCCGGGCTTGGGGTCCAAGGCGAGCACCACCTTGGTCGCCTCGTACACCTCTTCGAGCGGCTGATTGAGATCCTTCGCGATGGCCGCGTAGTTGCGCTTTTCCAGGTTGTGCAGGTGCTTGTTGATAATCCCCAGCACCAGATCGTCATCGGCACCAATGTGGCGCGCCTGGAGGAGCAGGCACTCTTGCAGGTTGCGCGCGGCCACCCCCGGCGGGTCGAGCTGTTGCACGCGCGCCAGCACCTTTTCCACGAATTCCAACGTGGTTCCCGCCTCGTCGGCCAACTCTTCCAGAGGCACGTCCACGTAGCCGTCCGGGGTCAAGTTGCCGATGATGAGCAGCGCGACCGTCTCCTCGTCCATCGTGAAGCCACGGGTGAGCTTGAGCTGCCATTCCAGGTGGTCGAACAGGGACGTCCCGCGCGTGAGCGTGGCCTCGATGGACGGCATCTCGTCCGAGTTGGGGCGGAAGCTCGGCATCGGCGCTGCGTTGGACTGGTTTTCCAGGTAGGTGTCCCAATCGAATTCCGCCACTGCTTCGCCCGGCTGGGTGTCGGGCTTCACCTCGGAGCTGCTCTCGGCCTTGTCGCTTGGAGCCTGCGTTACTGGGGTCTCGGTCTCGCCGATGCGCAGGGTTTCCGCTTCGCGAATCGCCTCCGCACCCTCGCCGTCGCTGCCTGGCTTGGCCTGCTCCAGCGAGACGTCCACCGAATCCTCGAGGACCGGATTCTCCAACAGCTCATCACGCACCATGTCCAGGAGCTCGATACGCGAAAGCTGCAGCAGCTTGATTGCCTGCTGCAGCTGCGGCGTCATGACGAGCTGCTGCGAGAGCTTCAGGTGCTGCTTGATTTCCATGGACATCGCGTCACTGTTCGGCTTCGGTCATATCATGGGAGATCTCTTACTATTTGATAGCACCGTGTGCCGGCTTGGAAAAGCAAAAGCCATCCATGGTACGCAGATTGCTAGGGTCAAGAGAAATCTTGGGGACAGGACTGAGCGCAGAGGGGAACGGACATAAAGGGCGCAGGGAAGAAAGATCCTCTCCGCGCCCTCAGGTCTCGCTCTCTCCGCCACCCTACACGGGCGGCTGGGATTGGGCCTCGGCGGCCACCGCAAATTTTCGCCGCTTCTCGAGTCGGGCACGGAGAGCGGCCCCGACGAACGATCGGAAGAGCGGATGCGGATTCTGCGGTCGCGACTTGAACTCGGGATGGAACTGGCAACCGACGTAGTACGGGTGATTGCGCAGCTCGACCATTTCGACCAGCTTGCTGTCGGGTGAAAGGCCCGAGATGACGAGACCAGCCGCGACCAAACGTTCGCGGTAGTCGTTGTTCACCTCGTAGCGGTGGCGATGCCGCTCGGAGATTTCGCGCGTGCCGTAGGCTGCTTCGGCCCGGGTGCCCGGGCTGAGCACGCATGGATAGGCCCCGAGGCGCATGGTGGCGCCCTTGTCGACGATCTGCCGCTGCTCGGGCATGAAGTCGATCACCGGATGTGCCGGCTTGGGCTCAAACTCGGTCGAGTTCGCCCCCTTGAGCCCGGCGACGTTGCGGGCGAATTCGATGGTGGCGATCTGCATGCCGAGGCAGATGCCGAAGTAGGGCACGCCCTTTTCGCGCGCAT
>CAZBIU010000408.1:0-5771 GCA_964491625.1 uncultured Myxococcales bacterium
GGTTTCTTGTCAATGAAGGATCGATCGAAGTCGGGTGCCAGCCAGGTACCGGCCCTCATCGCCGCAGCACTCGCCCTCGCCGGGGCCGCAGACCTGGCGCGAGGGGATGAGCCGCAAGCCCCAAAGTCAACCCCGGGCGTTTCCGCGCTCCCTGCGCCTGCAAACGAAAGGGTGCCGGCACCCGCGCCCGCAGTGGCAGCGGCGCCCTTAGCGCCGCCGGCAACGGTCTCTCCTCCACCCGCACCTCCAGCACCGGCGCCTACACCGGCGGTTTCCGCGGAGGAGACAGGGGCCGCGTGGTTTGCACGACCGCGGCTCGTCCTCACCGCGGGCCAGGGCAAGACGGCCTACAAGCTGAGGTTCTTCGGCTTTCTCGAGGCCGACTACTATTACGACACCACCCGCAGCTACGACGACTCGATGTCGACCTCGCTGGTGGCCCGAACCGACGATTACGACAACACCTCAGGCCGTACCCAGTTCTCGCTCAAGAGCACACGTTTGGGTTTCGGATTTGATGCCCCGGTCATCGGCAGCGTGGCCCCTACGGCGGTCATCGAGGCCGACTTCGCCGGCAGTCAGCCCAGTCCCCCGGCGTCGAGCGAAAGCACCTTCTTTGCGAGCCCGATATTCCGCGTCCGTCATGCCTACGTGAAGCTGCAAAACCCGTACGTCGACGTCCTCATGGGGCACACCTTTGACGTCTTCGGTTGGCAGAGCTACTTCGACCCCTCGGGCCTGCGCAATCAGCTCTATTCGCGCAACACCCAACTACGCCTGTCCAGGGAATTCAATTCCGACGGAAGGGTGACCTTTGAAGTGGCAGCCTCGGCCAGCCGACCGGTAGAGCGCGATTCGGGCGTACCGGATGGCAGCGGCGGCGTGCGGGTCAGCTTCAATGGCTGGCAGGGCATTCGCACGCCTGGCAACGAGCGCATTGTGGCCATGCCGATGACTTTCGCGGTTTCGGGAATCGTGCGGCAGTTCAAGCTGAACGCCTACACGCCGCCGCCCGTTCAAATCTCCAACAGTGCCATGGGCTGGGGCCTGTCCCTGGATGCGTTCATCCCCATCATCCCGGCAGCCAACTTCGTCGACCGCGGCAACCGGCTGGCCTTGATGTGCTCGTACGTGAAGGGCACAGGTATCGCGGACCTGCTCGGCGTGACCGGAGGCGCAGTATTCCCGTACCTGTTCAATCCCGCCATGACCTACCCGCCGCCGACCTACGATGCCAATGCCGACCCCGGTCTGGTCACGTTCGACAATCACGGACTGCTCCACACCATCGATTGGACCGCTGTCCGGATCGGCGTTCAGTACTACTTGCCCACCACCGGCCGATGGATCTTTTCGGCCAACTACACACAGGCCCACTCTGGGAACCTGGCCCAGCTCTACCCGACCTCCGGCGCCGCCCGGTTCAACCTGCAGCTCCACTTCGCGGACACCTCCCACTACGCCGATGCCAAGCTCACCTACGATGTCACGCCCGTGGTCCGCGTCGGCTTGGGTGGGCAGTACACCAATTTCGTGTACGTCGACGGCAACAGCCCGCACAACCTCCGCATCGCCGCGTCGTCCATTTACCTCTTCTGATGATGGCCGCCATGTCTACCTGCCGTTTCAATAGGCTCCACGCTCCCGCAACCACCACGCAGCCACTCGACTGCTCTCCCCTTGGAAGGTCTTGGCCCATGAAGGATCGATCAAAATTCGGCGCAACTTTGGCGCCAGCCCTCATTGCAGCAGGGTGCGTTCTTGCGGGGGCCCCCGGTTTCGCGCACGCCGACCCGCCCGCGAACGAACCCCAAGTGGTCACCGCACAGGCTCCGGTCCCCGTCGAAGTACCCTCCCCGCCACCGGCGCCCCCGAACGCCGCCCCCGCGGCGCCGATCCCACACGAGACGACCCTGCCCGAGTCATGGTTCTTCCGACCGCCATTGGCCCTGGTCGTCGGCGAAGCCAACAAGCAATTCAAGCTGACCATCTTCGGCTTCGCCGAGGCCGACTACATCTACGATACGACCCGCAGCTACAGCGATGCCATCGGCTCGTCCATTGTTGCACGCAACGACACCTACGACGGCCAGAACAGCCGCAGCCAGTTCTCCATGCGCAACAGCCGCCTCGGTTTTGCCTTCGAGTCGCCCACCATCGGGTCAATCAAGCCAAGCGCGGTTCTCGAGGCCGACTTTTTCGGTCACCAGGACAGCCCACCCACGACCTCCGAGGGCGTCTACTTCGACAGTCCCACCCTCCGCGTTCGTCACGCCTACGTGAAGCTGCAGAGTCCGTACCTCGATTTCGTGATGGGGCAAACCTACGACCTGTTCGGGTGGCAGAACTACTTCTATCCTTGTTCTGTCGAATTCTTGGGTCTGCCCAATCAATTGTTCTCGCGCAACGCTCAGTTGCGGCTGTCGCACGCGTTCAATGCCGAGGGTTCGGTGAGTGTTCACGTCGCCGCCTCGGCCGGCCGCCCAGCGCAGAGGGATTCGCGGGTTCCCGATGGCAGCGCCGGCCTACGCGTCAGCATCAACCAATGGAAGGGCATCACGACACCCGGAAATGTTGGAACCACAGCGCTGCCCGCGTCTATCGGCGTGTCGGGCATCGTGCGCCAGTTCAACGTGAACAGCTTTGCGCCCCCTCCCACTCGATCGGTCAGCAGCGCGACCGGATGGGGACTGTCGGTGGATGCGCTTATTCCCCTGATTCCCGCCGCCAGTGACGTCGACCGCAGCAACCGGCTGACGGTGACGGGGTCCTTCGTCAAGGGGACCGGCATCGCCGACCTCATCACTTCGGGCGGCAACGCAAAGATTCCCACCCTGCAAAACGCTGCGCAATCCACCCCGTGGCCCACCTACGACCTGAACGTCGACGACGTGGGTCTGGTGACGTTTGACCAGAATCGCAACCTCCACACCATCAACTGGCTCGCCTTCCGGGCCGGCCTGCAATACTACCTGCCGCCCTCCGGCCGGCTCATCTTCGCCGCCAACTACACCCGGTCCCAGTCCGACAATCTGGACAAGTTCTACATGCGTGGCGGCAGCAACATCGAGCTTCTCGACACCATCGCCAAAACATCTACCTACCTGGACGCGAACCTATTCTGGGACGCAACCCCGTCGCTGCGGCTGGGGATATCCGGTCAGTACACCGAGGTTCAATACCTGGACGGCAGCCAGCCGCACAACCTGCGCGGCATGGCGCAGTCGGTTTACGTGTTCTAGCGCTCCGAGCTGCTCGTCACTCGTTCTCGATTGCCGCCAACAGGAACGCGCCCACGCCCTTGGGGTCATTCTTCACCACCTCGGTGCCGGTATAGTACGCATACGATCCGTCCCGGTAGGGCTTGCCGCCGAGACCGGCGACCTTGCAGACGCCCTTGAGGTCGAGCTGGCCGTTAGTGTTCACCTCGACGAATTCCTTGAGCAGCCCCTGATAGCCGCGCGACGCAACCCTGCCGTACAAGCTCTTGTCCAACCAGCCACGATGCGCGGCCTTGGCCAAAGCGTACACGAACATGCTCGACGCCGAGGCCTCGCGATAGTTTCCCGGCCGCCCAGGCTGATCGAGGATCTGCCACCAGACGCCAGTGGCCCCGTCTTGAACCTTGGCAATGGCAGCGGCAAGTCTTTCCAACACGCCGAGCACCGCCTTCCGCCGAGGATGGTCCTTCGGCATCCATTCGAGCACATCGACGACGGCCATAGCGTACCAGCCCACGGCTCGGCCCCAAAATTGGGGTGACCTGCCGGTCCTGGGATCGGCCCAGCGCTGCGCTTTTTGTTCATCCCATCCGTGGAAAAGCAGGCCTGTCTTGGCGTCGCGCATGTGCTCCTCGGCCAGCAGGATTTGCTGGGCCGCCTCGTCGAAGAGCGCCGGCTCGTGGAAGGTTGCCGCGTATTCAGCCAGGAAAGGCGATGCCATGTACACGCCGTCCAGCCACATCTGATGCGGGTAGACCTTCTTGTGCCAGAACGACCCGTCGGCAGTGCGCGGATGGGTCTTCATTTGCGAACGCAAAACCTCGATGGCCTTGCGGTAGGGGTCCCGCTCTGGTTCCCGCGTCCGCGCGAGCAAGCGAAAGAGCACCTTGCCGGCATTGATGGCGTCGATGTTGTACTCGTCGAGTTGGTAGCCCTTGATCCTGCCGGAGCCGTCGACCAGGCCGTCGATGGTGCGCTTGACATAGGTGAGCGCAGCCTGGTTCTTGCTCGCCTCTGCAAAGCGCTCGACTGCCGACAAGACAAGGCCAGTGTCGTATTCCCATTTGTCCGTAAGGACCGACGGCGCGCGGGCGAGGATGGAAGCAACCGTGCGGGCGGCCTGGTTCTTCGCCAGCCCATCGCCGCCAGTTGCCGGAATGGCCGAAAACACAATGCGAAGGGGCTCGGCAGCCTCGCGCTGTTTGCGCTCCACCGCGCGCGCCCAGGCTCCGGCGTCGGCAAAGTCGCCGCTGCGATCCCAGCCGAATCCCGCGAAGTACCTCAGGGTGCCGCTCGGTGGAACCGGCGTCAGCGCCAGATAGTCCTTGTCGGTTTCCTTGTGGTCCACGACACCGCCCGGAACCACAATCGCGCAACCCAGATTCCCGCTTTGCTGTTTGAGCGGCTCCCACGAACGCAGCCAACCTGCTCGCCTGTCGAGCGCGACGGAGATTCCCTGGTGCTTGGCGATGCCGATCCCGGCCATGAGCCCCGGCGACTTCCCGTCGCTGCGAAAGGTGCTCTCGAACTGGTCGAAGCTCTGACCGGCGTCGAGGATCACGCGCTTGGTCTCCGAGACCTGCAGGCCGCCCACGTCCCACGGGGCATAGTAAAGCTCGAACGCCAGGCGGATCGGGCCATTGGCCAGCACGCGCGAATTGGTGAAGTTGCGCGACACCGCGAGCTTGTCGTCTTTGTAGATGCCGAGGCCCCCGCAGCCGCGCGACTTGCCCACCGAATAGAAATCGGCGCCTTCGCCGTGGTCCTCGTGATAGTCGTCGGCTTGGTACCAGTCGTTCACCACCAGCCGCCGTACCCGCTTGGTCCACACATCCACGCCACTGCTGGTAAGCGGTTCCTCGGCCCAGGTTTCCAGATCCGGGCCATACATGCGATGGGCGATGCGATCATTTTCCCAGGCAAAGTCGTCGTGTCGCTCGCGCACGAAGCGGCCGTACACGCGGTACTGGTCGCGCGAAGGTGGGCTGCGAAGGCCGCCCTCGACCGTGAAAGTCTTGCTTTCAGACGCGGCGAAATCGGCTTGGAAGACGATCTCGTCGGGGATCTCGTCGCCGTCCATGTCAACCAGCTGAGACAGGACTTCACGCTTGCTCGCGTCCACCACCACCAGCTTGCCGGGCTCGATCGACGGCGCAAGCTTCCTCAAGTCGGCGATCTGAATTGCGATGGTTTGCGACTGGCGCGCGGCTGCCAGCGGATTGCTGACCTTCACCAAGACCGGCCCGGCGCCGTCAGCAAGCGCGACCGATGCCGCCAGCAGGCAGGCCAGCATCGAGGCGGACGCGACAGCAGTCAGCCGGCTCCTAACCACGGCTGAAGTCGCAACAATAGACGGTCGCCGGGTAGCTCTGCTCGCTCATGCCCGCCACGCCGGGGTCGGGACAGCTTAGGCGCGAGAAGTTCTGCTCTGGCGTGTCGGTACCGTAGCAAGCGATTCCAAATCTGCCGGGGGCGCAATTGGGAACGTTCATATCCTGCAAACAAGAGCCGCCATCAGGAACCAAGCTCGAGGTGAAGCAGCAGTAGGTC
>CAZBIU010000409.1:0-5770 GCA_964491625.1 uncultured Myxococcales bacterium
GCAGGCGGCGGCGGGGGCGGCGGCGCCGCGGGCGGCGGCACGGTCTGCACCGGCGGCGGCGGGAGGTTGGTGTTGCTGATGCACGACGAAAGGTCGAAGATCATGAACTCGAGCGCCTTTTCCTGCGGCGAAAGCGCGGTTCGGTTGGCACAGCAACCAGGGAAGACCGAGCCATTGGCGTTGGTGGGATCGCCATCGAAGCCGCCCGTGGACGCGGCATCGCCCACGTGCAGGGCCGTGTAGACGAAGCGGCCGCACTGGTTGGCGACCGGCTGGTTTACCGGCGTGTTGAAGGTGAAGTAGTGCGTGTAGGTCGCAGGGCCGTTGAGGTTGCTCGAGCTCTGCGGCTCGTACAGCCAGCGCTGCGACGGCGGGTTGATTTGGTCGACGGCAGTTCCCTTGACTCTGCTCGAAATGGTGAGGATGCCTGGCGTGGTCGACGCGTGAACGTTCATGAGCCATTCGGAGAACGCCTGGCCCCGCGGGAAGGTGGTGTCGACCTGTGTGTCGCGCGGAAGTCCGCCGATCACACCGGGGGTGCTGGTGTACACCCCGTTCTTGTCACCGACCCAGGTGGCAACGTCGCCGAAGACCGACGTGGCGTTGGTGAAATTGCGGATCCAGGCGTAGTGGTAGTGTTCGGCAAACACGCGGCCACCAGCATCCAGATAGGCCTTCATCCGGTTGGGCGCGTCGGGATAGGATATGTAGGTACCGTTGGCCGACGCGGGGCCGCTGTCCGTGCCACCGCCGCCGCAGTTCAAGACCAGCATATCGTACTGGTTGAGGTCGGCTTGGCTGTCCCACAGGTGATCGCTTGCATCGGGGAAGGTGCCCGTCGATCCGGTGACCGTGTTGCACGTGTCAGCATCACTCCCCTTGGTCTGATTGTAGAGGCGGATCGAGCCGCTTCCGCTCGGCAGGGTGAATTCGGACGCGTCGACGCCAATCCTTCGCAACAGGCACTGCAGTCGCTCGGCGATGTTGTTGTCGCACGAGGCGACGCACTGATTGCTGCTATTGCAGACCTGGCTGTTACTGCACTTCGGCGAGCAGGTTCCCACGTTGGCCGTACACGGATGCGCCTGGCTGGCGGCAAGTGCCATCTTGGGCAGCGACACTGTGTTCGCGTCCCCGTCGCCGGTGTTGCGGGGCAAGCGGGTCATGGGAACGCCGCTGCCGTCCACCCAGCCGCCAAGGTCGTTGTTCGTGCATGGATTGACGGTCGGGATCTTGATTTGGCGGCGCCACTTGCCGATCTGGAACACGATGGGGATGTTGCTTCCGTTCGGCGCGTTGGTCAGGGTGAAGCTGCCGTCGGTGCCCGACAGCGCCGCCGCGATCGGCTCGCCCGACGGAGTCCCACACTGATCGCAGGTCGGTCCGTGCGTGATCGGATCGAGGGTTGTGTTCGGGATGTAGACCATCACGTTGTAGATCGGGTTCACGCCCGCCGGGTCGTACACCTTACCGGTGATGGTCGTGGAGCTTGCGTCGCAGCGGGCGACCTGGCAGATAAGCCCGCCGTTGCACACGCACGCATTGCCGCTGCAAATGGTGCCGGCAGGGCAAGGATCGTTGCAGGTGATGGAGCTACCACAGCCGTCCCCGATGGTGCCGCCGCAATACTGCGCGCCGGTGGAGAGCTTGCAGGTAAGCGGCACGCAGGACGCATCGCCAATGCATTGATTCTTGGTCGCGTTACACACCTTGCCGGCGCCGCAATCGGTTTCGTCACAGACCACGCTGCCGCCGCAGCCGTCGCCGATGGTGCCGCAGTACTTGAAAGGGGTACCGTTGTCGCAGGTCTTGCGGGTGCAGGTGGTGTCGCCCTTGCAAAGGCCGGTCGTGGTGTCACAGGTCTTCCCGGCGCCGCACGTGGTGCTGCAGTTCAAAGCGCCGCCGCAATTGTCGCCCACCACGCCGCAGTACTTGAATGCGGTGCCGTTGTCGCAAGTGAGTGGCGCGCAGGTGGAACCGCCCTTGCACAGTTTGTCGGTGCCACAGACCTGATTGGTCTTACACCCGCAGCTCAGCTTGCCGCCGCAGCCGTCACCAATCTCGCCACAATAACTGAAATCGGTGCCATTCTCACAGGACTTGGGCACGCAGCCCGCATTCCCCTTGCAAATGCCGTCGGTCCCGCAGATCTGGTTTGCCGCGCAGTCGTTGCCGCAATGGAGCGTGCCGCCGCAGCCGTCACCGTTGTCGCCGCAATAATTGAAATCCGTACCGTTCTGGCAGGTCACCGGAATGCAAGTTGAATCGCCCTTGCAAAGGCCAGTCGCGGGATCGCAGACCTGGCCCTTGGCGCAGTCGTTGCCACAGTGGAGGGTGCCGCCGCAATTGTCGCCAATATCGCCGCAGTAATTGTAGAGGGTTCCGTTGGCGCAACTGACAGAGGCGCAGGTCGGCCCGCCTTTGCAAAGGCCTGTGGTGGTGTTGCAAACCTGGCCGGCCGTACAGTCGGCGCCACAGTGGAGGGTGCCGCCACAATTGTCACCCACGTCGCCACAGTAGTTGTAGGCGGTTCCATTCGTGCACGCGAGGGGCGTACAGGTTGGCCCGGCCTTGCAAAGGCCGGTGGTGGTGTCGCAAACCTGGCCGGCCGTGCAGTCGGCGCCGCAGTGGAGGGTGCCGCCGCAGTTGTCGCCCACGTCGCCACAGTAGTTGTAGGCAGTTCCGTTGCTGCAGGCGATGGGCGGGCAGGTGGGGCCGCCCTTGCAAAGTCCGGTCGTGGCGTCGCACACCTGCCCGGCGGCGCAGTCATCGCCACACGTGATGCTTCCGCCGCACTTGTCGCCGATGGTGCCGCAGTAGTTGAAGGCGGTTCCGTTGCTGCACTCGCTGAGCTTCACGCATCCCGTGCTGCCCACGCAGAGGTGATCCTTGCACTCCCAGCCCGTCGCACACGGCGCGCTGCAATCAAGGGATCCCCCGCAGCCGTCCCCGACCTGACCGCCGCAGTATTGCCCGCCCGTGGGGTTGCACGAGATCTTCGTGCAGACCGCGGGCACACATTGGTTGTTCTGGCAGATTTCGCTGGCGATGCAACCGCCGCAGTCGTTGCTGCCGCCGCAGCCGTCGCCGATGGTGCCGCAGTACTTGCCCGAGCCAGTGCCGCATGCGACCTTCGGACAAGTCGGGCCGCCCTTGCACAAGTGGCTGTCGCAGGTCCAGCCCTGCTGGGTGCAGCCCCCGCAGGTGATCTCGCCGCCGCAGCCGTCGCCGACGGCGCCGCCGCAGTATTGCCCGCCGATCGGGTTGCAGGTGGTCGCCGTGCAAGGGCCGGCTGGTACGCATTGATTGTTCTTGCACACTTGGCCGGCGTCGCAGGCGCCGCAGTCCTTCGTACGTCCGCACCCGTCCCCGATGGTACCGCAGTATTTGTTGGCGCCGGCGCCGCAGGAAGCCGTCGGGCAGCCGGGATTGCCCGTGCAAAGTCCGCTGGTGCAGCTCCAACCGGCGGGGCAGTCGCCGCAGGTCAGTTTGCCACCCGCGCCATTGCCGATCACCCCGCAGTACTGGCCGCCCGTGACCTGGCAGGATGTGACGACGCCACCGTCGTAGCCTGGATTGCCGCCGCACAATCCACCGATGCATTCCACCCCCGCCGGGCAAGACCCGCAGTTCAAGATACCCGTGCACCCGTCGCCAATCTTCCCGCAGTACTGCCAACTGCCGACCGTGCAGCTCGTGATCGGCTGACAGCCACCGTCGCCGCTGGTCAGCCCACCACCGCCGTCTGAACCGGAGCCCGGCAGGGCATCGGGCAACGCGATAATCGGCGCGTCGGCCACCTTGATGCTCGCGTCGGGGCCAGGTTTGGCGCCGCCTCCACCACCACCCACCGCATCGTTGCTCTGGCATCCGGAAAGAAACCCGAAGACCACGAAGGCGGCGAAGGACAGCAGGGCAGTCCACTGCGAATGCTTAGTTTTCAACATAGTCAGTCTCCTACCCGGATGGAGTTGTGTGTCCCGCGAGCGCATAATTATACCCCAAAAAAGAGATCTGAAGAAGCGCCCACAGCGGCGCAATGCGACAGCGAGCCCTGCGCGACTCTCTCCTGATGCGCGGCGCAGGTCGGGCCCGCCGCCAGCCGGTGTCAGCGACGAATAGTCGGGGAACTACTGCTTCGCGAACGCCATGGTGACCTTGGAGCCGGAGCTCGAGTCGGTGAAGTGGACCAGCAGGGTGTTCCCTTGCACGCAGTAATCCTCTGGGCTCGAGTCCGAGCTCGACCCTGACGAAACCATGGCCAGGGTCGTCCCGGTCGTCGTGTACGTCCCTTCCTCGCTGATGACGGCGTTGCGGTACACGTAGTCGCAGTGACAACTGCCGGGCGAGCTCTCCCCGCACGACATGGACACGCCGGCGTCTGTCGCTGAGGTGCCGATCGGACAAGCGGAACCCACCGCGCAGGTCGATGGATAGCTTATAGACTCGGTACCATTCATCGTCATCACCGACCGGAATGAGCCGTCGGCGGCAAACGTCAGGGTGCCGGTTTCCTGGTAGTTGTCCGTCCTGGTGTAGGCCGGACAGCTCGCCAGGGTTGTGAGGGATGGTCCGCAAAGCATGGTCGCCGGCATCTTCCAGGCGCCGACCACCGAACCGCCGCAGGCATCGAACGAATCGCAACTCGTGCTGGTGCTTGGGCTTCCGCCCGCCCCAAGCGAGCCGCCGGTACCGACAACCCCGCCGCTGTTACCTCCAGCCCCCGCGCCACCCGTACCCGAGCCTCCATTACCACTCATGGCAGCCCCATGGCCGCCGTCTACACGTCCTTCCGAGCTCCCGCCGCCGCAGCCAAGGGCGAGAAGACCGGTCAAGCTCACGGTTACAAGTCCGCACGCCAAGATAGAGAGCCGTTGCATGAGTCCTCCTCAAAACGCCGCCTTGATTGTAGGAGCGTTGCGAGAAACAGACAATGTCTGTCCACGAGCCAGTGTGGTCGCCGCCACAAGGTCGCGCTAGCGCGTGAACGGCAAGTGGAACATCAGGCCGCCCTGGAAGGATGGCGAGCCTCGCCACTCGAAGCGGAAGAATGGAAAGATGAAGCTGGGGATGTTGCTCGGTCGGAAGCGCATCGCCCGACCTACGCGTCTATTCGGGCCAGTTGACGACCAGGCGCAAGCCAGCGTCGAAGGCATGAAGCCCGCGCAGGAGACCGTGGCGAGCGTCCCAAGCGCCGTTCTTCAGATCGCGCCCGACCGCTGCCACCACGCGCTCGACCACCGCCTCGGGCATGCGCGCGAAGCCCGAGGTGGCGTTGCGGGCAGCGGCGTCGAGCACGCGTTCCGGATGGGCCCAGAAGGACATCAGCATCCAATCGCACACGTCGCGCGGGATCGGCACCACGTCGACGCGCGTCCGGCCGCCGAGCCACGCCGCCAGGCGTTCCATGCTGGGAAAGATTCGCCGATCCAACGCGGCGACCTCGGGAAAGTAGTCGGCCATCAACCACATGGCGCCGCTCACCTCGGCATCGCAGGTCAGGAGCACGACCGGCCCACGCGAAACCCGGCGCAGCTCGCGCACCCCCTGTGCCTGCCACTCGTCCCAGTGGTGCAGGGAAAGCACGGCCATGGCCGCATCCACGCTGCCGTCGCGCAAGGGCAGCGCATGCGCCATGGCCCGCACCGCCGGGGCCAAATCGCACGACCGCTGGGCGGCCATCACGCGGCTGGGCTCGACGGCAATCACGGTGCGATCCCGAGGCTCGTACGCGCCTGTCCCCGCGCCCACGTTGACCACCGATCGAGCG
>CAZBIU010000410.1:0-5769 GCA_964491625.1 uncultured Myxococcales bacterium
ACCCGCCGCACCCGCGACTTGCATTCGGAAATGTCGAGACGCCTTCTTTGGTGACGAACCTTGCCGTCCAGCATCGGCAGGAATGCCTGGCTGCGAAGTCGTTCGGTGAACGTCTGCAGGCGGTCACGCGCCAGTATGAACTGTTCGTACGCCAGCCGGTACTGTGGCGGCCCGATCTCGCGCGCCTTCTTGTAGAGCTCGCGCAAAGTCAGCTTCTTGCCGCCGATCTGTTGGGCGGCGTGTTGCCGGTATTTGACGAGCGAACGCTCGACCAGCCCCACCGGCGACAGCGCACCAGAGATGGTGGCGATCCAGCCGTCGTGAATCCAGATCGGCGGGATAGGCAAGACGAGGGAGCGCAGGTCCGCGCGGAACATCATGGTCGCCCCGGTCACCAGCCACTGCCGCAGCAGAATTTCGAAGGAACCGCCCGAGCGCACGCGTCGACGGTACGCCTTTCCAAAATGGATCGCGTCCCACATGGTGTGGCCGAGTGGGCGCAGCTCCTCATCAACCACCTCGGCATCACTGAACACAAGCCCGAGCGTGGGATCCGCGCTGAAGGCCGCTTCGCAGAGGGCGAGCTTCTCGGGCAGCCAGATGTCGTCCTGATCCGAGGTTGCGATGAGGTCGCCCGTGCAGAGGCCGATCGCCTTCTCGAAGTTCTTGGTGGAACCGAGGGTGGAAGGATTACGCTCGATGCGTACTGCGAAGGGCGTGCGCTGGCGAAAGCGTTCAAGAATGGGCACCGTCTCGTCGGTCGAGCCATCGTCGCAAGCGACCAACTCGTCCGGCTGGCGGGTCTGTGCCAGGATGCTTTCGAGCTGGGCATCGAGAAACCGCGCCCCGTTGTAGGTGCAGAGCGCGACCGAGATTCGCCGGCTGGGCGCAGAGAGTGCTGCGGCGGCGGAGCTGTGAGCGTCCGGTCTCATAGGGGGCGCGAGCATCGGATCTGCATCCACCATACACCGAAGCCACGGAGGCCGACCACTGGCGTGGGTCGAGAACGAGAAGTGAGTCCCGGCAAAGACCAGACCTCCAACCTTCAAGGACTTGGCGATCTTCGAATGCCACGACCCCGAGCACAACGAAATGCTCGAAGCAGGCTCACCCTCCGAAGCGGGCTTAGGCACCTTCTGATGAGTTGTTTCACACCGAGAGGCGAAGGCCAGAGCTGCTCAGTTTGCGCCCGACTGTCCATCCGTGGCAGCTGGAGGCAGCGTCTCCCATTGCCCGTTGGCCTGGCGATAGTCCGAACAAGGGCCATCCTGCCCCACCGAATCGCACCAGCAAGTCCACGCCACACCGCATTCGGACCGACCAATGGTGCGTCAAAACACCCTCAATGAAGCCTCACCGTCGCCCTTCGCGAGAGCAGGGCAAGACATGCGACTCGGTTCTCGCCTGTCGACGTCCGCCGGCAGGCGAGATACTGTGTTCGAGATATCGTGGTTATCCGTCGTAGAAAAAGCCGAGCTCCAGCCTCGGGCCGCGTGTGCGCAACCGTGCTCGCCCTGCTCGGCGCGCGCGCATTCGCTGGCCCGCTCGATGATTCTCACGTCGGGGACACAGGGTTTTCCGGCCCGACCACCGGTGACCTGACTGCGGTCTACTGGAACCCGGCGGGACTCGGACTCCTGCAGGGGGCGCAGCTGATCCTGAGCGGGTCACTGCAAACCACCTCGGTCTCCGTCGATCGCGCTTCCATCGATCCGCAAACCGGCAGCAATCCGGGCAGCACCACCTTTCCGACCGCCACGGGCAGTGCCACCCAGCACCCCTTCCGCTTGCCGCTGGGACCGGGAGGTTTCTTCGCACTGGGGGCCGGCATCGGCCACCGCTTCGGGATCGCGGTCGCGCTCTATTCGCCCTTCACCACCAAGCTCAACCTGTCGTCGGCCGAGGACGCACCGGCGCGCTACCACCTGGTCAGCATGGAGATGGAACACGTCGCCCCGGCTCTGGGACTCGCCATTCACGCCTCGGATTCCATTCAAGTCGGCATCGCGAGCGGTGTTCTGTTCCCAACCGCGCACCTTGTATTCGACGAGAACACGGGCCCGGGCGCGGAGGATCCGTCAACCGCGGCACGCTACGACTTGGCCACGCGAGGAATTATCGCGCCGTCGTATTTTCTCACCCTCGGGGCCGACTACCGGCGCGGCCGGTTTGCCCTGGGATTCGCCTATACCAGCGCGCCGCTCGGCAACGGCGGCGTGATGACCCTGCCCATGGACACCGTGCAGATTCGGCTGCCAAACGCACCGGTCTGGAACGGGCAGACCTTGTGCCCGGCCAACATCACGGGCGATTGTCTCTTCGGCCAAATGAGCTACCACCTTCCGTCGATCTACACGCTCGGGGCCAGTTGGCAGGCGTCGCAGCGCTGGTCGGTGAGCGGTATGGTGCGATGGTTGCGCTACGGCAGCAATGACAGGATCACCATCCTAGTGGCAGGGCCGAGCTCGCAGAACGTCCTAGGCACCACACAACCGGACGGCAGCTCCCTGCCCGACCACGTGGTTCTTTACCGCGGCTTCGTCGACAGCTTCGACGTGCGTGCCCGCGTAGTCTACGACCACAAGCAGTTTCGCGCCGCGGGCTCGCTCCGCCTGGAAACCAGCGCGGTTCCCGCAAGCAACGTCAACGCCGGCGCCATCGACGGGACAAAGCTGGAACCGATGCTGGCCGCCGAGCTGCACGTGTGGCGGCAGATTCGCCTGGGCCTAAGCTACGCGTTCTTGTGGATGCTCCCCGTCGATACCGGCACGTCGGCGTTCGATCCGACCGCTGACGCCGCTTGCACCGCCGCCAACGGCGACCTCACGACGCCGGCATGCCAGGCGCGCAAGAACGGTCAAGCGCGGCCGAGCGCCGCAGGCATCTATCACATGTGGCGGCAGACGCTGTCTGTGTACACCACGATCGGACTGTGATCTCATGCGGCGCTGGTTGATGCTTTCAGTGCTTTTCGTCGGATGCGGTTCCGAGCAGTCGCTGGACTTCGACCTCGATCCGATTCCGCTCGACCGCGCGCCGGTCGAGCCCGGCGGCCCCAAGTCGGGCGGGCTTCTGGCCCAGGTGACCACGCCCGCCGGGCTCCGGCCGCTGCTGGTGGACACCGCCTTTCCCATGAATAGCTTGGCGCGAAGTGAGTGTCCGAGCACGCCGGGCTGGACCTACACCGGGCAGTTGGACTTGCGCGATGGCTGGACCGGGACGGCGCCCTTGCGCGCGAGCTTCAGCAACGTCGGCCTCTTCGACATCTGTCCGGGCGCCGTGGGCGATCCGTCGGTACAGCCCGCCGGCGTAGTGGGCGGACCCTTGCTGAGCAATCTCTCGGTGGGCTTCGATTTCCCGACCAGTCTGGACCTACCCGCGACCATGAGCCTGTGGCCAACTTATCCGGGCAGCGACGATCAGCTCGCGCAAGACGGCCGCGCGGTGCTGCACTTCGGGTTGCGCGGCAGCTTCGCGGTCGCGCAGGGAAACGGGGATAATTCTCTTCTGCTGCCAAACTCTCGGGTGGCGCTGGCGGTCTGTGCGGGCGCGCGCCCGTTTGCCACCACAGATCCGGTCGAGACCTGTGCGCACGGCGAATTCGTTCAGCGCGCGAGCGGCGCCGATTTGACGTTGGCTATCGGGACTGGCGAAGGCCCGCTGATCCTGAGCGCGTCGGCCTGGGCACGGATGGCGCCTGGCCTCGGCCTCAGCGCCGACGCAGGAAGCGCGGGTTCGCTCTACACCCCGTTTTTCGCCCAGCCCACCCCCGCGCGCTGGGTGTCCGTGCCACGGTTGGCCGTCTTCCAGGGCGTTGTGGACAACAGTTGGCAAGGCGCATGCGCCGAGCTGGCGCACGCCCGTCGAATCGAGTGGGTGCTGGCCAACGAGCAAAGCGGCGCCTGTTTTCAGCAGTGCGACGCCAGCGGCGGCCAGACCGTGGCCACGCACCCCTACCTGGAGTTGGGCGGGTCGCTGGTCGCGGCGGTGGTGGATGACCACAGCGACCTCATTCTCTCCCTCAACGCTGACGTCGCGAACAATCCCGAAATCGAAGGCATCATCGGGGCAGCGACCTTGGCGGGCGCGCGATTGCGCCTCGACTACCAGGCACAGCCCCAGGCGCGTGTGATCGCGAGCTGCCTCGAAGGCGGTACCCGCGACACCTGCTTCGCATCGCCGAGCTGCCCCGCGACCCCGCAAGGCCAGCAGCATCCCTGCTTTGGACAACAGCAGGAATGGTCCGCGCCGGTGTGCAGCCAGTAGGAACCGACGGCCGGGACGGCGCTAGTTCTTCGCCTTGCTCTCGATCGACGCGAGCTGATCTTCGAGCTGCTGAATGGTGTTGCGCAGGTTCACCATCTCGTCGTGGGTGGCGAGACCGAACGCGCCCGCCGCGAGCCGGCCCGCCTTGTCCAGGTTCGACTTCACCGCGCCGCCGACGCTCATCGCCTTCATCGCCGCGTTCATCAGGCGCGGATCGCTCACCAGCTTCGACACGCGGGGGTTGCCCGCAAGCTTGAAGGCTTGGCCAACAACAACATCCTTGATCGACTTCAGGACCGGCATGATGGGTCCTTCTGCCATGACAGGCGCGTCTGGTCAACGCGGCAGGGTGTTCGAACCAGACGAATTCGTGCTAGAGGCTGTGCTTCCGGATGTTCCTGCTCAACACCCCCTTCGGACGGCTGGCACTCTCGCTGGTGCTATTGACCGCCATCGCACCGGTAGTCGTCTGGTTCTTCCGGCGCACGTGGGTCGATCTGGACGCGGAGGCGACGTCGGTCCGCAAGGCTTCCGAGGGCGGCAGGTCAAAGCAGCTCGACCCACGGGTTCCTGTCACCTTTCTCCTCGGGGCGCTGTCGCTGCTGTTCATCAACGAGTACGGCTCGCGCGACTTCTTCGAGGGCGCCGTGCTGCCCATGGTGCGGCGCTGGGCTCGCGCGCACCCGAACATCGTCGACGTGGGTACCTACCAGGAGCTCTACTGGCGCGTCTTCTGGGGCATCTCCCGCTACGCGGCCTATCTGATGCCGCTTGCGGTGTGGCCATTTGTCTTCAAGGAAAGCCCGCTCGACCTCGGCCTGCGTTTCCGCGGTTTTCGCGAGCACGCCTGGATCTACCTTTTGTGCCTGGTGATCGTGATTCCGACCCTGGTGGTGGTTTCGTACAGCCCCGAGTTCACCAACTACTATCCCATCTATCACGGCGCTTCCCGTTCTTGGATCGACTTCTGGGTCTGGGAAGCGATCTACCTGGGCCAGTTCTTCGCCCTCGAGGCGTTCTTCCGCGGATTCTGGCTGCGCGGAGCACGCAGCCTTGGCTCCGGCGCCATCTTCGCCATGATGGTGCCGTACGTGATGATTCACTTCCCCAAGCCGTACCTGGAGGCCTGCGGCGCCATCGTTGCTGGGACCGTCCTGGGCTCTCTTTCCATGCGGACCGGCAGCATCTGGGCCGGCTTCCTCATCCACTCCACCGTGGCGATCCTGATGGATCTGCTGGCCCTCGCGCAGGTAGGCCGCTTGCCGGTTCACATCGGCCCCTACTCGACCGCGCAACACAAGTTCCCGTACACGATTCACCTGGTATGGACGGCTTGGGCGCTGGCCCTGGTCGGGCTCGCCGCGCTGCTCTACCGGCGCCGCAAGCGCGCTCGGTCTTGAGCAGCTTGCAGCGTCCGTGCAACCGCAAGTCCAACCAGATTCTGCATCCCCCCCCGTTCCCGATCACTATGCAAGCGAGGTTGTGAGAGAGCCGTTTGTATCG
>CAZBIU010000411.1:0-5736 GCA_964491625.1 uncultured Myxococcales bacterium
TGTCGTCCGGGTGGTCGGCCTGGCTAAGTCTGGAGGTTTTCTTATGAAGACTGGGCTTTTCGTTGCTTCACTTTCGGCTGCGTTCGCTCTCGTGGCTTGCGGTTCGGATTCGCTGAAGTCCGGCCCTGGCGCCGCCGCACAGGGCACCGGCGGCACCGGCGGTGCGCCTGCGACTGGCGGCGCCAAAGCGGACGGTGGCGCGGGCGGCGCGGGCACACCCACGTCGGGCGGCGTAGTCGGCGCGGTCGGCACCCTTTCTGACGGAGGTGCGAGCGGCACGGGCGGCATCCTTTCTGGCGGAGTCACGAGCGGCGCGGGCGGCACGCCTTCTGACGGAGGTGCGAGCGGCGCGGGCGGCTTGCTTTCCGACGGCGGCGTGATGGGCACGGGGGGCCGGCTCTCTTCCGGCGGCGTGGTCGGCACGGACGGCGGCGTGCCCATGGGCGGGAATTCAGATCCTGGCGCGATGACTTCGGACGGGGTCGAATTCATGGGCGGGCGAGGCGTGGGACGCATGACGGGATACGGTTGGGTCGACCTGGGAGCAGCCGACATGTTGAGCTCGCCGGTATGCGCGGAGGATCCCACAAACACCGCCGTGGTACGGCAGATCACCGGGACAGGAACGCAGCCTGGACCTTGCCCCAGTACGGGCGCGATCGTTTGGTCCAATCCAGACCAGGGGCTCTGTCTATCGGGCACCCTACCCGTGATCACTGGCAGCGAGTACACGCTCAACTGGGGCATCATGGTCGGCGTCAACGCGTCCGAGCCAACCGGCGGCACTTTGGGTAAGGCCTACAGCACGATCAGGTTTGACTTCAACTCCAGCGCCGTCATTCCGATCAACACTGCGATTCGCGGTGAAATCCACATCAAGGACGACCCCAACCTTCAGGGCGGCAACGATTTCTTCTATTGCGCCACCATCCAACCGGGCAAAGCCGTCTCTCTGGCTGCCTTCAGCACGGAGTGCTGGGCGGGCGGCATTGGCAAGATTCTCCCGATGGATAGGATTGCCGACATCGACAAGATTGCGATCCAGATCTCGTCGGACACGGTCAATGCATACGCCATCGGCAACTTCTGTTGGTCTGGAATCTTCTTCGACGGGGCGAGCCCGTCTGGCTCAGGCGGCGCGGGTGGCGCTGTCGCGCCAGCGACAGGTGGTGCGGGCGGCTCGGTTCCGCCAGACCAGGGGACCGTGAAGGTCAGCCCGGCGATACTCGATTTCGGTACACTCGACGTTGGCGAGTCGAGCACGCCCCAGATTGTCACAGTGGCAGTCTCGGGAGCTCCAGTCGCCATCAACGCGGCGGTCACGGGTGCTGGCTTTGGCATTACCAGCTACACGTGCGCCTCGCCTCAGCCCATCGGTGCTTGCTCGATTGGGGTAGTGTTTGCTCCGACCGCCGTGGGCTTGGCCGGCGGCGTTCTAAGCGTCAACAGCGCGACGGTGGCTCTCAGTGGCAAAGGCGGTCAGCCTCCCACGTTCACCGTCGCGCCCGATCGGATCGACCTTGGTACACTCAAGTTGAACGGGACGGCCTCCGTGGTGTTGCAGATTGCTCCGATTGGAACGCTGGCTGGGCTGACCTGTGTCTCCGGCAACAGCGAACTCGCCGCCAACCCTGCAGAGACGACTTGTCCCGCCGCCGGCAATGTGGTCGCGCCCTGCGCCTACGGCTTCACCTTCACGGCCGTTTCTGCCGGCTCGCATAGCGACGTCATTGTCTGCAACGGCGGCGGCAAGACCACGGCGACCACCGTGGTCGCGACCGTGAACCCGCCAACGTCGCCCGCAAGTCTCGCCATCGCGCCGGCGACTCAGTCGTTCCAAGCGACGATTGGCAAGACGGACATCGCCACGTTCAACCTGGCCAACAGCGGTGGCTCGAACACGGGGCCGCTCGCGGTGTCCATCACGGCTGGCGCAACCGATTTTTCGATTGTCTCGAATGACTGCGTCGTTCCCCTCGCGCCGCTCTCGGTCTGCCATGTCCAGGTTCAGTACGCGCCGAAGACGGTCGGAACAGTCGCTGGAACCCTGACCGCATCTGACGCCACGACGGGAGTGTCGGTGGTTGCGACTCTCGCGGGAACCGCGGTAGATGTCGTGAACCCCGTAATGATCCCTTCTGGCCCGGTAGACTTTGGCACCGTCGCGATCGGCGCTAGCTCGCCGCCGACCACGTTTACAATGACGAACAGCGACAATGCTGCCACCGGCGTTCTGTCTCTCGCCGGCAGCACCTCCGAGTTCCCGATCAGCAACGACCTCTGCACCGGCGTGGTTCTCCCTGCTCGCAGCGGCCAATGCACCTTCATGGTCAGCTTCGTGCCGGCCGCGCGTGTCGGTTTGACGTCTGCGCTCATCACCGTCAGCGACACTGGCGGGCTTCTCGCCAGCGTGAAGCTCACCGGCGCCGCCGTCCAGACCAGCCAGTGACTGGGCACCGCTGGCGGCGCGTAGGTGCTTGCGCCCGCCTACAGCGGCGTCCCGGCCTCGATACGCATGGGCGCCTTGACCGGCCGGCGCGGCTTGGTGGCTTCCCTGCAAACCAGCTGGAGGGCCTTGCCCACCTTGCTCCACAGCTTCTCCTCGACGTCGAAGCGCAGCCCTCTGCGATAGCCGGTGATGGTGGTGGTTGCAATGGTTCGGCCGGTGACCCCGCTGCGGACCGTGATGGTCGCCTCGGCCTTGTCGGCGGGCAGCTCTTTGATGTGGCCGTGGACGTAGGCTGCCAAATCGAGCGTCGCCCCCATGTCGCGATATTCCTCCGCCGTCTGCACCGGTCGTAGCGACGTGTCCACCTGCAGACCTTGGTTGGCGAGGGCCAGCACGACGTGCTTGCGCACGTTGGTCGCCTCGTCGCCGTCGAACGCAAACACCGCGACCTTGCTGGAGTGTCGACCACTATGTCCGGTGGGCGTGGACCGCGCGGATTGGCCCCCCTTCCTGGGCGCGGCTTGGGCGGCGGTCGCCGCCAGGCTTGCCAGCGACAACGCAATCACAGCTCGCCACACTCTGTGCTGGGGCGGGCGCTTTCGGGCGCAACACGGAGACACGCAGGCAACGGGCGCGATCGACATCGGCTGGCGATACTACCGCAATCCGTTTCGCTGGGGTGGCTGTTTAGCCAATCAGGGGTACACGCGCAGCGCCGACGCGGCCGGTAAGGTCGAGCAGCCGGTAGACCAAATGGTCGAAGGCCTTCTGTTGGTCGGCGTCTGATGTGACTTGCGCGAACAATCGCCCGCCCGCGGTGGTACCGTGGCCGCCCGAGGCGCCCTCGTTGCCGATGAGCTGTCGCATGAGGCCGCCGGCCCGGCGCTGGGTGGGTTCGGTGCGCATGGAAACGAAGACCTGCTTGCCATATCTGCCGCAACAGAACACGAACTGCGCGCCCTCGTAGTCGAGCAGCAAGTCGGCGACCTCGGCCACCAAGTCGGGGTACGCGATGACGCCGAGGTTGACGGTGATGACGTCGCCCCAGCTCTCGGCCATGCGGAGGGCCTTGTCAATGGCCTCGTAGTACTGCCGCGGCAGCTTGGGCTGCTGAATGCGGAACATCAGGTGGTGGTCCACCTGCGGTATCAAGAACAGGTAGGCGTCGCGTTCGGCCGTGGTGGCTTCACGGCCGAGATCCCGCGTCTCGGAGCGGAGCGCGTAGAACAGGGCGGTGGCCAAGCTGGTGTGCAAGGGCACCTGCCGCTGGCGTAGATATTGGAGCACCATGGTCGACGTTGCGCCGAGGTGCGGGCGGATGTCGCACCAGGGCGACCGGGCGCTTTCCGCGCGTGCCGGGTGGTGGTCGATGACGATGTCGACGTCGCGGCCCGGCGGCAGCGAATTGTTGCCGGTACCCGGTTGGCTGTCGACGATGGCGATGGTGTCGAAGTGGTCGGTGTTGAGCACGTCGGCTGGAATCAGAGGAATGCGTAACTTCTCGACCATCGCGCGGTTTTCTGCGCGGCCGACGATGCCGCCCAGGGCAAGGGTCGCGGTCATGTCCGTGGTGCTCTCCACCAAGTGCTTGAGCCCCATGGCCGCCGCCATCGCGTCCGGATCCGGGTTGTCGTGCATATAGATGAGCAGGTTTTTGCGGGCCTCCAGGAACGCAAGCCCTTTGTCGAGATCGAACGCGCCGAGTCCGAGATCGGAATTTGCGCCGGTGCGCGGCTCGGGCGTGAACAGTCCGCTGTTGGCCGAAGTCCCGAACTCCTCGACGTCCGTCGGTTTGGTCCCGCTGGCCATCTATTCCACAGCTCGGATCGACAGGTTGTCGAAGCTGACGTCCGCCTCCCAATCGTTGATGGCGAAGAATTCGTGTCCGGATCCCCAGAGCGGTTCGGGATCGGTCCAGCTCAAGTAGGGTGCGCCGTCGATTTTCCAGTCGATGCTTGCGCCGCGGCGGGTGACGGTGAAGTGGTAGGTCTGGCCCGGTACCACCAGCGGATCGGGGCCGCTGCGGTCCCGGGCGACCTTGACCGCCTCGTCGTGCTCACCCAGGCGGCTGATGATGCTTCTGCTGTTGTGCCATCCGCCCATGACAATCATGTAGCTGGTGGGATCGTAACGGCCCTTATCGGGATCGAAGGATTCGCCGTCACCGTAGAGCTCGACTTTGAGGTCGCCGGCCGGGCTTTTCGACACGGCGTCGAAATCGATCTGGGCGTTGCGCGGCAACCTGCGACGCAACCAGACCGGGTGGTTGAAGGCGTTCACGAGGTTGAGCTTGCCATCCTTGATGCGTGCCCCATGGCTGGTATCCAGCCAATCCGCGCCCAAGTCGACGCGCTCGAAGTTGTCGGAAAACGGCGAGTCGATGGTTTGGATGCGCGGCTTGCACGCAGGCGCTGCCGCTAGCAGACCTGCGGCAAAGAACAAGGGGTAGGGTGTGTTGCGCACAGCGATTGGATGAAGGCTATCGATGAAACGGGTCGCCCGCAAGTGCGGAAGGGGAGAGGGCGCAGGGAGGCGGGAGAGAGCGCAGAGGGGGAGGAGAGGAGCAGGTGAGCCGTTTGCCCCACCAGAGAGACACTGCGCGTACAGCCATTACCGTGGCGCCACACGGACGTATGCGAATGCTAGATTCGCAATCACCAGACGAAGGGATGCTTTCATGAATTGCTGCCGCAGAATCTTCACTTTCGTCGCCGTTACCGCACTGGCCGCCTGCTCGAACCAGACCTCTGAACCCAACCCGTCTGGAACCGGTGGGGCGGGCGGGCACGGGGGTGGCGGCTCGCAGGCGGGGGGCTCGCAGGCCGCCGGCGCCGGCGGAAGCGCGAACGGGAGCGGCGGGACAAGCACGACAGGCGGAACCACGAGCAGTGGCGGCAGCACGACCAAGGCGACCTCGTCGGGCGGAACTACCGGGGCGGGCGGCCAAGCAACCGGCGGAAGCGGGCAGGGAGCGTCAGCCGCGGGCGGCGCCAGCGGGGGGGCGGCCGCGGGCGGTCAAGCCGGGACCTCGCGCGCGGGTGGGACGACCGGCGACGCAGGGAGCGGCGGGCTGGGGGGCGCCGGTGGCAGCAGTCCTCCGGGCGGCACCACCGGCGCTGGTGGCGTCGGTTTGGGCGGCGTGAGCAATCCCGGCGGTGCCACCGGCTCGGGCGGAGTACCCGGCCCGGGTGGCGCAACCGTGAACGGCGGTGCAACCGGCAGCGGCGGTAACGGCGGTGGCGGCCGGGACGGCGGCATAGCCGGCGCTGGCGGCGGCAGTGCCGGCG
>CAZBIU010000412.1:0-5706 GCA_964491625.1 uncultured Myxococcales bacterium
ATCGTTTCCCTTGTCGAGGTGCAAAACCTCGTAGCCGTAGGCCTCGAAGCGCTTGCCCGTGTCCTCGCTCTGCGACTTGGCGGCCATAGCGTCGAGCGTGACGTAGTTGGAATCGTAAATCAGGATCAGGTTGTCGAGCTTGAAGTGCCCGGCCATCGCGGCTGACTCGGAGGCGACCCCTTCCTGCATGCAGCCGTCGCCAGCCAGGGCCCAGATGGTGTGATCGAAGATGGTGTGCTCGGGCGTGTTGAAGCGGGCTGCTAGCATCTTGGCTGCCACCGCCTGCCCGACGGCGTTGCCAACCCCTTGTCCGAGCGGGCCCGTGGTGGCCTCGACGCCGGGCGTGTGACGGAACTCGGGATGTCCGGGCGTCTTCGAGCCCCACTGGCGAAAGTGCCTGATCTCGTCGAGCGCAAGCGGGTATCCGCAAAGGTGCAGCCACGCGTACAGGAACATGCTGCCGTGTCCGGCGGAGAGCACGAAGCGGTCGCGATTGATCCACACGGGATCGGCGGGATCATGGCGAAGCAATTCGCCGTATAGCACGGCACCGATCTCGGCGGCTCCAAGTGGTAGGCCAAGGTGACCGGAGGCGCAGGCCTGCACGGCGTCCATGGCAAGTCCCCGGGCGATGTTGGCCGCAGCTCCCAGTTTTTCGAAGTTAGGCATGGGTGGAACCATTCCACGTCAACCTGCCTTCGGCACGCCCAATGCGGTGGGTGCAGTCGATTTGCCGGGCTGCCCATGCTGCGCGGGTGCACCGGTCGCGGCTCCGGCGCGTCCTTGCCCAGGGACCTATGAGTGCGTGACCGCGAGCGGGACTTCCAGCGCCAGAGACGGAACGCAGCTGGGTACCGAATTTTTACGGCGCACGGCACCCCGAGAAACCGGAGCGCCCGCGCGATCCGACCTACCTTGCGTCCGCCGGCTAGGGGCGAAAGCAACGTCCAGGTCGCGCCGTCCTCTTCGCTCCGGTAAATGCCGTTGTTCGCGATGGCGTTCGGGATCGCGGCGAACAACCGACTCGGATTCGATGGATCGGACACCAGGCTCCTGACTGTCGCGTTAACCGGAATAGTATTCACGGCAGCGAAGCTGGGCTTGCTGACATCGCTGGTCTTGCTGCTGAAGAGCCCGTTGTTTTCAGTGCCGACGAGAATCCGGCCGCCGTGGACGTTGACTTGCCGAATGTTGGTCTTCTTGAAGAGCAGCGGGTCCTGGATCTCCAGCCACAAATCGCCGCCGTTCGTCGTCACGTAGACACGGCCTCCATCTGGATCGAAACAGTCCGTGTACGTGCCGGTTCCAGCGATAAGCACCAGCGGATGGCGTCGATCGTTGGCGCGGCAACTTGGCCAGCGGAATGATCTGCTGACGGGACGCTGCCGGGCGCGGCAGCAGTCGCTACGATCGAACTGGACACTGGATTGCTTGGCTTGGTGTCTTTGCTCCGACATGCCCCACTGACCAAGGCGAGGCTCATAGCGGCGACTTGTGGAAACCACGGAAGGGGCCGTCCAGGACGCCTCAATCGCAAACTGAACCGTCACAGCCAAGAGCAGGCCGACGAACGACGCCAGTACGGCCCGCAGCGCGCGCCGAATCAGAAATGAATGCTGGATGCGGTCGAAGTACGGAAGCGCCACCAGCACCGTCAGGAACGAAGGCGTGAACACGGCGATGGTTCCGACGATGGCGCCCGCCACGCCCGCGACTTGGTAGCCTACGAAGGTTGCCGTGATGACGATGGGGCCAGGGGTGACCTGTCCGAAGGCGATGCCGTCCATGAAGGTCTTGTGCTCCATCCAACCGCGAACGTCCGCGACCTCATGAAGCATCATGGGCACGGCAGCGTAGCCACCCCCGAATGCGAATAGATCGACTCGTGCCATGACGTAGTACCTGCCCGAGGAATCGACGGCGAGGGCTACGGGTGACAGACCCGCCGCGACAGTGGCCGTGGAGCCCTTGTGAATTTTAACTGTTGACTTTTCGGGAACGGTGCTAGCGTTGCGCCCGTGGTTGGCAAGCTGCGGGCATTAGGCGCGCTTGCGGGAAGGAGGCAAATAGTGACGTGTAGTGGTTGTTGGACTGATGGTTTGAGCGCGGGCACCACTGCCGAGGCGGCGAACCAATACTGGCGACGAACCTAAGCCAGCCGTACGCATCCACCGCCGCGGGCGTGGCTG
This sequence comes from uncultured Myxococcales bacterium, assembly GCA_964491625.1. Taxonomy (GTDB): domain Bacteria; phylum Myxococcota_A; class Polyangia; order Fen-1088; family Fen-1088; genus Fen-1118. Next base: position 2,190 of record CAZBIU010000412.1, read on the forward strand.
GGTTCAGGAAAAGGAGACCTTTGCCATGATGACACAACCCGGGCCCCACCTTTATCATTCGATCCCTCTCGAAGCGGCCAAGGCCAAGCTCGGCCATGCGAGCCGCAAGAGCCTCAGCTCGGAGCTCAACCTGGTGGCCTACATCGACATGATGACGGTCCTCGTAATCTTTCTCTTGATGACCTTCCAGGCCAACGGCGAGATCCTATTCATCCAAAAGAACATCACCCTCCCTGATGCCCAAAACTGGACCGACCTCGAACGGGCGCCGGTCATCGGCGTGACCAAAGACGTCGTCACCCTGGACGGCAGGCAGGTCGCGACGGGTGACGAACTGATGAAAGACACCGCTACCGGCGATATGAAGATCACCGAGCTTCACGATGAGCTCGTCACCGCCAAGAACAACTACAAGCTCTTGCACCCGACTGAGGAGTTCAAAGGCGTCTGCATCATCCAGTCGGACAAGAATGTCGAGTTCAAGATGCTGAGAAAGGTCATGTTCTCGGCAGCAGCGGCAGGCTACCAGAACGTGAACTTTGCCGTTCGACCGAAGCCAAGGGGGGCTCCCGCATCAGAGTAACTTTGGCGGCGAGGCGGACAGCACACGAGCTTCCGCTTGGACAGGTGGCTCTTCGAGCGCTTCTTCAGTATTGGCCTGCATCGTCGGATGAGAACCGTGTGCTACCCCGCGCAAGCCGCGCCGTTAAGACCATCGTTTGCACGCGCTCCTGCGACGCATGGAACCGCGACGGACATGGACCTCGTGGCATCCAATCCCCGCGTTGGGAACTTTGACATGTGCAAGCGGAAGGACAGAGATGACCGTGAAACACGGCCTTCGAAACGGGATGGGACTTCTCGTGCTGCTGGCCGCTTGTTCCAGTGGAACGGCGACGACGAGGAGGGATAGCGGCGCAGGCGGTACGGGAGGGGGACGAGACGGCGCAAGCGACGGCCAGCCACGAGACGGGGCTTCTAGCACCGGCGGAACGGTCACCGATGGCCGAACGGCAATGGGAGACTTCGCGGCAGGCGAGGCCGGCGGAAGCGTTGGTTTCGGAGGATCGATAACCGGGGGAAGCGGCGTTGGCGGCACCGGTGTCGGCGGAGTCGACGGCGGCGGAAGCGGCGTGGATGGAAGCGGCCTCGATGGAAGCGGCGTTGATGGAATTGGCAGCGGTGGAACCACTGCTCTCGTGGACGCTGGCGCCGACGTGGTCAACATCGATGGTTCGGCGGTGGACGCGCCTGCGGTGGATGTCCCTGTCCTGCCTGATGCCGGCGTTGACGTTGCCGTCGCGGAGGACGGTGTGGTCATGCGCAACACCTGCGTGGCTCCGGCATCGGCGGCGCTGGCCAACGCGGGGTTGCCTGCGGGCTTTTGTGCTTGGACGTGGGCAAGTGGTCTAGGTAATCCGCGCGGAATTATGCGCAACGCGAATGGGGATCTGTTGGTAGTCGAGCAGACCGCGGGACGGATCACCCTGCTTTACGATGACGATGGCAATGGCGTATCGAACACGGGCGAGCGCGTGGTACTGGCGACCACGTCCGGGCTCAATCACGGCATCGCTATGTCCGGCGGCTATCTCTACGCTTCAAGCGATTCGACTGTCTATCGCTGGCCCTACACTGGCGGGCGCCAGCCTCTTGGAGCTGCACAAACCGTGGTCAGCGGCTTGCCCACAGGCGGCCACAGCACGCGTACTTTGTTGTTCGACGGCCAGGGACGGCTGTACGTCGCCATTGGCTCGGGCAGCAACGTCGATGGGGACTCGTCGCGTGCGAAGATCATTCGCTACGCCGCAAGTGCCTTGGCCGGCGGCGCGACCTATGATCAGGGCGAGGTTTTTGCCGAGGGTATGCGCAACGAGGTGGGCTTGACCCTGGATGCGCAAGGGCGGGTGTGGGGCGTCGAGAACGGCGTCGATGACCTGAATCGCGCCGACCTCGGGGGCGACATCCACAACGACAACCCGGGCGAAGAGCTGAATCTGTTCGCCATGCCCGGGCGGTTCTATGGCTATCCCTACTGCTGGTCCGAGTTTCTCTTGCCAACTGGCGTGGGCAAGGGACCCGGGACGCAATGGCTGCATCCGCAGTTCAATGGCGACGGTATCCACAGCGATGCCTGGTGCCAGAACACGGCGAACGTGGTTGCCCCGGTCCTGTCGATGCAGGCCCACTCGGCGCCGCTGGACATCAAATTCTACAGCGGAGGTGCTTTTCCCGCCGCCATGAATGGCGACGCCATCATCTCGTTTCACGGTTCCTGGGATCGAACCGCGGCCACGGGCTACAAGGTGGTGCGCGTCCCCTTTGGCGAAAGCGGTATGCCAACCGGCGACCCGGTACCTTTGCTGGAATATTCGGGCGGGGGTGACACCGGCAGCGGCTGGCCCCATCGACCCGTGGGTATCGAAACCGGTGTCGACGGCAGACTGTTCGTCAGCAGCGACGCCTCCGGGATCATTATCGCCATCGGCTACAACGGCGGATAGCAAGCGCGCCCGGGCCGGCTGGAGGTGGCGATCGCGCTTTCCGCCCCAGCATACTGCGCCGCAGCCCCGCGGCCCCTCGTCTCGCTCAAGTGGCTATGGAAGCGGTTATGCGAAAGGCATCGGCGATTTGCCTTCGGATGCGCGGAAAATAGCCAACGTGAAACCGAGATCCGTGGCGGCGTATTCCTGAAAGGCGGACGACAGCCGCCGCGTTCCTCTCCGAGCCAACTCCAGCGTTAGATCTGGAAGCCGACGCCGGCGGTGATGAACATGGTCACCGTGTTAAGCGTCGCAACTCGAATCGAGAACGAGAGGGGAATTCGCTCCTCTTGGCCAAGCACCCACCCCATATGGGCGCCGACCGCCAACGTGGCACCGTCGCTGAGATTGACGTACGAGCCGTTCGAGCGCAATCCGGGCGAACCAAACGACAGATACATAAGGGACAGGGATGGGCCCAAATAGAAGCGGCCGAAGGGGCCAAAGAACGGAAGTGCTTCGGCCATGCCCCCGAGCATCGACGTGGAATCGGTCTGGCTTGAGCTGCTGCTGTATTCCGAGGTGGTCGTGTCCTCGTAGGTCGCGACGCCGATAAGTGGACCACCACGGAGGATCAGCCCAAACCACGGGGTAAAGTGCAGGCGGGTTCCAAAGAGGACGGCGAAGGTTGGCGTGACGACCGGATCGCCGCCATCGCCCATCATTCCTATCGAAGCTTCGAGATCGATGGTGAACTTGGGATGCATCCGCCGCTTTTCGCGTTCGGCCCGGGCCTGAGCTTCCATGGCGTTTTCGTAGCTGCTGTTGGCCGGATAGGGAGCATAGCCCCAGGGAACGCAGTTTCCCACCATGTCAAAGACCATGCCGGCCGGGCACTGCGGGTAAGGCTGCGGCGGGTAGGGCGAGGGCGGGTAGTTCGGGGGACCGTAAGGGGACGGCGATGCCTGGTAGGGCGCCGGGTAGGGCTGCGGCGATGCCTGGTAGGGCTGCGGCGATGCCTGGTAGGGCTGCGG
>CAZBIU010000413.1:0-5692 GCA_964491625.1 uncultured Myxococcales bacterium
GGGGGTCTGTTGGGGGGGGGGGGGGGGGGGGGGGGGGGGGGGGGGGGCGGCTCGATCGGAACTGGCGGCGCAAGCGCGCCGACTAGCCGAGGCGGAACCTCGGGTGCCGGCGGTGCCGGTGCCGCGGGCGGGGGCGCCGGCAATGCTGGCGGGGCGGTCGCCGCTTCAGGGGGAAACGGTGCCGGTGGAACGTCCATAGGCCTGGGCGGGTCCGGCGGCAGCGGAGCGGTGGGAGGTGCGGGGCACGGTGGTTCTGCGTCGGGCGGGACGACCTCCAAGCAGGCCGGCTCATCTTCGGGCTGTTCCTGCGCGACGCAGGGAACTGGGCGGAGCGACGCCGGAGGCGTTGTGCTACTCGGTTTCGCCGTGGCGTTGCTGATTCGTCGTCGCCGTCGCTGAATCTCATCGTTGGAGATTCGCGACCTACGGCGCTGGTACGTCTTCCGCTCTGACGGAATACGGCTAAGCGGTGTCCGCGTTTCCATTTCGCCGATTTGACTCAACGGAAACGCCAGGATGTGGGCCGACTACGGCTGCAACGGGCTGTACTTGGATGAACAGACCTCTAGCTATACTGTTGCCCACAACGTCATGGTCAACTGTCCGACCAACATCGCCCAGAACCAAACCGGGACCAATACAATCACGGACAACGGGAGTAATCCCAGCGGGGCACAGAACACGATTGCGGCCGCTGGCATCGAGTCGACCTACGCCGACATCAAGACCCTGGCCATACCCCGGCTACGTTCTGACAGTCACAATAGCCAGGACACCGCGATAGGCGCATCGTCGCGAGCCATCGTGATGGAAATCGGTTCTCGCTCCCACTGCTGGGTACAGTGACCTCTACGTTGGGAGATGCCATGCGTGTAACACGATTCCACTTGGTCGCCCTTCCTCTTTTGCTGGGTTTCCTAGGCTGCGGGACGGGCCAAGGTACCTCGGGCGGCGCCGGCGGTACTGGGAAGGCAGGTTCAGGAGGCTTAGCCGGCGGTGGAGGATCCAACGCCACTGGCGGTGCAACAGGGAGCGGCGGAGCGTCGCAGACTGGTGGCGCTCCGAGCACCGGCGGTACAACGGCCCTCGGAGGTGTTACGGGCAGTGGTGGCGCAACAGGCACGGGCGGCGCGACTGGCCGTGGAGGCATCACAGGCAGTGGCGGGGCGCCAAGCACGGGCGGCGCAACGGGCCGCGGAGGTACTACGGGCAGCGGTGGTGCAGCAGGCACCGGCGCTGCGACAGCCCTCGGGGGTGATACGGGCGGTGGTGGCGCAACCGGTACGGGCGGCGTGACAGCCCTTGGAGGTGCCACGGGCCGCGGAGGCGTCACGGGCGGTGGTGGTGCGTCAGGCACCGGCACCGGCACGGGCAGCGGTGGTTCCGCAAACGGAGGCTCCAACAGTGGTGGCACGGTGGGCGGTGGCGGGACCGGGGGGGGGACCGCGCCTCCCGGCACGGCCGTGGGGAGTTCCGGTTGCGGTAAGACCTCGACCCTGACCTTCGGGACAGTCCCGGGTGAAAGTACCACTGCCACGGCGGGCGGGCCGAGCAACGGCACCGGCAAGGGCGGTTACGTAAACATTACGAGCGGCGGCTCGCAACGTGGCTTCGCTATGCGGCTTCCCGACAACTATGACAACACCCATCCCTATGGGTTGTTCTTCGCCTTCCACTGGAACGGCGGCGACTCCAAAGCGCAAGACACCGGTGGAGACAATGGGTACTTCACCGCCTATTACGGAATCCAGAGAAAGTCGAAGAACGGCATGTTCTTCGTGGCACCGGATTCGATCGGCTCCGGGTGGAGCAATGGCAGTGACTCAGACCTGCACTTCACCGACGATATGGTCAAGCTGATCACCGACAATTACTGCATCGACATGTCGAACCTCATCACCAGCGGCTTCAGCTGGGGTGGTGGAATGAGCTATGAGCTGGCATGCGCCCGTGCGAGCACCAAGAGCAACACGGCTGGCTACGCGTTCCGGGCGGCCATCATCTTCGAAGGAGCCAACATCAGCGGGTGTGACGGCAGTGGTAAAGACGCCATCGCACTCTGGCAAACGGTCGGCCTTACGGACACCACATGTCCCGTCGCCGATGCTACGCCGATTCGCGACCAGTTCATCACCAACAATGGATGCACGGGATGGACCTCGGAAAGCGGGAACCTAGTGGCATCGACGACGGGGACGACATCTCCCAAGCAGGAGCCTCCAAGGCCGCCTAACCCAGGCCAGTACATCAACCCCGGGGGACATGTCTGCACGAATTACACCGGGTGCTCGGCCGGGCACCCTATTCGTTGGTGCGTGCACCAGTCAGGGCACGGCAACGCCATCACGGACGGGACTTCAAGCGTCTACGATGAGTGCGCGAATGTCACAACGCAACACCCCAATGGTAACTGCTCGGCCGGGTGTCCTTGTACCTGGACCCCGGATGACATCTGGGCGTGGTTGAACGACCCGACCACGAACAAGTACACGTCAAACGCCACGAGCAATTGAGGTTTCGTGCTCGTACCTGTGAGCCTCAACAATCCCGTCCGAGAAAGGCGGCAGTCTGTTCCGGAGCTTCGCGCGGTTCGGTCCAGGGGAGGTGACTCCCCCTCGTACCTGGTCTCCCGCCTTCTTGTCCGGGGGTGAAGTTCGCATTTTTTGAGAAAATGTCGGCTCGGAGAGCTCGATCCGTCAGAATTGTGGCACATGTTGCACAGGTGCCCCGCAAGCTCGAAAAGGACGTGCGGACAGTGCCTACTGCTGTAAGACTTAACGACGTCGCGACATGACTGGCCTCCGGAGAGCCATGCACCAGGGCTTCCTTCCCACGCACGGGAGGTCGCGTGCCTTCGTCTGGAAGTATTCGCCGGTCAACTGGGGGCGGCGTCCCCGGCATTTCCACGTCGAGCCGGAGCTGAACCTCATTGCCTCCGGACACGCGATCTTCGGCATCGGTGACGCCGTCGTCAGGGTCTCACAGAGCGAGATGATCGGCTTTTCGCCCGCCCAGGATCACGTCCTGCTCGACGCATCGCCTGACCTTTACTTGTTCGCTATCGGCATGGAGCCGGCCTTCTCGGCCGACATCCTGCGTGGTTCGCCTGACGAGGGCATGCCGCTTCACCTTCGGCTCCGGCCCGACGATTTTCGGGTGTTGGTCAACCGTGCGTCGGCCATCGTGGACCGCGACGGGGTCGAGCCGCCGTGCGCCGAGCTGTGGGAGCATGCGCACTGGCTGGCAAAGCGCCGCGTGGACAGATCGACGGCGAGCCTACACGTTCTCACCCGACGGGCACTGTCCGCCGTGAGCCGAGCGCCTGACCTCGATCTGGGCTCGCTCGCGAACCGACTGCGCACGGCGGATTCCGAGATCAGTCGCTACTTTCACCGGGACATCGGCATGACCTTCGCTCGCTACCGTACGCGCTTGCGCCTCTTGCGCTTGATCGGCCTTGTGGACCGCGGCGGCACGACGCTTGGCGAAGCCGCCGCGACATCGGGTTTCGGTTCCTATTCGCAGTGCCATCGCATCTTTCAGGCCGAGCTCGGTTGCTCCCCGCGCCACTTCTTCTACTCGGGGCTACGGGGACAAATGCAGCAGGCCTACGACCCTTGACCCGAGCCGGGATTCGTCCGCTCGCCAAGGCTGCTTACGCATTTGGCGGAACGATCGACATCTTCGGCCACTGGCTGTATTTCGGGCTGATGCAGCCCGTGTTCGTTGGATTCCTGCAGCTTTCGCCCTCGCTGCTCGGAGTCGCACAAGCGACAGCCCGAATCACCGACGGGCTCACCGACTCGTACTTCGGCTGGCGCTCGGACAATACCCGAACTCGGTGGGGGCGGCGGCGACCGTACATCCTGATCGGCTCGATCCTGGCGGGTGCAGCCCTGCCGTGCCTGTTCGCCGCCTCGCACGCCTGGAGCGCGTCGACGCTCTTCTGGTTCGTTCTGCTCACGGCGTGCGGCTACGCCCCCATTCTGAGCTGCTACAATATGCCGTACCAGAGCTTGGGCGCCGAGCTGACCGCCGACACCGACGAGCGCACAGTCGTCATGTCCTGGCGAGGGGTGGCGCAGACGCTGGCCGGCGTGGCGAACGCCTGGGCCTGGTGGTTCGCCGCTCGCCCCTGGTTCGCGGACGCCGATGGCGCGCCCAACCTCGTTCGCGGCGCCGTGTGGGCCGGCGCCATCGCAGGCGCCGTGATGATCCTCGCCGGGACCGGCAACGTGCTCTTCGTTCACGAGCGCTACTATCCGCTGGCGCGCTCACAGGCGCGCATCGGGTTTTGGACCACCACGCGACAGACCTTTCGCTGCCCACCGTTTCGCATCCTCCTGCTGACGCTTGTCCTCTTCGCGGTGCCGACCTCGATGGTCGGTGCTCTCGGCTGGTACGTCCTCTGCTACCACGTGTTGGCCGGTAGCCCCGGCGCCGCCGCGCTCTACAGCGGGCTCGCGGGCACCGCCTACAGCGTTCTAGGGGCCGCCGCCATCCCCGGCGCGTCGTGGCTGGCAGCCAAGCTGGGAAAGACTCGGACCCTGCAGTACGCGCTTTACGGCGGGACCGGGGCTTTGACTGCGAGCTTTCTGCTCTACACCCCGGCGGCACCCATTCTCTCCGTGGTTTCCCACGGCCTCTTCGGTGTCGTCGCATCAGGCTTCTTCTGGGTTTTGCTGCCATCGATGTTGGCCGATGTCGTCGATTTCGACGAGTTGGAGGGCGGGACACGACGCGAAGGCGCCTTCGCGTCGATGCTGTCCTACGTGCTCAAGCTGGGCACGACGCTCACGCTGCTCGTGACTGGCCCGCTCGTCGAGCTGACCGGCTTCGATCCCCGGAAGGCATTGCAAGATACGACGACCGTCACCGAGTTGCGTATCTTGTTCGCGGTCGTGCCGGCCGGGGCGTCGCTGCTTGCCGCCCTCGCCTTGAGACGTTATCCGCTGACCCGCGACACGATGAACGTCATCCGTGCCCGCCTGGAAGCGAGACGCGGCGGACTGTAGCGGCGATCCTCGCATTTCTTGGGATTCTTCCCCGGGTACTATTGGAAACTCCGTTGCTGAAGCTCATGGTTTGCCCATGAATTCAAGATCGGCATCGCTCGCGATCGTCATCGGCGCCATCCTCTTTGCCGGGACCATTTTCGTTCCCGTCCCCGCCATGGGCATGGCCAGCGCCGAGCTGTACGGTACGAAGGCGTACCTCTACGGACGCTTCGATGCGCGCATTCAGTTCGCTCCAGGTGACGGTGTGGTCAGCGCGTTCTTCCTGTGGAAGGAGGGATCCGACGCGGCCAACGCCTATTGGAACGAGCTGGACTACGAGAAGGTCAGCGCCGACTGCCACATGCAGATCAACAACATCTACGGGAACCCGAAAAGCCAGCACCAGCAGACCCCTTCCCTGAGTAGCATTTGTACCGCATACCACGACTACCGCTTCGAATGGACGCCGACGTACATTGCGTGGGTGGTTGACGGGAAGGAGATCCGTCGGGACACCGGCGCGGCTGCCACTGCATACGCCCAAAATGCTTCCGCCGGCATGACCTTCCACTTCAACATCTGGCCTGGCAACTCCAGCTTCGGCGGAAACATCAACAACACCACACTGCCGGTGCACCAATACATAAGCTGGGTGGAATACTCGTCCTACGACAACGGCAATTTCACCGTGCAGT
>CAZBIU010000414.1:0-5683 GCA_964491625.1 uncultured Myxococcales bacterium
TCAGCGTCGAGGAGTACGAGCGGTCGACGCACGAACGCGAGATCCTTCGTCTCCTAGCGCAAGGGGACAGAGAAGTCGCTGCGGGTAAGGGCTACGAACTCGACGACGTATTCAAGGAAGCCGACCGGATACTGGCGAGATGAAGGTTCGGTTCACGCCGTCCGCGCGATCGCAGTTCTTCGCGGGTCTTGAGTATATCAAGGCAAGCAATCCCCTTGCCGTATTGGCGCTTCTCGCGCGGGCGAAGAAGAGCCTGCGTCGGTTGAGCACGTATCCACAGTCGGGTCGGAAGATTCCAGAATTCCCCGAACTCTCCCACCGCGAAGTGATTGTCCCACCGTATCGTTTCTTCTATCGGGTGGAAAAGCCGACCGTCTGGATCGTCGCGGTCTGGCACGGGGCTCAGCTGCCGGCGGCGCCCATAAAGCCGTTGAAGCGGATGGTCGGCCGCAGACGGCCGCCCACCGCTTAACGGCAAAGCGTTAGCCAGACGAAGATTCATGAAGCGCCAAACTTCACAAGCCATGATCGCATGGGCTGCCCTCGCCGGCGTGGTCGGTTGTGCCTCCCCAGGGGTGCAGAAGGACCAGCCGGTACAGTTTGTGGGAGTCACATTGGACCGGCCTATCTGGTTGCTTGGTTTGAACGATCCATCATGGCTTTTTGACTTTCGAAAGGATTCTGCGGGAGCGAAGATCGCGCTGGTCCCACTCGCCGACGAGGCGTCGAACTTCAAGGTCGCGGAGGAACAGCGGGAGAATTCGGTAGGACGCATGACGCGCGCGCTCCCGCTCTTCATCGCGGAGCGGATTTTTCTCGAAACGAACTGTCGTGTGACCACCAACATTCTCCTAGTCCGGGGGGTGGGGCCCGTTGTGGCGGGAAAGAGATCCTCAATCGACGCGCTACTCCAGTCTCCTCGCGATCAGAAACCTGACGTCATCATACAGGGAGCGATCGTTCGTGCAGAGACCGAATCCAAGCGTTTGGTACAGGTCGACCTCTGGGATGCCATCCAAGAGAGGATCGAGATCAATAGTGGCTATGTCTCCGACGCCGCCACGCTCGGTTCGGGCGCCGGAGATCTAGCGAAGGAGATTATCGATCATCTCGTGACGTCTGGTCGTTGCAAGCGCGTGAATCCACCCCTGTCCTGGGACTCTCCTTCACGCGATCTAATTGACGCCTACGTTGCCGCTCTCGGGCAGCTCCTGATCCAGTCGCTCGCAGAGAACAAATTCGCAAACGCCGAAAGCATTTGGGGCGAACCGGACATGCTGGCATGGTACGAGCATCTTGGAGCCCTGATGCCGAACTCGACTCCGGTGAGGCTAATCCGAATCCGAGGAGTACTCATGAGCAGGCGGTACGGTGGCCAAGGCTGGAAGGCTGCAGCCGATCCGGTTGTGAATGATATGGCGCGTACGCCTGGGGGAACTGACGACATCTACAGACTCTCTCCTCTCGTCTTGTCACGGCTGGGGCGCGAAGACGAATGTCGAGCGCGAAAGGCAGACCTGGCCACATCTAGGGAACCGGCGTATACGGCGTGGCTGGGACGCATCGTTTGCCATGTGCCCGAGTAATTCGCGGGGCGCGCTGGCTAACAAGCCGTTGAAGCGGCCGGTCGGCCGCGGACGAACTGCCAGCCGTTAGCCGGACGAGACATTCCCGTGGACATCGAAATTCGCCAAGCCAACCTGGTCGACATCACTGGTCTCATGGACCTCGTGAAGGCATGCATCGCAAACATGCAATCGCAAGGCATCGACCAGTGGGACGACGTCTATCCCGACCGTGGGATTATCCAGCGTGACGTCGATGGTGGGGCTGTGTTCATCGCTTGCGTCGCTGGAGTGATTGCCGGGATGGCAACGTTGAATGAACACCAGGATCCAGAGTACACCGATGTTCCTTGGCGGTTCCTCGGCAGGCCGGCCGTGATTCATCGCCTAATGGTGGCTCCGGCGGCTGAAGGGAAAGGAATCGCCCGTGCCTTGATGCGATTCCTAGAAGCGCGAGGTGAAGGCCTCGGTTACAATTGCGTTCGTCTCGACGTCTTCGTGCAGAATCCCAGAGCCGTGCGGTTCTACGAACTTTCCTCGTACCACCGTGCGGGTCAGGTGCGGTTTCGAAAGGGGAACTTCTTCTGTTATGAGAAGATCCTCGGGCTGAGCAGCCGAACCAGCCGACGAAACGGACGGGCTTCTCCCTCCGCTCATTGGCAAGTCGTTGATATGGAACGACCCTGCAACGAACCATGAGCTTCCGTCCTTTCCGTTTCTGCCTCCGTTGGGTTGCGATAAAGCGAAGAGTGAGCAGTCGAGGGCTACCCGGTGTAGCCCATCATCTCGGTAACGGGCGAGTGGTCCGGAGGCAGTCGGCCCGGTAATCGAAACACTCCTGTGGGATGTCCGGCAAGCGGCCTCGAGACAAGTCTCGGCCAAGACGCTGGTGCCGGGGCCACCGGCGCGGCAGGATCGGCCCCCATGGGCGAGACACCGATGCGGACCAACCTGCCGGCGCGACTCGACCGCCTGCCTTGGTCGGCCTGGCATTGGCGCGTGCTGGCGGGACTGGGCACGGTCTGGATCCTGGACGGGCTCGAGGTCACCGTGGTGGGTGCGCTGGGCGACCGCCTCACGCAGCCCGGCGGCGGCCTCAGCCTCAGCCCCACTGAGGTCGGCGCCGCCGCGTCTGCATACGTGACTGGCGCGGTTCTGGGAGCCCTGGCGTTTGGATACCTGACCGATCGCCTGGGCCCAAAACGGATGTTCCTGGTCACCTTGGCGCTGTATCTGCTTTCGACCGTCGCCGCCTCGCGGGCGATCTCGGCCGCGTTCCTCTTCGCTTGCCGCTTCTTCACCGGAGCTGCCATCGGCGGCGAGTACTCTGCCATCAACTCGGCCATCGACGAGCTCATCCCAGCCCGGGTGCGCGGCACCGTCGATCTGATGGTCAACGGATCGTTCTGGCTCGGCGCCATGGTTGGCGCCGGAGTATCGATCGTGCTGCTCGATCCCGCACATTTCGCGCTCAATGTGGGCTGGCGGCTGGCGTTCGCCCTAGGGGCCGTCCTGGCCATCGCCATTTTGCTGGTGCGCCGCCACGTGCCCGAAAGCCCGCGCTGGCTGCTGCTACACGGCCACCCGGACCAGGCCGAGAGGATCGTCGCTGGAATCGAGACCGAGGTCGCGCGGCAGCGCGGTCCGCTCGCGCCGGCCGATGGGATCATCGAATTGCACCCGCACCGGCCCGTCGGTCCAGTCATCCTCGGGCGAACCCTCCTGCGCACCTATCCCCGGCGCACCGTCCTTGGGCTCGCGCTCTTCATCGGTCAGGCCTTCCTGTACAACGCCATCTTCTTCACACAAGCGCTGGTGCTGAGCAAACATTTCGGCGTGCGTGACGCTAGCGTCGGCTTCTTCATTGTCCCGCTTGCGGTCGGCAACCTCCTCGGGCCGATCGTTCTCGGTACCCTCTTCGATCGGATCGGACGAAAAGTGATGATCGCCACCAGCTTTATCGCCGCGGGCGGGCTGCTCATCGTCACCGGCACGCTATTCCAGGCGGGCGTGCTCAGTGCGACGACATTGACCGCGGCTTGGGTTGCGGTGTTCTTCTTCGCATCCGCGGCAGCGAGCAGCGGGTATTTGACCGTATCCGAGATCTTCCCGCAGGAGATCCGGGCCATGGCAATAGCGCTCTTCTACGCCGTTGGCACCGGCATCGGCGGCATCGCGGGACCGCTGCTGTTCGGCCGGGCCATCGAGATCGGCACGGTGGGCGCCATCGCCGCAGGCTATTACGTGGGTGCCGTCCTCATGATCGCGGCCGGCGTAGTCGAGATCTTCCTTGGGGTGGAGGCCGCCCGCAAATCCCTTGAGCAAGTTGCGCCACCGCTCGGCGTTGTGGTGCGGAGGCCCGGCGGGGGACGCTTACCTCGCCACCCAAAACATGTCCGCAGTTCTGACCGGCGGTACTAGACTGTGGCTCGCCATGAAAAAGATCGCCCTCGCCCACCTCCCCACCCCACTGTGGCACAACCCCGTGCTCGACGAGCTGGTCGGCTGCGAGGTGTGGATCAAACGCGACGACATGACCTCCGGTGCCGCCGCGGGAAACAAGATCCGCAAGCTCGAGTACCTGCTCGGCGATGCCGTCGAACGACGGGCGACCACGGTTCTCACCTGCGGCGGGATTCAATCGAATCACGCCCGGGCCACCGCCATTGCCGCGCGCGAGCTGGGCCTGCGCTCGGTCTTGATCCTCCGGACCGCCGATGGGAAGCCGCCGACCACCGCGACGGGTAACGTGCTCCTGGAGCTCATGGTCGGCGCCGAGCTGCGCTTCGTGACCGTCGAGCAATACGGCCGGCGAGAATCTGTGATGAACGAGGTCGCCCACGCGCTTGATGCCCGGGGCGAACGGGCGTACGTGATTCCAGAAGGGGGATCGAACGGGATCGGCGCCCAAGGATACGTCGATGCCATGCAGGAGGTACGCGAACAGCTCGACCGCAGCGACGGATTTCCATCCAGTTTCGACGCGGTCGCCTTCGCCTGCGGTTCCGGCGGCACCGCGGCCGGATGCGTTCTTGGCGCGCGCGCCTTCGGGGTCGCCCCTCAGGTCCACGCCTTCGCCGTGTGCGACGACGTCGCCACGTTCGAGGCCATCATCGATCGAATCATCTCGCAGGCGTTGCAGATTCGCCCCGCGCCGGGCGCGATGGCCGATAGGTTCGTGCATGACCGGTGGAAAGGACCGGCCTATGGCGTGCCCAGCGAAGAGCAGCGGCAATTCATTCTCGAGGTGGGGCGGCGGACAGGTCTCATCCTGGACCCGGTCTACTCGGGCAAGGCGCTCTTCGGGCTAAGCCGACTCGACCCAAGGCCCAAGCGGGTACTCTTCATTCACACGGGTGGGCTGCCGGGGCTGCTGGCCCAGGCGGAGGCCATGGTTCCGCCCAACCGCCGCTAGGGCAGAGCCCTGAGGTTTGCCAACGAAGGTCGTGACGCCTGCGGTAGACTGCCCGTCATGCGCCCTCTTTCCCGCGTGCTCTGCTTCGCGCTCTGGGTGGCCTCAGCGGCCGTCTGCAGCAAGACAAAGCAGGCGACCGCGCCGTCGGCGCCTCCCGGTCGCGGACCTATCATCGATTCACACACCCTCATCGCGCCCATCGACGAGTCCATCGAGACGGCGTTAGACATCTTTCGCCGCGTCGGCGTGGTCAAGTTCTGCAACAAGAACGGCGGCTACCTGGGCTCGCCCATGTTCGCCGCCACGCTGGAGGTGAAGCATCGCTTGAAGGACAAGTTCGAATTCTTCGCCAACGTGTCTTGGAAGCGCGTCGAGGAGCCGGGCTGGGGCGAATTCGAGGCAGACCGCTTCGAGCGCGAGGTCGGCTTCGGCGCCAAAGGCATCAAGTTCTTCAAGGCCATGGGCCTCGGCGCACGTGACGCCGATGACAAGCTTATCCACATTGATGATGCCCGCTTCGATCCCATCATGGACAGAGCCGCCAAGCTCAATGCCGTGGTCGCCATCCACGTCGGCGATCCCAAGGCGTTCTTCGAACCTCCCACGCCGCAGAACGAACGCTACGACGAGCTGAAGCTGGCGCCCGACTGGAGCTTCTACGGACAGGACTATCCGCCGCTCATGGAATTGTGGAAGCAGACCG
>CAZBIU010000415.1:0-5650 GCA_964491625.1 uncultured Myxococcales bacterium
TGGAGAACGACGAGAGATCTGCAAGCAGCACGACCGCGTTGCGGAACCGCCGCGGCGGCAGGACCTGTTCAGGCGAAAAGTTATGCAGCTTGCGCAGTTGCAGCAGACGCGAGTACCCGAAATGCCACAGAAGCGACGCCTTGAGCGGGCTTTCCACATGGTGTTCGCCGAAGGCCCAGCGCCACTTGATGTCGTCGATGGCGTTGCGCAGCTCGAACAGGTCGTCGGGGCTCAACGCACCGAGCTTGACCCCGAAGCACTCGGTCACCAGCTCCTGCAGGCGCAGCTCGTCCCAGAACTCTAGTTGCAGCTCCTTGCGCGTTTCCTTGCGCAGGCGGTCGGCAAGCTGCTGGAAATCCGAGCGTCCTTGGCGGTCCACCACCACGATCACGCGGTCCGCGTCGGGCACGGTGGGCGAAGGACGGCTGTACTTGCGTACGAAGTGGTCGACCATGCGATCGCTGGCGTAGCCGTACTTCACCTCGACGAAGAAGGGCGGCCGATTGCGGGAACGGACCACCACGTCCGCGAACGCGCCCGGCACGCCGAGGTCGACCTCGCGCGACACTTTGACTTCCTGCGCGCCCACGTCGTGATGGCCGACGACCTGGAAGCGACAGATTTCGCAGCAAATTTCTTCCAGGAACAAGCGAAGCTGCCGCAAAAAATGGGTGTGCTCGGCGTTTCTTTGCGGGTTGGTCATCGGCGGCGATCATAGCTCGGTTGCGCCTAGGGGACAGCATCCTTCCGCGGCCTACAGAATGCCCGCGATCCGCCGAAGAATTCGTGAGGGGAGATGCCAATCGCAATCCGAGAGAAACTTGCGAAATGCGCCGATCTACCGAGCATGCCGGCGGTGGCGATCCAGATCCTCGATCTGTGCCAGCGCGACGAGCCAGACATGTCCCAGATCGCGAAGCTGATCAGCAGCGACCCGGCCTTGTCGGCAAAGATCTTGCGCCTCACGAACTCGCCGCTCTATGGTTTAAGGTGCGAAGTCCGAACGGTTTCCCACGCCATCTGCTTGCTCGGACTGTCGGCGGTGCGGCCGCTCGCCTTGTCGTTCTCGCTGGTCAAGGGCCTGCAGGAAAAGGACAAGAAGGCGCTCACCTGGTTCTGGAAACGTTCGCTGCTGTCCGCGGTTGCCGCGCGCGAGCTGTCCAATACAACCGGCTTTCGGCTGGCGGAAGAGGCCTTCCTAGCCGCTCTTCTCCAGGATATCGGCATCCTGGCGCTGCGGCAATTGCCCGGCGACGAATACGGAGCCCTGGCCCGAGCAGGCGCCCGGCACGACGTGGTGGCCGACGGCGAACGCGCACTGTTCGGTGAGGACCACGCCGCTGTGGGGGCGTGGCTGGCCGAGCGGTGGAAGCTGCCGACAACCCTTCGCACTACCATCGCACTTAGCCACACGCCGGACATGGTCTCCGCCGATCTGGATCCGGAGCTGGTCAATCTGGTGCGCATCGTCTCCGTGTCCGGCGCGGTGGCCGACGTGTGGATCGAACAAGACGCAGCCGCCGCCATGAAGGCCTTGCGAAGCTCCTCGTCGCATCTGTTGTGCATCGACGAGGAGACCCTAGAGCAAGCCTTGCAGCGGGTCGCGAAGCGGGCGGAAGAAGTCGCTTCCTTCTTCGACGTCGATCTTGGCTCGCCCGAGGAGCTGGCGGCGATCCTGGACCAGGCCAAGGAAACCCTGATGATCCTCGCCATCGCGGCCCATCGCGAGGCAAACCAGGCCAAGCAGGCCATCGGTTCATTGGAGGCCAAGGCCAAGTCGCTGGAGCAGGAGGCGCAGCGTGATGGTCTTACCGGGCTTTACAACCGCGTGTTCTTCGATCAGGCCCTGGCAGAAAAGGTTGGCCAAGCCAAACGCAGCGGAGGGCAGCTCGGCCTGGTGCTTTTCGATGTCGACGAGTTCAAGCGCGTGAACGACACCTACGGCCATCAGGCGGGCGACAAAGTTCTGGCCGGCATCGCCAAGGTGCTGGGCAGCGGCCTGCGACCCTCCGATATCGTGGCTCGCTACGGCGGCGAGGAGTTCGTCCTTCTGCTGCCCGACACCGACGGCCCGGGCGCCGCCGTCGTAGCCGAACGGCTGCGCAAACACGTGGCCGACAGTGCCCATGAGGTCGGCAACGCCATCGCGTTGTCCGTCACCGTATCCGCCGGATGCTCCACCCTGGAGCCCGAGTCGCTCGCCACCTCCGAGTCCCTGCTCGGCGCCGCGGACTCGGCGCTCTACGCCGCCAAACGCGCGGGCCGAAACCGGGTTGTGGCAGGCCACGATTCCACCGTGCGCGCGAAGCTGGCGGCATCGGGATAGGCAAGGCGTCTGGCGGGTCGCGGTCTGCCTGGGCGTGCGCTGCCGGGCGGCTAGGTACGATTGACCACCAGATCGACGGCCGAGCCCTTGGGCGCCTGCTGGTTGGCGGCCGGGGTCTGTTCGAGGATCACGCCGTCGCTGCGATCGTCGTCGGAGCGCGAACGGAGGTTGCCGATCGTGAAGCCAGCTTTTTGCAGCTCCTCCTTGGCTCGCGAAAGGGATCGCCCGAGCACGCTCGGCACCGCTAGGGTGGCCGCGCCCTTGGAAACCACGAGATCGATCACGGCGCCCGCCCTGGTTTCGCCGCCCTCGGCGACGCTTTGTGAGACGATACTGCCCTCCTTCACCGTGGGGCTGGTGTCTTCGCCGACCTTGCCGAGCACGAGCTTCGCAGTTTCCAGGCGGAGCTTGGCATCCGCGAGCTCGAGCCCGACCAGCCCCGGCATCTTCATCGGCGCGGGCGCCTTGGCCACAACGACATCCACCGATTGGCCGCGGTCGATACGCGATCCCTCAAGCGGCCGCTGTTGTACGACGGTGCCCGCCGGGGTCTTCACCTCCTCGCGTTCCTCGCCGACCACGAACATCAAGCCACGGCTTTCAATCAGCGCGCGGGCGCTTTGCGCGGGAAGGCCCAGGACCGACGGCACTTCGATGGCCTCCTTTTGCAGAAGGGTGTGATGAAGCGCGTAGGTTGTGCCGGCGGCAACCACGGCTGCCACGACGGCGGAGCTCATCAGATCTCGAATTGCCATTGCGACATGGTAACACCGGTCGGGCGCTGTGGAGCTGTAAACCCTCGACGCACCTTGGTGTCGGGAAGTCCTATCTCCCGGTGACCACCGGCGTCGGTGTGGTGTCGGCGGCAATCGCGCCGCCCGGGGTGACCACCACGCCCGCTTGTTTCCCGGTTGCGGTCGCACCCGGCCAGACCACGCTGCGGACGATCTCCGCACCGGCCGCCACGCGCGCGCCACTGCAAATCACCGTCGACGGGCCGACCACGGCACCGCCTTCAATGACGGCGCCCGCAGCGATGCGCACCGGCGGCCTCAGCCGTGCGTTGCCGTCGACTTGCGCGCCCGGATCGACCCCCACAAGCGGCCCCGGCGCCTGTGGCAGCAGGGTAGGGTTCTCCAGCAAGTCCAAATTCCCTGCCAGGTATCGCTCGGGGGTTGAGTGCTCGGCAAAGTACCCGTGCATGATCAGCGAGCCGATGCGATCGCCAGCCAGGAGCGCCGGAATGTACGCGTCACCAATGATGTCGGACACGCCTTGCGGTAGCCGATCGAGTAGCGGCATCTCGACCACGTGGATCCCAGTGAACATGCGCGGCAAGACCGGGCCGGCGCCCTCTCTGGACTTGCCCCGAATGCTCAGAACCTGTCCGTCGGCCCCGACCCCAATGGGCGCCCACAGCTCGGGATTGGGATCCTCGCGTACCACCATCGTCGCGATTGTGCCCGGCGGAGAGTCGCGGTGGGCGGCGATCACGGCTTGCAGGTCGATATCGGCGGCGACCTTGCCATTCAGGACCAGGACCGGGCCGGGCGAAAACATGTAGCGCGCCTTCCACAGAGCGCCGCCCGTACCGAAAAGCTCCTCCTCCGCCGAGTAGCGTAGGTGCACGCCGAAGCGCGATCCGTCGGTTAAGGTTTGGCCAACCTTGTCGCCGTGGTGGTGCAGGTTCACGATGATGTCGTCGATCCCGGCGCGACGGCACAGCTCGATGCCATACGTGATGGCGGGATATCCGCACACGGGCAGAAGCGGCTTCGGAAGAGCGAGGCCAAGGGGGCCGAGTCGCGTGGAGCGGCCGGCAGCGAGAATCATCGCTTGCATGGGAGTGCATTATCCCCCAGTCGCCGCGCGATGGACACTTTGCCACGCATGCGGATGCTGCGCAGGTGCATGAAAATGCCGGGCTCTCCCAACTAGAGACTCGGCGAAGAGCACGGTTTCGTGCAAAATAGCCGTCATGCCAGGGACCCTAGGCCTGTTCATGCGCAGCACCGACAACGACTATCAGCAACGGCTGAAGGAAGTCGGGTTGCGCGAGGCCAAGCGGCACGGCTTCGAGCTGGTCATCGAGTCGGCGAGCAACGATCCCACCCGCCAGGCCGATCAGATTCGTGCCGCCATCGCCAATGCCACGACGACCAACGTCTCGGCGATCCTGGTCAGCGTCGTGCGCGATGACGTGATTCCCGAGCTGATCAGGGAGGCGGGTCAGGCGGGGCTTGATTTCGTTGTTCTGAACGAAGCAACCTACGTCGACGAGCTTCGCGGACAATACCCCGACCGAGTCATCTCCGTGGTGACGCCGGACCAGACCGAAATCGGGCGCATCCAGGGCCGGCAGGTGCGCACGCTGGTTGGCGACGGCGGCGACATCCTATGCGTAACCGGCCCCATGGCCACCATCATGGCCCAGCAGCGACTGGCCGGATTGAAGGAAGTCCTGGGCAGCAACTTCAACGTGATCGAGCTGAACGCCGACTGGACCAGCGAGCGAGCCCGCATGGTTGTGGATAGATGGACGAACGACCTGCCGGCCGACGGGCAGCTACCGGCCATGTTCGTGGCCCACAACGACGAGATGGCCTTGGGCGTCCGCCAGGCGCTGCGCGACTTCGCCTCGAAGCGGGAGCTGCCGCTAACCGCCGCCTTCATCACGGGTTGCGACGGCTCGCAGACCTTCGGACAGCGACTGGTGCGCGAGGGACGCATCAAGTGCACCGTGATCATGCCGCCCGCTTCGGGCGCAGCCATCGAGCTTATCGGCAAACGCCGATCCAAAGGCGAAATTCCGCCGGGCCGGGTGGTGCAGCCTGTGACCTCGTTTCCGGCGCTGTCGAGCCTGAAGCGGTAGAGGCAGAGCCGAACCTGCGGCCCCGGCGCCGTCCATCACCGCGCGTAAGGCGCAGATAGGTGTGGCCACCATGCGCGCACGGCGGTCGGCGCGGAGATACCGGAAACCGGGAACCCCACTCGGGGTTCCCGAGCTGCCGCAATTCACGTCATTCTAGTAGCGCGAGTTGGCGCCACCGACGCGAGGCGTGCGCTCGCGGGCCTCGTTGACGTTCAGCTCGCGCCCGCCGAGCTCACGATGATTGAGCGCTTCGATTGCCTTCTTGGCCGATTCCTGATCGGCCATTTCCACGAAGGCAAAACCGCGCGGCCGACCGGTCTCCCGCTCCATCACGATTTTGACCTCGAGTGCGTTCAGCCCTGCTTCGGTGAACGCGTCGCGAAGGTCGACCTCGGTGGTGTTGAAGGAGAGGTTGCCAACAAAGAGTCGTGTTCCCATGTTCAGTCCACTTT
>CAZBIU010000416.1:0-5645 GCA_964491625.1 uncultured Myxococcales bacterium
GGCGCTCCACTGCGACGTGGTGTAGCCCGACAGCGCCCATGCGAGGCTCGCAATCGCTGTTGCTGCCGGGGATGCGCCGAGGCGGCGCGCGAGAAAGCAAACCCCCAGCGCGCCCCAAGCCGTGTGCAGGAAACTCTGCCAATTGAGGAGGGTTGCGACCCAGTCCGGGCCCACCAGCATGAACAGCCAATTGGGTGGATAGAAGACGCCGTAAAGGGGATCGGCGAAGACCGGGAAGCCGAGCGCTTGATAGGGATTCCAGCCCGGGATCTCGCCCGCAAGGAGCGATTGGCGCAGAAAGGCCCGGGCCGGGAAGTTCCAATGGGCGATGTCGCGGAAGAAGATGATCTGCCCAAGCAAGAGCGGCAGATAGGCCACGCACAGGATGGCGAACGTCCACAGGAATGGCCGCCAAGGCGACGGCGTCGCTTTTCCCATTGGCGGCGGGCAAAGATCCTGCACAAGCAACCGTAAGACGTCGGCGGGAATCGCGCAAGCAAGCGCCGAGGCTGGGGCTGGCACCGGAACCGAGGCCGGATAACCGGACGCATTATCGGGCTGCTGGCCGGCGAAAACCGCCGGATTGCGAGGCAAATGCCCGGATCTGGTCGTGATCCAGCCGGGCACCGCCCGAGCCGGGCCATGAAGGCGGGCTCTGGCGCCCATCGGTGAGCTACACTGAGCCTTCGCGCAACTTAATAGGTGGCCGAATAGCCGATAACCCATGCCGACAACCGAGTTACACCCCAACCCGCTCCTTCAGCTCGCTTCGTCCCGCGCGGCCGCGACCAGCGACGAGGCGATCGTGCGCGGTATCGCGGACGGGAAGGAGTCGGCGGCGACCGCGCTGTGGTCGCGCTATGGGCGGCTTGTCTATCGGTTGGCGGAACGGGCGCTGGGCTCCCCGCACGAGGCCGAGGACCTGACCCAGGATGTCTTCGTGTGCTTGCTTGCCAAGGTCGGGGGCGTTCGCGACGCCGCCGCCCTGCGCAGCTTCGTGGTCTCGGTGACCATCCGAACCCTGAAGTGGCAACTGCGACGCAAGCGCCGCCGGCAGTGGTGGGTCAACCTGACCCAAACCGGTGGGCTTCCCGAGGTGGCGGTCCAGGGCACCGACGTGGACGAGGCCTTACAGCGCTTCTATGGTCTGCTCGACCGTTTGCGCCCCGATGACCGCATAATCTTCGTACTCCGCCGGGTGGACGGCATGCAACTTCAAGGGGTGGCCGATGCCACGGGCCATTCGCTGGCGACGGTGAAACGCCGCCTGGTGAAGGCCGATGCCCAGCTCGCGCGTTGGATGGAGCGCGAGCCGCTGCTGGTAGCGTTTCTTCGCGAGGATGGGGGCGAGCGATGACGCAGGTTGAGGGACCAGGGGCGACTCCCGATACGCCGCTTTCCAAGCTGGCCGGGTTGGCGCACGACCGACTGGGCGAGATGTCGGACGTGCAGGACGCTCGCGGTCTGGCCGGGGTGGTGTCCAAGAGCAACCAGGGCCGGCCTCGACCAAGGTGGCGGCTTCCCCGCCCGCTGCGGCTCGTCGCCGTGGCGGCGGTGGTGGCCCTGATCGCCACGGGCGTCGCCGTCGGCCCCGGCTTGCTCCGCAACGCACCGTTGACCTACGTGATGAGCGAGGGGGAGATCCAGGCGGGCGGCTATTTTCAGATCGCTGCCCGTGCGCATCCCACCATCCGTTTCTCCGACGGGACTCAACTTGGGCTCAAGGCGGGGGCGCGGGGGCGGCTTGCCAGCGTCGACGCCCGCGGCGCCCGGGTCATGCTGGACGGCGGCGAGGCGCACGTCGAGGTGGTGCCGAGGGACGGCGCGCGCTGGCTGTTCGACGCCGGTCCTTTCTCGGTCCAGGTGAAGGGTACCGAATTCAACTTGGCCTGGAAGGCCGACGAGGGCCGTCTGTACGTGAGGCTCTTGCACGGCGCGGTTTCGGTTGCCGGGCCAGTGTCGGATCAGGCGATCTCGCTGCATGCCGGCCAGTGGCTGACGGTGCACGTGCGCACGCACGAAGCATTCGTGCGCAATCTTGACGACGATGTCTCTGCCTCGCGATCGAGCAGCGAGGTGCCCGCGCCCTCCGAAACCATCCCGCCCGCCGAGGCTCCGCCCGCGGCTGCGCTGGCTCCGGTGCCCGTGCTCCGCGATGGCCGGCCCAAGGCGCATCGGCTGGCTCGGCCGGCCCCGTCGGCCGCAGATTTCGCGTGGGCATCGGCGCGCGCCGAAGGTGACTGGAATCGAATCCTCGACGCCGCAAACAAACGAGGGATCGATCGAACCCTGGCCGAACGCAGTAGTGAGGATTTGGCCTTGTTGGCCGACGCCGCACACTATCTTCACCGCGACGAGGTCGCGGAACGGGCGCTGCTTGCCCAGCGCAAGCGCTTCGCCGGAACGACCCGCGCGAAGGATGCCGCGTTCCTGCTTGGGCGCATTGTCGAGTCCAGGCCGGGCGGGACAAGCGAGGCACTCGACTGGTACGACCGCCACTTGGACGAGGCGCCCACCGGCACCTATGCGTCCGAGGCCCTGGGCCGAAAGATGACGGTGTTGGCGCGATTGCGCGGCGACAAGGCTGCGCGTCCGGTCGCGGAGGAATACCTGCGGCGTTATCCCGCGGGCAGCTACGCCCGGGCCGCACGCGCGTATGCTCGCAAGCCGTAGGATTCTGCCGGTTCGCGCGAAAGTTCCTTCGGCGCTATTCTGAACCCGACCATGGCTGGGCAGCGCACGCCAGGAGATCGCGAGCCGACGTCTCGTCGGCCCGCTTGCTCGGGCTTCGCGCTCTGGCTCCCGCGCATCGCCGTCGCGCTCGCGATAGCCGCGGTGCTTGGGGCTGCGGCGGTGGTGCACGCGGACCAGAAGGTCCGGGTGCTGCTGCTGCGCCCGCCGTCCGCCAGCCCAACCCTTTCCGAGGCCATCGTTCGCATCAAGAGTGAGCTGTCGGCAGGCGGTTTCGACGTCACCGTACGGGACAGCCCCGCGGTTGCGCTCGCGCCGGAGCCGCGGGCGTTGATGGAGCAGGCCGGCGAGGTTCCCGCGCCGTCGGCGACCCTGGCCATCTTCGGAGACTTGGACAAAGGCACCGCCGAGCTTTGGGTCGTCGACCGTATTTCGGGCAAGGCGGTGGTTCGTCGCATGGCGGTCCAGAGCTCCGAAGACCGGCCGATCTCCGAGGTGCTAGCGATTCGGGCACAGGAGCTTCTTCGTGCCAGCCTGGTCGAGGTGTTGGTCGAGGAGGAGCGTCCTGCTGAACCTTCGGTGAAGAAACCCGAAGCAGAAGTGGTTCGCGCCAAGCCGGTGGTGGTGGCTTCAGGGGCGCCGGCCTGGCGCTGGGGAATTGAGCTCGGGCTCACCACGTTCGGCGGATGGGGGGGCATTGGCCCAACCCTGGCCCCGGCGGGAAGGCTACGCGTCGCGCTGGGCGAGCGATTCTGGGTTCGCCTTACGGGACTGGGGCTTGGCACCCAGCCGCGTGTCCAGTCTCGCCTCGGCTCCGCTGGCGTAGAGCAAGATGTGTTGCTGCTCGAATGCTCGGGATGGCTGCGGCCCGGGCGAAGATTGCGTCCGGTCCTCTCCCTTGGCCTCGGCGCCGAGCGCTTCGCCGTCGGTGGCACGGCTATCGCGCCCTACCAAGGCGAGCAGAACGTGCGCTGGTTCTTTGCCGGCGACGGCGGGGCGGGATTGGCCGCGCGCCTGGGCAAGCACTGGGAGGCGCAGCTCGAGATCCATGCGCTCGTGGCCGCGCCCAGGCCGGCGGTTCGATTCTTCGACGTGGATACCGCGCGCGCTGCGCAGCCGACTTTGTTTGCGATCTTGACCCTGGCAGGTGGTGCATGAGAATCCAAGTCGACATGCTGGTGTGCACCGCCTGCGCCGTGGTTTTCTCGGCCTGCGGCAACGGCGGGTTGGATGCGGTCAGCCTGATCCCCGGAGGATTGTCCGATGGCCTGGTCGCCCACTGGACCTTCGACGACGGCAGCGGCAGCGCGGTTCACGATTCGTCAGGCCAGCACTTCGAGGGGACGATCAACGGATCTACCTGGTCATGGCTTGCGCAAGGCCAGTTTGGCGGCGCGCTTCACCTCGAACAGGGGGATTACGTGGAGGTGGACGGTTTTCCGAACGCGACCACGGGCTGGACCGTATCGGCGTGGGTGCAAATCGCTAGCCAAGACGTCGGCACCGACGACATGACTGTGGTCAGCACGGAAGACGTCTACAAGGGCGGGTGGGAGATGAACTTGTCTACGCAGCCGCCCCCGTTGCACCAGCATTTCGGCTTCTGGCAAGGACCGAGCACGACCGAGTACGCGCACTGTGAATGTGTCAATTGCCTCCGTCCCGACGGGTGGCAACACTTCGCCGGCGTGGTCGACGGCGCTGACCGCACATTGTCGATCTATCTTGACGGCGTTCTGCGCGAGCAGACGTCCGTTCGTCAGGCCATCTCGCCCGGGGTGCCGACGCTGTACATGGGCCGCTGGGCCACCACCAGTCCGGCGCGTCTTCTGGTCGGATCGTTGGACGACATCGCCATCTGGAATCGGCCGCTGGTGGGTGCCGAAGTTGCAGCGCTGACGCAGGCGCCAGCGCCGTAATGCGGGCCTTGAGCCGATTGCGGGCGATCTGCAACTGCTCCACGTTACGCCGATGTCCGCCGAGAGATTTTCTATGATTCGCAAGTCCTTGCGCCCAACCATTGGTTCCTTCCTGTTCCTGCTGGCCATGACCCTCGCAGGCGTGGCCTGCGTCGACACCAGCAAGGGTCTGGGCGTCGGCGGCGCGATGGACGCGGCCGCGGGCGGCGCGATGGGAAGCGAGCCCGACGCAGCCGCCGGCAACGATGACATCGATGCCGAATCCGGCAGCGCCATCGACACCGGCATGCGCTCCATCAGCTCGATGGAGCTGGTCAAAGACATGGGCATCGGATGGAACTTGGGCAATACCCTCGATGCCGTGGGCGGCGAGACCGCGTGGGGCAACCCGGTTACGACCCAGGCGATGATTCAGGCCATCGCCGCTTCGGGCTTCAAGTCCATGCGCATACCGGTGACGTGGCGGCAACACTTCGGTCCGGCCCCGGGTTACAGTATCGACCCGGCGTGGATGGATCGTGTGCAGCAGATCGTCGATTGGGCGCTCGGCGCCGGGCTCTACGTCATCATCAACATGCACCACGACGGCGGCGGCGACATCAGCGAGGGGGCTTGGATTCGCAATGCCTCCAAGGACTACGACGGTGTCATTGCCGAATACAATGCACTGTGGGCGCAAATTGCGGCGCGCTTTCGCGACCATGACGATCACCTGGTCCTCGAGTCGATGAACGAGGTCGGCTTCGACGACTTGAACGTGAACGGCGCGCCCTCGCAGGCCGCCTTCGATGTGCTCAACAAGATCAACGCGGACTTCGTCACGCTGGTGCGGGGCTCGGGCGGCAACAATCGGCAGCGGCATCTGTTGCTCGCCGGCTACTACACAGACATCAACAACTCGGTCAAGGGCGTGGTCATGCCGAACGACAGCCGCACCATCCTGTCGATCCACTACTACACACCTTCCAAGTTTTGCATCAACGGCAACCCCGCCACCTGGGGCAACGCAGCCGAGGTCAGTACCTTGCTCAGTCA
>CAZBIU010000417.1:0-5639 GCA_964491625.1 uncultured Myxococcales bacterium
GGGGGGACCTCTCGGGCTACTTTCATTGGGACCGGTCGACTCTGAGATCAGAGGCTGGCTGCGCGGCATGGGAACGCGAGCTCTCTACTCGGCCGTATTGCCGGCACGGGGCCGGGCCTTCCTGGTTGCGATGACACGAGTAACGCTCGCGAAACAGGGGGAGGATGGACCGGTTGCTGTGTTAGGGGCACTGCTCGATCACGCGGCCTTGCGCCGGGCTTCCGAATCCACGGGGGATTACGTGGGGCTCGCTGACGAGTCCAAGCTTCTCGAAAGCGCGGGTCCTGGGGAACCTGGGCGCGTCCTGGCAGCGCTGGCCGGGAGCAAGGACGATGTCCCGCTGCTACTTGACGATGGACACGTAGGGACCACTTGGCCCATCGGCGCCGGGCTGCGCATCCTGGCAGCTTTCCGTTCTCCGCCCACGCTCGCGCCTAGGCCGAGCTACGGCCCCATTGGCTTGATCACGAGTGGAGCCGTCCTGGCGCTGATTGGTTTTGGTCTTGGCCTTTCGCGGCGCCAGAGGCAGCAACAGCGCCTTTCCAGACAACCCATCAATGCTCAGGAAACGATGGCAGGGCAGGCTTTGGCAGGTCCAACCAAGCGTGGTGGAGTTGAGACGACGCTGGGGCCTCCGGAGCGCACGGCCTTAGCGTTTGCCCTGAAGCCAGCAGAAACAGACGGGGGCGGCACCCCGCCATCGCGAAGTGAGAGCGCACCACCAGTTTCCCCCAACCAGATGGGGCGTTATCACCTCATCGAACGTATCGGCGAGGGCGGAATGGCCGAGATCTTCTTTGCCGTCGCCCACGGCGCCGAGGGCTTTGTCCGCCATTTCGTCGTCAAACGGATGCATCACGACATTGCGCAGAACCGTATCGCCGTGGATCAGTTCATCGATGAAGCTAAGCTACAGGCGCGATTGGTGCACTCCAATATCGTTCCCGTGTTCGACTTCGGCAAGGTGGGAGATGAATACTTCCTTGCCCTCGAGTACATCCACGGCAGGGACGTGCATCAGGTGGTGCACACGCACGTCGAGCATTTCGGCCGCCCACTCGATGTTCCCATCGCATTCTACATTCTGCATGAGGTGATGGTGGCCCTTGCCTTTGCCCATGCGCAGACCGAGAAGGATGGCACACCGATGGATGTCGTTCATCGCGACGTCGCACCGGGAAATATCCTGGTTTCCTACCAGGGCGAGGTCAAGCTCACCGACTTCGGGATCGCAAAAGCGGAAAAGCGGGTAAGCCGCACAGAAGTCGGAATGATCAAGGGAAACGCCTCCTTCATGTCGCCCGAACAGGCACGCGGCGGAGTCGTCGATCAACGCTCGGACCTATTCTCGGCCGGTTTGGTTCTCTACCATTGCCTGACCGCGCAGCCCTTCTACCGGGGCGAAACCCCGATGGGAAATTTGGTGGGTGCTGCCATCGGTCCAGGGACCACACAGTATGACCTGATCGATCAACTACCGCCTCCGGCTGCGCAAGTCGTCCGACATGCGCTCGCGATCGATCCTGACAAGCGCTATCCAACCGCGACCGCTGTCGCGCAGGAGTTGGCGCCTCACATGGGGACTCGGGCGGAATTGGGACACCTCATGGATATTCTGTTCCCGGCCGAGCAACGTCGCGATCTGCGCTGAGGCGTCCGTGTTGGCTAGGGCGCCGGTCCAAACGCAGATTGCTCATCGAAACTCCGACTCTCTGCAGCGAGGCAACGATCTCGACTCTTCCGCACGAGGCTTCGCACCAATGAGGATCTACGCGCTATTTCGGAGCGAATCAGCCGCCGTCGCTTCCACCCCCATCGCCCTCGCTCCGGCGATTTCGGCCACGTCGAACGCTGCCCAAGGCAAGTAACCCGACGATCATAATCAGCCCAATACCTGACCGCCTCGTCGCAGTTCCACCTACCACGCAGCCGCAGCCGCCGGAGGATCCAGTGCCCGATGCCGCGCCTTGGGTTCCGGCGCCGTCGATTCCAACGCCGTCGATTCTTGCGCTGTCGATTCCCGCACCATCGAGGATCGCCCGTTGGCCGCTGTCTGCCTTGGCCGCAGGCAGATCGGCAAGGGCGCCCGTCGTCGCATCGATCGGAAGGAGCGCGCCATCAGACACAACGTTGCCCGCAGCATCGGCCAATGGCGTGACAACCAAAGCATCTGCGATCGCCACTGCAGCGTCGGACGTCGCTACGTCTCGCGAGGATGCGTCGGGACCGGGCTCGGCACCGACGGAGGTACCGGTGGACGTGGCTGTGCCTGTAGGTGTCGAGGTCGACGTGCTCGTGGCGGTGGGTGTACCCGTGGCTGTTGCGGTGGATGTTGTGGTGACGGTACCGGTGCCCGTGCTGGTGCCCGTCGCCGTGAAAACGTCCGGTCCCGCCGCATCCGGGCCGCTAACCACGCCAGCATCCCTGGGCGCCTCGGGTCCGACCTCGGGTCTGGGTTCGGGTCCCGCTTCCGGACCTGCACCCGACACCGTGAGGTGGTAGGTCGCGCTTGTCGCTGCCCCGCCACAATGGTCGAGCGCCTTCACGTACCAGGTGTGGGCCCCAACCGTGAGCTGGGATGTCGGTGTGTACGAGAGCTCGGTGGCCGCGATACCGCTGGCCCCAGACAGAACCGCGCCGTCGAGGTAGAGGTCGTAGTGAGCCAGACCCACGTCGTCGACAGATGCCGTCCATGTGAAGGTCGGCAGCCGGGTCGTGACAGAGCTATTGTCTTCCGGGGATACCAGCGAGAAGTCTCCTGGCGGAACCGAGTCAAGGAAGATCGTGAACTTGTTGGTCGAATCGCGTTTGTTGCCCATCGTATCGACAGCGCGTACAAACCAGGTGTGCGAGCCGGTTGTCAGTGCGGCGGCGGGCGTCGAGCAGATCTGTCCGGAAGTGGGGGGAACCTCCACGCTAAGAACGTCGTCGATGATCAATTGGTAGCTCGCGACCGTCGAGCTGGCGTCCGTGGTTGCGTTCCAGCACAGGCTCGGCGTGGAAATCGTCGCGCAACTTCCGCTGGCCGGAGATGCAAGAGTAAAAGCAACAGGGGGCGTGGCGTCGACAGTGAACGAGCGCTTCTCGCTGTCGGTTGAATTGCCGACCAGGTCAGACGCGCGAATAAACCACTGATGATTGCCGTCCGCGATTGTGGTCGAAACAGTTATCGTTGTGTCAGGGACAGGAGATCCAACCGCACTTCCGTCTATGAAAAGCTGGTAGGTCACGCTGCCAGATCCGAGATCTTGGAGCGAATTCCACGAAAACGTGGGGGACGCCGCAAACGAGGCGCCACTTGCTGGAGCCACCAGAGTCAACAGTGTTCCGGCGTAAACAGTGACAGCAGTCTTGCCAGTCAGACAGTTCTCGGTGTCATCGTCGTTGGCACCGAGGTAAAGAACGCCCGAAGACGCCGCCGTGAGAGTCACATCGCTCCCCAGGCACTGGTAGGAAGTAGAGCTCCCTATTCTTCCGATGAGCGAACCGAAGTCGCAGCCGGATACCGGGCGGCTCTCGCTAACATATTCTCCGTCTGGGCCGAGGCAGAAGTTGCTTGCCCCTCCAGAGCAGGTGGCGTCGTTCGAGAAGCACCACGTGCCCGACGCTATCACATGGATCGAGTCCCCCACTGCCAGCGTGAGCCCGGTATTGACCATGTTGTCCGGCGCGATTGCATTGTCCGACACACTCGCGCTGGCGGACGACGTGACGCCCGGTGGTAGGTTGTCTAGATTGAATGTCCAGCCCCCGGTGCCACCCGGGGCCTGGCTGCACCATTGCACATTGCCGGCGCCGTCGATCGCTTCCACGGCCCAGGTATGGGCTCCATCGGTGATAGCAGACTGACATCCGGAGATAACATTGGAAAGAGAAGTCGTGGCGCTCGATGAGGGCAATTCCAAGCACAGCGCTCCGTCGATATAGACTCGGTACGCAGTCAGGCCTCCGCACCCAACATCGGAGGAAGCGCTCCACGTAAGGGTGGTGTGCGCGGTGCTTGCCCACGCTCCGTCTGCCGGTGAAGTGAGGTTGAACGCCGCCGGTGGGGTACTGTCGAGTGTGAAGGATTTTGCGCCGGCGCTGGTCGAAGCGCTCGATGCATCGAGCGCCGCCACGGACCATGTTCCGGAGCTCGTGAGTGCCTCGCCGCTGGCAAGCGTGTAGCTCGTGGAGGCGATTCCGGCCTTGGTGAACGCGGCTCCCGAGGTGGGCGTAATCGTCAGGGTGTAGCTGGTCGCGCCTGACGACGTCGTCCAAGCGAAGGGCGGCGCCGTCCCCACGCACGCCCCATTGGCCGGTGAGGTAGTGGTGAACGCGCCTGGCGCCGCTTGGGCACCTGTCGGGAGAAGAAGAGGGAAGGCAAGAACCAGAAACAAGCTACACCTAGTCCAAATCACATTTGTTTTCATCGTCGCCAATTCCTTTTCAGTTCAGTCGACAATAGCGGGCCAACCCTCAGCCTGGAGATCGAAGGCGCCCAGTATACCGGTGGTCGACGTTCTGCGCCAGAAAGTCACGACCTAAGTTAGAGGTAGGCGGAACGAGCGCCGTTTGCAACCTACATATCCCACGCACCCGTTCTGCTCGTCGTGATCTGGCCGATCCTTTGCACCAACTGCTCAGTTGAACCGCGAAGAGGGTCTGTCGGGCAGGTTCGGCGGTCGCGAACGGGCGCTTCACGGGGCTGGACCGACGAGAGCAGCGGGCGCACGCTGCCGAAGTTTGTCCTCGACGAGCTGCATGGGTTCATGTCGTGCGGAAGCGCAGTCTCCAGGGTGGCTACAGATGGCCACCAAACAGGTTTGTCCGCAGGAATATGGGGCTTGCCTGCCGTGGCCGCAGTCGCCAAAATGGGACCTCACAAGGCGTGTCTCACTTCAAAGAGGCGACATGGCAAACGCAGGAATCCTCGCCCCGACCCTCGCCATCGCGGCTGTCGCCGTCGCGATGCTGGGTGCATCGCCCGGTTGCGGCCGCTCGACGTCTGGCGGGCACGGGGGCGCGGGCGGCCACGCAGGCGCTGGGGGCGGGACCCGGACGCCCGACGCGTTCGAAGGAGCCGGCGGGACCGGCACGGGAGGCGCGATCGGCACCGGCGGGACCGGCGCGGGAGGCGTGGCGGCGAGTGGCGGCGCTGGCGGCAAGGTGGACGCCGCCACCGACGTCTCCTCGGGCGCGGGCGGCGTGCCCACCGGTTTCGACGGCGGCATGGTGGACGCAGGCACCGACGTCCTCTCGGGCACCGGCGGCGTGCCCACGGGCTTCGACGGCGGCATGGATATGGGCGGGACGGAGGTGGGAGTTGTCGTCGACGCTCCTGCACCGATTGTTCCCTGCAGCCAGGTGACGTCCCAGGAGGGCTGCGATCTCCGCAGCGACTGCCACTCCGTGTTCGTCGACTCGCGCGACTGCAACTGCGGACAGCCTGGGTGCTGCGCGCGTTTCGATCACTGCTCGGATGCCGCCATGGCCGACTGCTCTGGATCCGCGACCTGCAAGATGTCGCCGCCGTACTGCTCTGGCTCGTACGTCGTCGCTGTCAAGGGTTCCTGCTATGACGGCTGCGTGCTGAAGACGGCGTGCGCGCCGCCCAGCTGCCCCAAGGATCTGCCCACGGACGGCGCGCCCTGCGGGGC
>CAZBIU010000418.1:0-5635 GCA_964491625.1 uncultured Myxococcales bacterium
CGGCGGGCACAAGGCTAACCCTGCCCGGTGTCGATGAACGCTCCAAGCTGAGCATCACGATCGCAGTGACGATGCCCGCTGCTCCGAGGCCGTAGCCCACGAACTGAAGGCCGGAATAGGTCCGACCCGCGCTCTCCCGGTCCGGATTGTACTGCGCCCGAGTATCCGAGAAGGCGCTTTGGGATAGATACGTGAAGAGCCCGCCCAGCCCAAGACAGGCGACCCCGGCGCCGCCGATGATCCACGGTGCCAAACTCTTGGGCTGCTCGGTCGGATGATTCTCTTCGGCTACCCCCGGCTGGACAGGCTGCTGCCCTGGGCCGGGCGCCGACCATGACGGAGCCTGGCCAGGCACCGGCTGGGTTTGGGCTGGCAAAGGCTGCCCGAAGCTGTCCACCGCCACCGGCTGGGTTTGGGCCGGCAAAGGCTGCCCAAAGCTGTCCACTGCCGGCGGCTGGGTTTGGGCTGGCAGGGGTCGCCCGAAGCTATCCACCGCCGGCGGCGCTGCAGGTCCTGCCATCGGCTGGGTTTGGGCTGGCAGGGGTCGCCCGAAGCTATCCACTGTCGGCGGCGCTGCGGGTCCTGCCATCGGCTGGGTTTGGGCCGGCAGAGGTCGGCCAAAACTGTCCACTGCCGGCGGCGCCGCAGGTCCGGCCGCCGGCTGGGTTTGGGCTGGCAGGGGTCGCCCGAAGCTGTCCACTGCCGGCGGCGCTGCGGGTCCTGCCATCGGCTGGGTTTGGGCTGGCAGGGGTCGCCCGAAGCTGTCCACGGTCGGCGGCGCTGCAGGTCCGGCCACCGGCTGGGTTTGGGCTGGCAGAGGTCGCCCGAAACTGTCCACGGTCGGCGGCGCCGCAGGTCCGGCCACCGGCTGCTGGCGGCGGCCTGAGGAGGGTATCGGTGCTTGGGCGCGAAGCTGCTCCATTTCCGAGATCCACCGCTGAACTTCCTGTCGGTCATCGTCCGTGAGGTTCTTCTGAACTCGGAGGTATTCCCGCAGGTTGCTCAACGCGGGATCTGGCTTCTTGAGATAGTAGTAGGCAGCCCCCGCATTGCGTCCGAAGGTTGGAATGTCTGGGTGGGCAGCGCTCAGCCTGGCGAAGATGTCCGCGGCCTCCTGATAGCTTCCGCTCTTGTAGAACGTTTTCGCCTGGCGGAGATCGTCCGATTCCTTCGCGCTCAGTCCGGCGGCAAACACCTGACTGGAAACAAGGACGGGGGGGACGAGCAGCACGAGGAACACCGCGAAGGCCATGCTTTCACTCTTGCGCTTCATCTTGATCGACCCCTCTCTTGGACTGGCCGCGAGCGACTGATCTCCCGGCCTTTCTCCCCGTCAGGTCAAGTGCTTCGACTTGGCGGCACTGGCTCCCGTAGAGGAACCATAATGCCGGAATTCATACCTCAAAAGCCTAGAATTTGTAAAGGACTGTCATCCGGCGACAGGGGGTGCGACGTCACGGGGCCAGCTCGAAGTCCGTCGTCGAGCCGAAATTGTTCGCCGGGCAGGGCAAACGGGGGCGGCCTTTGCAGATCAGTGTGCTAGCCACGCATCTTCTTTCGGGCCGGCCAGCTGACCTTGCCGGTGCGCGATCGGCCGTCCGCGACGGCCCGCCGATGAATTCTTGTCGAAGGACGGCTTACCAAGAGCCGTCGCATCGCTCGTGTCGAGAGCTGTTGCGCCCGCAGGATTGCTTTGAATGTCCAAGCGAGCCGCGGTTGGCTCGGAAAGGCCCTGTGCTGGTTGGAGGTGGGCCGGGCGAAGCACTGCCAGCGCCCCGGAGGCCAAAGGCCGACTGCCCGATTTTCCCCAAAGACTGCCGAGCAGCACAACGACCAGGACAACGGTACCGCTCATCAAGAGGGTGGGCCACGGCACGCGCCGGCGAGGAGAGGGATTCGTCGCCATGGCATCGAGGTCTCTTTGATTTCCGGAGAATACCGCCGGCATAGCGATATCGTTGATGGTATCGGGGGACTGAGCATCGTTGATAGGCATGGTCATGCTGGGAACCTCCACGCGTGAGAGGAATACAAGAACCATGCCGTCGGCGCCCATGGTCAGATCGCGATCTCTCCCAGACCAGAGCGGAAGGAATTGACTGTCATTGTCGAGGCAAGCCTCACGTGGTCGCATCTCTGCAACTTGCCCGCCCGGCAACTCCTGCAGCAGTCGTCCAGCTATGGGCAAGTTTTGCCGGGGCAGCTCTTGCTGGTCACGCATCGCGGACCACTACCTATCGGCACTCGCTCTACCCTCGACTCAGAAACGCGGGATCTCGAGGGTGCGCTGGCTTGCCCGGCGGGCGCGTTTGCGCACCACCTTGGCCATGCGGCGCCGAAGCTTCGCGGACGAGACCAAGCGCCCGGTCTTGGCCTCTTGTTCTTCGTGGTGCTCGGCGAATTGACCGGGCGCCACGCCGAGCTCGAAGATCGTGACCTCGCGCTTTCCCCGTTCGCCGAATCGGAACGGCATCACCGCGGCGCCGATGCCAGCCCCGACGTAGACCGCGCCCGCGTTGTCATTGGCCTGCCGGGAACCGTAAAGGCCGTGCAGGTACTTGTGGCCGCCGATGCGACCCAGGGTGATTTCGTGCAGGCGCGCCAGCGTGATCTGGCCGCCGTGGGTGTGGCCCGAGAGCACGAGTGGAATGCCGTGGCGCCAAAGCTGATCGGCTTCCTCGGCAATGTGCGACAGCGCCAGGGTGGGCAAATCGCGCCGCAGCCCTGCGACGGCTTTGTCGGGGCTAGCGTGTCCGGTGTAGGCGTCGTCCAGGCCGACCAGCTGAATGGCCTGGCCCCGCACCGTAACCGTCGTGTTTTGGTTGCGTAGCACTTCGACGCCTGCCCGACGCAGGGTCAGGCACACCTCTTCGGCGCCCGCCCAGTAGTCGTGGTTGCCCAGCACTGCCACCACCGGGGCGCAGAATCCCTCCATGAGATGACTGAGTTGGTCGAGATAGAGCTGGCTGTGGCACACGAAATCGCCGGTGATCAAGACCAGGTCCGGCTTTTCTGCGTTGATTAGCGCTTGCGCCTGACGCTGAATCGCAAACGGCGTCACCCGGCCGACGTGCAAGTCGGTGACGTGCGCGACGCGAACGGGAGCCATCATTCTTGCGTAACGCGCCGGCCCCGCGAACCGCCGCACCTCGATGCGGCCCTTTCTATCCCTGTCCACCCCTTCCGACGGAGCTGCTTTCGAACGACTGCTCGGCGCGAACAACATCTGCCCAAAGTGTAGCGGCCATCACCTGCTTGTCCAGAAAGGAAAAGCGTGATTTCGGCTAAGTCGTTGTGCTGGTTCAGGTTCCGCTGTCGACCGCGCCGGCCCCAGCGTCAACCGGAGGTGCCGCGGGCTCGGCTGCGGCGTCGGGGATCGGCGCGACGGGCGCAGGCTGCAAGCAATCGGCAGGAACAGTCGAGCAGTTCGTGTTAGAGCCGCACACCGCCGAAACCTCCTCCATGCGCTGGGCAAAGAGCGGATTGGTGACGTAGGGGCAGGCCTTGGGCCACGGAATGTCGGCCTCACAGAGCGCGATTACGTCGATGGTCTTCATGCTGGTCGTGCTGCTGACGTATTGGCAAAGCCCATAAAGGCAGGTGAACGCAGGCGAGAAGAGGTTCGCACCGCAATCGTCGTCAGTCTCGCACACGACAGGATGCCCAGGCTCGGCCGGATTGAACGAGATGTAGCCGTAGGGCGGAATCTGGACCGCGTGGATGCGCAGGAGTTGTGAATCGGGCACCAGGGCGAAGGCATCGACCGCCCCGTCGTAGGCGGTCTCACACGACAGCGGCGTCAGATTCGGGTCGTTGGCAGTCAAGCCGTAGAATCCCGACGTGGTGGCCAGCGTGAAGACGTTTCCCGACGTGTCTTTGAGAGTCACATTCGGCGGGGTCGACGACGAGGTGTTGTTACTGCAAGCGGCTGCGAGAACCGGCACTGCGACCAGCAAACCGAATAACGATGTGCGCGACATGATAGCCATTGGACTAGATGAAGTTGGCAATTGCTGCAACAAAATCCGACGGATTTTCCAAATTGCTCAAGTGACCTGCACCTGCAATTTCCGCAAAAGAAGACCCTGAAATCGCGCCCGCGATTGCTGCCATCTCGCCCGGCGGCGAGATTTTGTCCTCCTTGCCCACGATAACCAGCGTAGGACAGGTGATGCTGGCAAGCTCGGCGCGGCGGTCGGGACGGTCGCGCAGGGCGCGGATACCGGCGCACACGCCGTCGGGCTTCTGCCGACAGAGGCCGCGCACCCGGTCTTTCACCGCTTGACCGGCCGAGGGCGACAGCAGGGCGGCGACCTGGCGCTCGGCATAGGCTTCGACGCCTCCTGTTTCTACCAGGGCCAGCGCTTCTGCCCGACCGGCCCGCGCCGTATCCGAATCCGCAGCGGCCCGCGTGTCGGCCAGGATAAGCTTTTCCAAGCGATCGCGATGGCGAGCGGCGAAGGCCAGCGACACGTACCCGCCCATCGACATGCCACCCACGGTCGCCTTCGCGATACCCAGGTTGTCCATCAGCGCCGCCACGTCATCTGCCATGTCGGCGATGGCGTGCCGGCCGTCGCCCAGATCTGATTCTCCAAAGCCGCACATGTCCGGCGCGATGACCCGGCACTTTCCCGCCAGGGCGTCCGCGGTGTCCATCCACATCCGTCCATCGAGCGGAAAGGCGTGGACCAAGATGACCACCCGTCCCTCGCCCACCGCCCGATAGGCCAAGTCCCTGTCGCCGATGCGCGTCTTCATGCCGCGAAGCCTACCACGGCCATGGAGGCAACCCTCTCTTCCCGAAAATAACTTGCGCGCACCTTTGACCGGCCCGACGATCCAGGGGTGGGACTCGGCATCGACCTGGCGATCCAGCAATTTCTCGACCACCTGCGGGTGGAACGCGAGCTGTCCGTCGCCACGGTTTCGGCCTACGGGCACGACCTGGCCGTCTTCGCGCGCTTCCTCGACGGACGCGGGATCGCCGACGTGACCGCTGTCCGTCCCCTGGACGTGCTCGACTATCTGGCCACCTTGACCGGCCAGCGGCTGAGCGCTCGGTCCCAGGAGCGCACGCTGGTCGCTCAGCGGCAGCTCTTCAAGTTCCTGCGCTCCGAGCGGCTTTGCGAAGGCAACCCAACCGAGGAGATCGACCTGCCGCGCTTCGGGCGCAAGTTGCCTGTCTTTCTCACCTTAGATGAAGTGGACAAACTGCTGGCGGTGCCGGATCGATCTTCGCCGCGCGGCCTGCGCGACGGGGCTATGCTGGAAACCCTGTACGCCGCCGGCCTGCGGGTCTCCGAGCTGGTCAAGCTCCGACTCGGCGATGTGAACCTGGACGCCGGCTATCTGGTCGCCTTCGGCAAGGGCAAGAAACAGCGGCTCGTCCCACTCGGTGAGGCTGCCATCGCAGCCTTGCGAACCTACATCGAAACCGCGCGCCCCCATTTCCTGGGCAAGACCAGCGCGTCCACCACCGACGTGGTCTTTCTGACACGTTTCGGGGATGGCATGACCAGGCAGGGATTCTGGAAGATCATCACGGCCCTCGCACGGGCGGCCGGCATCCGCAAGGCGATCTCTCCCCACAAGCTGCGCCATTCCTTCGCGACCCATCTGGTCGAGCGCGGCG
>CAZBIU010000419.1:0-5626 GCA_964491625.1 uncultured Myxococcales bacterium
CAAGCGCCTTGGAATACCCCTGCTGCTTGAGCATGAAGTTGGCCCAGGACGACTCGAACAAACTGTTCGGCCAGTCGTAGGAATCAGGGGAAACACGATCGAAGTACTTGGTCGCAAGGTTGAACTGCCCGGTCGAGTAGAACACACGCGCCAGGGACAGATTGGCGAGATCCTGGAAAGGCTTGACCTTGGGATCCGAGCTCTCCTCGGCCACCCGTAAGACCTCTTTGAAGGCCTCCACGGCCGGCTTCGCGTTGTACTCGCGCACGTGGGTCGCGCCCTCGAACAGCTTGGCCTGGACGTAGAACGGGCTCTTCGGGTTCACCATGTTGAAGAGCTCGACCGCCTCCTTGAACTTGTTCTTCTGGTAGTTGAACTTGCCGAGCAGGAAGTAGAGCTCGTCGCGCACGGCCGCGAGCTGCGGGTTCTCGAGCTCGGAGCGATCGTACTTGCCGATCTTCTCCAAAACGCCGGCCGAATCGGGCACGTCACGGGTGAGCGCAGCCAGCCACTGCAGCGTCTCGTTGTAGTGGGGGTGGGATTGGCCCTTCTGCACGATGCGGTCGAAGTAGCTGATCGCCGAGGAGTAGAAGTGCAGCTTGTAAAGGGTCTTGCCCATTTTGAACTCGGCCGTCTGCCGGCTAAGTTCGTCGCTCGACTGATCTTCGATGGCCTTGTTGTATTCGATGGAGGCCATGTAGAAGTCGTTGCGGGCGTAGAACTTGTCGCCGCGGTCGATGGCGTCCGATCCGCCTCCGCCCGTCAGCGGCGCAGCAACCGGTGCAGCGCCCTTCTTGCTCTTCTTGCTCTTGCCCGAGGTCAGCGAGGGCGTGTCCGAAGCTGCCGGTGAAGACGACGCCGGGGCCGAAGTCGAGTCCGGCTCCGCGCCTTGGGATGCCTTCGGCTTCTTCTTCGCATAGGCGTCGGTCGCGACTGCCATGGTGACAGCGAACACGAGGAATAGAGCGCAGCCCTTTTCACGGCTCATGGATGGACCTCACTAGATGGCGCCCGCCTGGCCAACACGGGCGGGCAAAAGATGGATTTGGCCTGCTTACGGGACGGTGTCGCCTACCTGAACACACTAACCAAGCTTACTGAGGATTAACAGTCGCACATCGCCCGCCCGACTTGCGTCGAAAGAGACGATCCGCGATCGTCGCTAAATAGGCTAAAAAAACCGAGCCATCCTAGGCAGGGGGGGTGGGAGTGTCAAGCGAGAACCGCGGAAGACGAGGCTATCTAACTTAGCGGATCCTCGGGGCAAAACCTGTGAGCGCAGAGTTGCGATTCCCTGTTGACAGGGTGCTTTCGCTGGCTAAGATGACCGTCCTTGGCGCCTAGCCCCACTTGAATCTGTTCGCGGCCCAACCGGACGGAAGGAGTCCTTCGATGAGCCACAAAGTGTGTGCCAAAACCTACAAGCTACGACCTGCTGTTTTGCGGCTATCACTGTTAGCCGCGTTCGGCCTCATCGCTGTGGCGTTGGGTAACACAGGCTGTGAAGACAAGGCCATCGGCCGACCTTGCGACGTTCTCGCCGATGCAGGTCCGCAGCAAGGGGTGTTCAACTCGGAAGCTTTGGAATGCCCCAGCCGCATCTGCCTCAAGCCGGTCGTGGATCCCAATGCGCAAGAGATCAACCCGCCCACCGGTGCATACTGCTCGGCAAGCTGCAGCCAGGACAGCGACTGCGAGCCGAACCAGCTCCGCGACAACAGCAACTCCAGCGACCGCCGCTGCAAGGGCGGCTTCGTGTGTGGCGTTCCCTTCGTAAGGGGTCGGATCTGCTGCCAGAAGCTCTGCCTGTGCAAGGACTTCTTGGTAGCCAACGGGGCGCAGACGCCCATTGCCTGCCAGGGTGGCCAGGCAGCCACCTGCAACCAGGTCTCGCAGTAGCGCACTTTTCTTCGCCGCTCGAATGCGAGCGTCAGCAGAGCCGTGTGATGGTGGGTCGCGGTCCGAGCAAGAGGCTCGCGCTTGGTCAACGGGCCGAGGCGCTGGTTGCATCCTTTCTTGAGGAGCGAGGCTACACGATCACAACTCGCAACTGCGAAGGCCGCAAGGCGAAATCGACCTAGTCGCGACTCGGGATGGCCTTTGTGTCTTCGTCGAGGTTCGATCGAGAACCGGGGTCGAGCGCGGCCACCCGCTCGAGACCATCAATGCCAGCAAGCGTGCTCGCATCCGCCGCGCGGCCCGGCTGTACCTGGACGAGGAGAAACCGGTGGCGACCGCGTTTCGCTTCGACGTGGTGGGAGTAACCTTCTCGCCCGACGGCAGTCCATCCGAGGTCCTGCATGTCGAGGACGCCTTCCAGGCGTGCTGACCTGCCACTGGCCTGCGCGAGGACTGCGGGCTGAGAGCTCGACCTCGACTAATTACGCCGGTGCTGTGGCCGGCGCAGGTGCCTCTGGCGCAGCGGCTTCGGCGTTAGTCTGGCGCTCGCCCTTGATGCGTGCGGCTTTGCCCTGCAGCTGGCGCAAGTAGTTGAGGCGCGCACGGCGCACACGACCACGCTGAACCAGCTCCACCTTATCGATGCGGCTCGAATACAGCGGAAACACGCGTTCGACGCCGACGCCGTAGGAGATCTTGCGCACGGTGAAGGACGCCAGCGCGGACCCGCTACGGCGATCGATCACCACGCCTTCGAAGACCTGCACGCGCTCCTTTTCACCTTCTTTGATGAGGGTATGCACCCGGACGGTGTCGCCAGGACGAAAATCCGGGAGGCCTTCCCGGCGGAACGAACTTTCGATTTCTCGGATCAGGGGGTGGGTGCTCATGGCTCCGCTCTTCAATAAGGGGCGTAATTACTACGCGGAAGGCGACAGTTAGTCAATAGCCGCCTGCTATTCTGTCGCCTATTCCTCGATGCATTCTCGACGCATGTTCGCCCCATCCCCTCCTCCTTATCCCCGTGGCGATCACCGTTTATGACGCGCTGAGGATCCGCCGTCCAGCAGGCGATTCTCCTCGTCCGACAGCGGATAACGCAGGACGAGATCAGGCCGCCGCGCCACAGTTCGGCGCAGGGACTCAAGCCTTCGCCACGCCGCAACCTGGGCGTGATTTCCAGAAAGAAGCACCTCGGGGACGTCACGCCCCCGAAAAGACGGCGGCCGGGTCCATTGGGGATACTCGAGCCGCCGGGCAGAGAACGATTCGTCCACCGTCGATTCCTCGCAGCCGAGCACGCCGGGAACCAAGCGGGCGGCGGCTTCTATCATGACCGCCGCCGCCATCTCGCCGCCGGCCAGCACGTAGTCTCCGATGCTGACCACCTCGGGCAGAAAGAGGTCCACGATGCGCTCGTCGATGCCCTCGTAGCGACCGCAGATGAGGAGCAAGCGCCCCCGCGCCGCGAAAGTCTCCGCCAGCGACTGATCGAAGGCCCGCCCCGACGGGGCAAGCAGAACTCGATGAGCCGGGCCACGCTCTGCCTCGATGCTCTCGATGGCGGCGGCCAACGGTTCCGGCATCATCACCATGCCCGGACCGCCACCGTAGGGTGCATCGTCCACCTTGCGATGCCGACCCTTGGCGAATTCGCGCGGATTGGTTCGCGACACGCGCACGATCCCGCAGGCGATGGCCTTGCCCAAGAGGCTCGTGGCAAGAAACGAGTCGAAGATCTCGGGAAAGAGCGAGACGATCTCTACATCGAGAAGCGGCGCCGACGAGGATTTATCACTCATGCAGATCCACCGTCAGCCGGCGCGCACGGATGTCGAATCCCAGGACGAACCCGGGAAGCACCGGCAGGTACCGCTCGCTGCCGTCGTCGGCGGCAATCGAGATCACGTCGTGGGCGCCATTCCAGTAGCTTCCCACCACCTGGCCGAGCCGCTGACCGCCGACCGACCATGCCGCAAATCCGACCACGTCCTCCACGTAGAACTCTTCCGTCGACAAGCTTGGCAGCCGTGGCCGAGGAAACTGCACCTCGCCTGACGCAAGCTCTGCCACCACCTCCCGACTCTCGGCCGACGAGAAGCGAACCAGAAAGCCGCCCGGCACCGGCCGGCTGGCGACGATGGCAACGTCGCGCGAGCACCCATCCTTGAGCCATCGCACCTCCATCGGCAACGTCGCTGCCCAGGCACGATCCGCATCGACGTTGTAGGGCGCAAGCAGAATCTCCCCGCGCCTCCCGTGCGGGCGCCGCAAGACACCGAACGGCAGCCACGGTTCCCCGCCACCAACTTGGGCAGGCTGGCGGCTGCCTGCGCCCTTCACGCTAATCCTCGAGGATTTCGAGAATCGCTCGGCGCTTCATCTTGGCCGAGGCGGCGGAGAGGACGGTGCGAAGCGCCTTGGCGGTGCGCCCCTGGCGGCCGATCACGCGGCCGAGATCGGACTCGGCGACCTTGAGCTCGTATACCGTGGCATCGGGCTCTTCGATCTGTTCGACAACCACCTCGTCCGGATGCTCGACCAAGGCACGCGCCAGATACAGCACGAGCTCCCGCAAGGCAGGAGGAGCCTTGTCAGCGGCAACAGCGGAGGGGGAAGGGTCGCCCTCA
Organism: uncultured Myxococcales bacterium; assembly: GCA_964491625.1. Classification (GTDB taxonomy): domain Bacteria; phylum Myxococcota_A; class Polyangia; order Fen-1088; family Fen-1088; genus Fen-1118. The sequence goes on from CAZBIU010000419.1 coordinate 4,530, forward strand.
GTCACAACTACGCCTTCGCAGGTGCAGCCGCGGCCGAACGCCGGGCCTTCTTGATGAGTTGCCCAACCGTTTCGCTGGGAACCGCACCCGAGGCCAACCAATAATCCAGCCGGGCCAGATCGAGGCTGACCTTGGGCGGATCCTGACGAGGATCGTAGATGCCGATCTGTTCGATGAGCCGGCCGTCGCGCGGACTTCTTTCATCTGCGGCAACAACACGGTAGTGGGGGGCCTTCTTGCCTCCGCATCGGGTGAGTCTTAGGGTGACGGCCATGGTTCTAGATTCCTTGTGAAGCTCGTCGTGAGCCAGCGGGTGAGAGTGATTATAACGCAGCCAATTGTCAAGGCGAAGCTGCTTCTTTCGAGTATTTGCAGTTCTTGGACGATTTGTGCAGATTTCCGCGTCACGCAGACGCTTCGCGTCACTAACAATCCCCCGTCTTCGACATAAGAGGCAGGATGTGCGAGCTTTCGACCTCAATGGACCGTCGGTTGTGCGTTTTTTTTCTTGCGGCTGGCGGCGCTCTCTTCCCAAGGGCGGCGTGGCCCCAGGCCAATACCGCCAAGGTCCATGAGCGCCGCGCGGTCGTTTTCTACACCGCCGAGACGCATGGAACCTTGGAGCCCTGCGGTTGCACGAGTGACCCGCTAGGCGATTTTGCGCGCTTCACGGCGCTGGTTCGCAAGGCGGCTGGCAAGACGAAGGAGGCCTTGCTTGTGGACGCCGGTGGACTGCTCTTCCCGGCGGGGGAGATCTCGCCCGCCCGGATGCCCGCGGCCCGTTTGCGCGCGGAGTTTCTCGCAAAAGAGGTGAGCAGGCTGCCCTTTGGCGGCGCTGCGATTGGGGCGGACGACCTGGCCCTGGGCGCGGGTGCCGTCAGCCCGAAGCGGCTGGCGGTCAACCTGCCGAATGTGCCCTTCGTCGAGCCGTCGCGCAGCGTCGACGTGGGCGGAATCAAGATCGGCGTCGTGGGCGTCGCCGACGGTGAGACCGCTGCCAAGGCCGGGCTGAAGGCCGCGGATCCGAACCAAGCAGCCCGCGCAGAGGTCGCGCGCCTGCGAAAAAGTGGCGTTGAAGTGGTCATTCTACTGGCACC
>CAZBIU010000420.1:0-5585 GCA_964491625.1 uncultured Myxococcales bacterium
TGCCGATCGCGCGTATCAAGAACCGCGGCCGGTTCGCTTTCGGCGCAGTGACGACAGGTTTCGCCGAAAGCCGCGCTCCGGCTGTCCTGGTTTTTCCGGCGGACGATGACTACAACGCGCCTAGGCTCGATGCGATGGTGGCGAAGTTCAAAGAGGGTTGTGATGTCGTCTGCGCCAGCCGATTTGTTGCGGGTGGCCGCATGGTGGACTGTCCGCCACTCAAGGCTGCGATCGTTCGCAGCTCCGCCTGGGTTCTCTTTCACGTCGCGCGGGTGCCGACCCGCGACCCGTCCAACGGCTTTCGGCTGTTCTCGCAGCGCCTTCTGCGCGATGTGCCCCTCGAATCAAAGAGGGGCTTTACTTACAGCATCGAGCTCCTGCTGAAGTGTCACCGGCTAGGGTGGAAGGTTGGCGAGGTACCCGTGGAATGGCACGAGCGCAAGCAAGGACAAAGCCGGTTCAAGGTCCTTCGCTGGTTGCCTGACTATTTCCAATGGTTTGTGTACGCCTTCGGGACCAGCTATCTTCGGCGTGGCCCAAGTAGCGTCGTTCTGAGAAGGAAGTCTACATGAACATTTCGGGTAGCCGGTTTCTCGTGACCGGGGGAACAGGATTCATTGGTAGCGCGCTGGTGAGAGGGCTGCTCACGGCGGGTGCCTACGTTCGCTCGCTTGACAACGAATCCCGCGGTTCTCGTCACCGGCTTAGCGATATCGTTGGGGACCAGTGCGCACGTCTCGAGCTGGTGCAGGGCGACATTCGCGATCCCGCGGTCGTTGCCAGTGCGGTAGCCGGTGTCGACAGCGTCCTCCACTTGGCATACATCAACGGTACTGAATTCTTCTACACCAAGCCCGAGCTGGTGCTCGAGGTTGCCGTCAAGGGCATGATGAACGTGCTTGATGGCTGCCTGGCCCACGGCGTGCGGGACCTCGTTCTCGCCTCCAGCTCCGAGGTCTATCAAACCCCGCCGAAGCTGCCAGCCGACGAGACTGCTCCGCTCTCGGTGCCAGACGTACTAAATCCTCGCTATTCTTATGGCGGTGGAAAGATCATCTCGGAATTGCTGGCGGTCAACTACGGACGCAAGCACTTCTCCCGAGTAGTCATCTTCCGTCCCCACAATTGCTACGGCCCCGACATGGGCAACGAGCATGTCATCCCGCAGCTGGTTCGTCGCCTTCACGATCTTGCACGCGCAACGCCGGGCACCATCACGCTCCCCATTCAGGGCACCGGTGATGAAACGCGAGCCTTCGTCTATATCGATGATCTCGTCGACGGGGTATTGCGCTTGATCGCCTCCGGTGAGCATCTCAACGTCTACCATGTGGGAACCGACCAGGAGATCTCCATCAAGCAACTGGTCGCCGGGCTCGGTCACGCGATGGGACGGTCCGTGATCGTCCAGGCCAATCCCTTACAGCCCGGAGGCACTTCACGTCGCTGTCCGTCCATTGTCAAGCTCCGCCAACTAGGGTACAGCCCACGAATATCCCTCGAAGAGGGTCTGCAGCGAACCGTTCGCTGGTACGTTGAACAGGAAGGAAGAATCGTCCCATGAATGACAAAGTCAAGCTGGCCGCCGGATCGGGCGGCAGCGTAGTTGTGGAAGCCTGCCAAGTTTGTCAGTCATCGGAGCTGGATCCGATATTTTTCGTTGGATACCTGCCCCCGGTCAACGGCATGCCATCGATTGGCGAGCGGCCGCGGGAGCAGCCGGCCTACCCGGCGCAGGTGTTGTCGTGTCGCCGTTGTGGGCTGGCCCAGTTGGGCTTGATCGTGGACCCCGCCATCCTCTTTCCCCCGACCTACCCCTATACCAGCGGGACAACCAAGATTCTGCGCGATAACTTTGCCGAGATGTTCGCCGAGGTTTCGCGGCTCTATCCGCTTCGGCCTAGCGATCTTGTCGTGGACATCGGTTCGAACGACGGCACCTTGCTTAGCAATTTTCAGCAAGGCGGTTGTCGCGTCAAGGGAATCGAGCCTACCAACGCAGGCAACCTGGCCAACGCGCGCGGCATCCGCACGCTGATATCATTTTTCGGCAAGAAGGCCGTCGAGACAGTGGTCGCGGAAGACGGACGGGCACGGATCGTCACAGCCACGAACGTCTTCGCACATATTGAAGACGTGCAGGAAGTCATGCGGGGCATTCTCGGTCTCTTGGCTGAAGATGGTATCTTCATCAGTGAGTCGCACTACTGGGTTTCTTTGCTTGAAACTCTGCAATACGACACGATTTATCATGAGCACCTTCGCTACTATTCCCTCACCAGCCTCCAATATCTCTTGCAGACGCACGGACTTGAGGTCATTCGCGCCAAACGCATTCCCACCCATGGAGGCTCGATCCGCGTATACGCCGCGCGCAAAGGAAAGTACCCCGTCGACGACAGTGTGCGCGGCATCCTCGAGGTCGAGCGACGAGCGCTCACCGACGAGCGGATCGCAGGTTTCCGCGCGGGGGTCGTGTCCTCGAAGCTCGCGCTCTATGGACTGCTCAACCAGATTCGCTCTGCTGGCGACCACATTTACGGCGTGGGCGCCCCCTCCCGGGCCAGCACCCTCATCAACTACGTTGGCCTGGACGATGGAATCCTGGACTGCGTAGTGGAGATCAAAGGTTCGTACAAGATAGGGAAGTACATACCTGGAACATTGATTCCCGTGATCGAGGAATCGCGTCTGTTTGCGGATCAGCCCCGCTACGCCTTGCTTCTGTCTTGGCACATTGCTGACGAGCTGATCCCCAAGTTGACCGCCCAGGGTTTCCGCGGGGACTATATTGTCCCCCTGCCTGTTCCACGCATCGTTCGTGGCGCCGGAGGCGGTGAGTGAGCATCTCTGCAGACGAAAAAATCCGCCGTGAGGTGGAGTTCTTCGATCAGTTCGTAACAGAGCACGGCGACTATGACGTGCTTTCCGACAGGGCCTATGACCGGCTCCTGGCGGCATTCCAGCAGCGTGTGCGGCCCCAGCCCGGGGAGCGTTGCATCGATCTGGGCTGTGGGACCGGCGCGTTCATACGGCGTTTGAATCGATTCGGACTTCGCCGATGTGGCATGGACATCTCACCGCGGGCCGTTGACTACGCCAAGGCTGCGACGCCGGGAGTCGATTTCCTGGTCGGTGACATCTTCCACACCGAGTTGCCGGGAGGCAGTCAGGAGATCATCTGCTACTCGGGGGTCCTGCATCACGTCGCCTTGGCGCAGGATCGCGTGCGTGTCTTGGCTGAAGGCCATCGCCTATTGGCCCCCGGCGGGCGTCTGTTTGCGTACGATCCCAACATACAGAGTCCGTCCATGTGGCTGTATCGGCATCCGCGGTCGCCCTTGTTTTCGAGCAAGGGGAAGACGGAGAACGAAGTGCTTCTCCACCGGTCGCAGCTTGAGGACGAGATTCGACAGGCTGGGTTCCGAGACGTCCAGGTCCGAGGTCTCGGAGGCATGACGTATCGTTACGTCGAGAGCAAGGGCGCGAGCCTAATGCTCCCGCTATACAACCTCTATGAACGGCTGCTTCAACTGTCGCCGCTAGAGGACCGCCTGGGTACGTTCCTAATCACTGTCGCGACAAAATGACCGTCCGCTTCCGCTGCTGGCGGTCTCACGAAGGAGGTGCCGGTGGCGCTTGCCATCACTCCCAACCTGTGCGATCAACCGGGTGACCTCTTCAGGAATCGACATGCCGAAGAATTTCGCTATGACCGGGGTCGCGGGGTATATCTCGCCGCGCCACCTCAAGGCCATCAAGGACACCGGGAACCAGCTGATCGCGGCCGTGGATCCGCACGATTCGGTGGGCCGGCTCGACCAATTCGCTTTCGACACCCGCTTCTTCACCGAGTTTGAGCGCTTCGACCGTCATCTGGAGAAGCTGCGGCGCGGCCCCGAGGACAAGCGGGTACACTACGTGTCTATCTGCTCGCCCAACTACTTGCACGACGCCCACTGCCGTCTGGCCCTACGTATAGGCGCGGACGTCATTTGCGAAAAGCCATTGGTCATCAACCCTTGGAACCTGGACGCCCTCCAAGACCTGGAGAATGAGACCGGGCGCCGGGTGTACACGATCCTGCAGCTCCGCGTGCACCCCAAGCTCGTCGCTCTCAAGGCGGCTCTCGACGCAGAGCCGGTTCGGCGCAAGCGCGAGGTGCGCCTGACCTACGTTACGGCCCGCGGCGCTTGGTACCACACGTCGTGGAAGGGTGCTCTCGAGAAATCGGGCGGCATCGCGACCAACATCGGCATACACCTCTTCGACCTCCTCTTGTGGCTGTTCGGCGGTGTGCGCGACTGTCGCGTGCACCTCAACTCGGCATCGCGCATGGCGGGTTTTCTCGAGCTCGACAAGGCGCGCGTGTCTTGGTTTCTATCCGTAGATGCAGCTGACTTGCCCTTCGCTGCGCGGCCGGGAGAAAAGACTACGTTCCGGTCCATCCTCATGGATGGGCAGGAGCTGGAGTTTACCGAGGGCTTCACGGATTTGCACACAAGGGTGTACGAGAACATCCTAGCCGGCCGCGGCTGCGGCATCGACGACGCCCGCCCGTCAGTCAACCTTGCACACGAGATCCGCACTGCGCCCGTGTCGCCCGCGGAAGACACCGCCCACCCGGCCGTTAGGCGCGGCGCTTGCACATGAAGATCATCACGGTCGTGGGGGCCCGCCCACAGTTCGTCAAGGCCGCCGCGTTGAGCCGGCTCGTGCGGGAGCGATATGCCGGACGTATCATCGAACACATCGTCCACACCGGTCAGCACTACGACCCCAATATGTCGGACATCTTCTTCGGTGAGCTTGACATCCCCAAGCCGACCCACCATCTTGGCGTCGGCTCCGGGGGGCACGGCGCCCAGACCGGCCGCATGCTCGAAAAGCTCGAGGAGGTCATGCTCGCCGAAAGGCCGGACCTGGTACTGGTGTACGGTGACACCAATTCCACCCTGGCCGGGGCCCTGGCCGCGTCCAAGCTCCACATCCCGGTGGCGCACGTGGAGGCGGGGCTGCGCAGCTTCAACCGGTGCATGCCCGAGGAACAGAACCGCGTCCTCACCGATCATCTATCTCAGTACCTCTTCGGCCCGACCACGACAGCCATCGCCAACCTGCAAGCCGAGGGCCTTCATGAAGGGAAACAGGTCAAGACCCCGAGTGGAAGACCCCTGGTCGTGCGCAACACTGGCGACATCATGTTCGATGCCATCTTGCACGCCCAGGACAGGGCCGCGCGCCAGTCGCAAATCCTGGTACAGCTTGGATTGACTCCGAAAAACTACGTGCTTGGGACCATCCACCGGGCGGAGAACACCGATGATCCGGGCCGCCTCCGTGCCATTTTCGCTGGATTGGGCCGCCTGCCGATTGTCGTGGTCCTAGCCCTGCATCCCCGCACCAAGAAGTCCCTCGAGAAGTTCGGCATCACACCCGCGCCGTCCGTTCGAATCATCGATCCCGTGGGGTACCTCGACATGATCCAGCTCGAGCGTCACGCGCAGGCCATCTGTACCGACTCGGGCGGCGTTCAGAAAGAGGCCTATTTCCTGAGAGTACCGTGCCTAACCCTACGCGACGAG
>CAZBIU010000421.1:0-5572 GCA_964491625.1 uncultured Myxococcales bacterium
GGCCGAGCCAACCGCCAAGGTGCTGAAGATCGGGCTTACCTATCCCCTGCCCGTCGAGACCATGCGCGCGTTCGCGGCCTCCGTGGACCGCTGCCTGGTGGTCGAAGAGGGCGACCCGCTTCTTTACGAAGCCGCGCGCACCGCCGGGATCGCGGTCGAGAACAAGCCCGAGATGTATCGCTTCGGCGAGCTCAACGTCGAACGCGTCCGCCGCATCATCGCCCGCGACACCTCGCCCGAGGCGGCGCCGCCTGCCGGCAAGCCGCCTGAGCTCTGTCCCGGCTGTCCGCACCGCAATGTCTTCGAAGCGCTGCACGAGCTCGACTGCATCGTAGCGGGCGACATCGGCTGCTACACCCTGGGCGTGTTGCCGCCGTTTTCGGCCATGGACACCTGCGTTTGCATGGGCGCGGCCATCGGGGTGGGCCTAGGCCTGCGCCACACGTTGCCGCCCGCAGAAGCCCGACGCGTGGTCAGCGTGATCGGCGATTCGACCTTCGTCCACAGCGGCATCACGGGCCTGGTCGAGATGGTGTACAACCCGCCGCCTACCGGCCACGTGCTCATCATCCTCGACAACGGCACCACGGCGATGACCGGCCTGCAAGAGCACCCCGGCACGGGACGGCGCCTCAACCACGAGGGCACCGGCCGCGTGGTGTTCGAGGATCTGGCGCGCTCGCTCGGCATCAAGAACATCGTCGAAATCGATCCCATCCGCGAATCGGCGGACATCACGCGCATCGTGCGCGAGGCGCTGGCGAAGGACGAGCTGACTCTGATCATCGCGCGCCGGCCCTGCCTGCTTGCCGCGGGCGCGATCAAAGCTCGGGAGAAAGCCAGTCATGCCCCAAAGTAGTACAACAACCAACGTCGTCATCGCCGGCCTTGGCGGGCAAGGCGTGCTCAAGGCCTCGGATATCTTCGCTGGCGCCGTGTTTCGCGCCGGCTTCGACGTGAAGAAGAGCGAAATCCACGGCATGAGCCAGCGCGGAGGCTCGGTGTCGAGCGACGTACGCTTCGGCAGCAAGGTGTATTCGCCCATGGTACCGCCCGGCCAGGCCGACTACTTGGTGGTGCTGGCGGAAAGCCAAGTCGAGATTGCGCGGCCGATGTTGAAGACGGGCGGCGTCCTCGTCGAGCCCGGCATGGTCGACGAGTCGAAGCTATCGAACAAGAAGAGCCTGAACGTCGCCCTGCTCGGCGCCCTTGCGCGGCACCTCGATCTTGCCGACACTCTGTGGCGCGCGGCGATCGAGGCCGCCCTGCCCGAGAAGCTGCACGCCGCCAACCTGCAGGCCTTCGCCATCGGAAAGGCGTCGTGACCGGCAGCAACACCTTGCGGAATCAGAACTGGCCGACCACACCCGCCATGCCACCCTCGGAGTTTGTCCCGGGTCCGCCGAAGCGAGATGTTCTTGGCAGCGGTGCCAGGGCCCTCCGCCCTTGAGGGCTCGCGATTATATCCACGTGCGACGCTTGGTTAAGCTTCGCGGCGGGAGCGCGGCTTCGAGCTAGTCTTTCCGTGCACCGTTGAAGCGAACCGCGACCAAGGAAACATCGTCTTCAGGGCAGGCGCACCAGGCATGGACTTTCGTCCATACCCGGTCACATAACTCGTCCGTGGCATGCTCGCCCCAGGTGGAGATCTCGCTATAGAGACGTTCGATGCCGAACATCTCGCCCGCCTCGTTTCTCGATTCGATAAGACCGTCGGTAAACGCGACCAACAGATCTCCAGGAGCGAGGTGGACCTGCAAGTCGACCGTGGTCGTCCTAATGTCGGGTACGGCGCCCAGCCAGGCACCCCGCGTCGGAATGGCCTCGCAGGTTCCCGTTCGTGCCCTGCGGATGACCAGCTCTTCGTGACCGCCGGCAAATAGAACACGCCCATCTTCGAACACGCGGATAAGCACGAACGTCACGTGGTCGTCGCTCTCAAGACGCTCGCGAATGTTCTTGTACATCACCATGTTCAGCAACGTCACAAGCTCGCTCGGCTTGGCGTCGGGGCGAGCTGCGGTTAGCGTAGCCACCGCACTTTGGAGCATGAAGGTGATGAGACCGGCCTCGAGGCCGTGTCCCGACACGTCGCCGACGGCAATCCATGCCCCGTCGGACACCGGTAGCACATCGTAATAGTCGCCACCGACCTCCTCAGCGGGCACCATCCGTGCCGAAATGGTGATGGACGGGGCGGTTGTCGATTTCGGCAAGATCGACGTCTGGATACGCTGCGGAAGCTCGCGTAGCTCGCGGTTCCTGTCTGCCAACTCCTGGGTGCGCTCGCGAACCCGCTGCTCGAGGGTCGAGTTGGCGGCGACCAGCTGCTCGGCGGCTTCCCGCAAAGCTCGGTCCTGCTGCTCCAGGGTCGTGTTGGCCTGCCGGAGCTGATTCTTCTCCATTTCTAGCTCAGCCACCAGAATCGCATTGGCGAGCAAGGACTCCACTTGTTGGGCGGCATTGTTGAAATGTGCAACGTCGTTGTCCAGGAACGGCGACTGGAAAGCGGCCTTGCTGTGGTCAAAACCCGCCGCCATCAGGATCGGTAATCGCCCGACGCACTCGATTCGGGTCCACATGAATTGATGCAGGCCGAGTGCTTGGGCCAAAGCCGCTATTCCGGGTTCAGTCGAGCCCGCCGTGGGATCGTTGCACAAGCCCCAAGGCTTCGAGTCGAGCAGCGAGCGCGCCTCGCTGGACAAGGGACGTTCTGGGCCGACGGGAGCGAGGGCACACAGGGTCTCCGAGTGAACCTCCAGCAGCAGCGCCCGCTGCAGGCGCAACTTGGCCACCAGGGTTTTGCGAATGTGGTCCCACACCTTCCCCGGCGAATCGCCCCGATTGAGGAACAGCTCGGGCAGCCCTTGTCCGAAGCTCAGCCAAGCGGCAAGCTGATCGAACTTTAGGCGCAGCTCGAACAGCTCTCGCTCGCGTTGTAGCAAGAGCTTGGCCTTTTCTCTCAGAAGCTGCGCCTCGGCTTCCACGAGATTCCGAGCCTAGCAGAGTAAACGGTCTGTCGTAAGGTTCGGCAAAGATTCACCGCTCTTCGTCGGCCAGGACGAGCAGCGGGTAGCTGTAGTTGTGAAAAGCCGGCCTACCTGCGCAGGGGCCGATCTCACCCCAGGCCATCATGCCCAGCCAAGCCGCATCGGGCGCCACGGCGGCGCGCAGGCGTTCGTGCTCCTTGCGGGTGTTCGCTTCGCCCAGGAATGGAAATGTTCGCGCTGCGCACTCGAAGCCAAGCACGGCCCAGGGCCGGCGCGCTCCCAGGCGGGCCGCCAGATCGTTGGCCATGGCCTCCGTGCCACCCAGAACCTTGTCGATGGTCCTGTGATGCAACATCACCCGCGTTCCCTCCGGCACCGCGGCCTGAAGGATAATGGCGCTGGTCTGCGGATCGAACCCGAATGCGCCGCGAATCAGGCGCTCGATTTGACCTCCGGTCCCCTTCCTCTCCACGCCGAGAGCCCAGGTTGCAAAATGGCTTTGGTGGACCAAATCTTCGCCCCGACACCCGGTGGTTTCGCGCCAAACGTCGCCGGCTGGGCGGCCGTCCATCTCCAGCACGTGATTGCCAGCGGCCTTGGTGACCACGCTGACGATTCCACTTGGGGCCGTGCCGTGGCACAGGCCGATTTCGAGCGCGAAGGGACCGGACAACGCCATGCCTACGACCCCGTGAGAAATGACCTCCCTGTCCCAGAACTGGAATGTTTCCCGCGGAGGGCCCCAGGGCTGGCCTGCGGCCCCGCCCACGAGCGGGCAGTCAACCGCAAGCTGCACGCCTTCGAGGACCGCTTCGACGTCGGCTCCGCACAAGGGATCATAGAGCAGCAGGACGACCTTGGGCTCGCGGCCGAGGCTGTGCTTGATCGTTTGTCCGAGCCGGCGCCCCTTTTCCTTGGAGCCGTTCTGGATCTCCCGCTCGACCGCGGCGGCACAGATTAGGTCGCTACCGCCGAGCCCCATGACTGCAAGCGCGAAGCCATCCTCGGTCAGGCGATCGTTGGACACCAACCCCTGAACGGTGCAGCCCAGCAACGGCACGTCCGTGCCCAGCACATCGCGTAGGCCCGTCAGCACGGCGGGCTGGTCATGGTTCATCGTGGCGTAGACGAGCACCACTTTCGGCGCCTCGGCGCCGAACTGCGCAAGGAGAGCCCTACCGGCAATCCGAGCTGCATCCGCCGATTCCGGCTCATCAGAAAAGACACTCCGCGCGAGCTTCCCCATGGGTAACCTCCCGGCCCATGGATCCATCGGGCAGATCCCAGAGCCCGTCAAGCAAAGAACGGCGGCGGCAGGAAGAACCTTTAGCCGAGCTGCGTGCGTAGGCATCCGGTTGGCAGGCCGACGAGTCAATGCCGTGCAAGACGGAGCGCTTGACCCTGACCGTGCTCGACGCGCTTGCGCCGCACCTCGATATTGCCGACAATCCTTTGCCATCGGAAAGACGCCATGACCAAAGAAGCCAAACCCATCTACCATCCAGCCAGCGCCCCGGACTTTGTGCCGACCCCACTTCTGCGCAAGCTGCAGCTCGACCGACTGCAGACCATCGTCCGGCACGCCTGCGATCGCGTGGCGCTGTTCCGACAGCGACTGGAAAGCCGCAAGGTTTCGCCGGGCGACATGCAATCGCTGGCCGACATCGCCAAGCTACCTTTCACCACCAAGACGGATCTACGCGACACCTATCCCTTCGGGCTGTTTGCCACGTCGTTGCGAGACATCGTGCGCGTTCACGCGTCGAGCGGAACCACGGGCAAGCCCATCGTGGTCGCCTACACCCAGAAGGACGTGGACGTATGGACCTCGGTGATGGTGCGCAGCCTGGCGGCGTGCGGAGTGCACGAGGGCGACATCGTGCAAAACGCGTACGGCTACGGGCTCTTCACCGGCGGGCTTGGCGCGCACTACGGTGCCGAGGGCATCGGCGCCACCGTGATTCCGATTTCCGGCGGCAACACCGACCGGCAGATCATGGTGCTGAAGGACTTTGGCGTGACCGCCATCTGCTGCACGCCCACCTACTTCCTGCACATCGTGGATCGCGCGGGCCAGCTCGGCCTCGATTTCAAGTCGCTGCCCTTGCGGGTGGGCGTGTTCGGCGCCGAACCGTGGACTCAGTCCATGCGCAAGCACATCGAAAGCGCAACCAACATCCAGGCCTTCGACATCTACGGCCTGTCCGAGATCATCGGTCCCGGCGTGGCCATCGAGTGCCCGCAGCACGACGGCCTGCACATCTTCGAGGACCACTTCTATCCGGAAATCATCGACCCGGAGACCGGCAGGGTCCTGCCCGACGGTGAAGAAGGCGAGCTGGTGCTCACCACCTTCTCGAAGTTCGCCATGCCCATGATTCGCTACCGCACACGCGACATCACTGCGCTGGTTCCGGGCCAATGCCCGTGCGGTCGCAGCCTGCGCCGCATGCGCCGCATCGGCCGCCGCAGCGACGACATGCTGATCATCCGAGGCGTGAACATCTACCCGTCGCAGATCGAAGCGGTGCTGCTGGAGGTGGAAGGCACCCTGCCCCACTACCAGATCATCCTCACGCGCG
>CAZBIU010000422.1:0-5564 GCA_964491625.1 uncultured Myxococcales bacterium
ATTGCGGGCCCCACGGTGTACATCTGTGATGAGTGCATCGGGCTTTGCAACGACATCATCGCCGAAGATATCGAGAAGGACGGCGAGAACATCGGCCTGACCGCGGTGCCCAAGCCGGCCGACATCAAGAACATCTTGGACGACTACGTCATCGGCCAGGACCGGGCCAAGAAAATTTTGTCGGTCGCCATCCACAACCACTACAAGCGCATCGACGCCAAGGTCGGCGCGGACGACGTGGAGCTGGGCAAGTCGAACATCCTGCTGCTCGGGCCCACCGGCTCGGGCAAGACCCTGCTGGCGCAGACGCTGGCCAGAATCCTGAACGTTCCTTTCGCGATTGCCGACGCCACCAATCTGACCGAGGCGGGCTACGTCGGCGAAGACGTGGAAAACATCATCGTCAGCTTGCTGCAGAACGCGGATCACGACATCGAGAAGGCCGAGCGGGGCATCGTCTACATCGACGAGATCGACAAGATCGCGCGCAAGGGGGAAAACCCGTCCATTACTCGCGACGTGTCGGGCGAGGGCGTGCAGCAGGCGTTGCTGAAGATCCTGGAAGGCACCATCTGCAACGTCCCGCCCAAGGGCGGACGCAAGCACCCGCAGCAGGAATTCCTGCAGGTAGACACCACCCACATCCTGTTCGTCTGTGGCGGCGCCTTCGTCGGCCTGGAAGACATCATCGAGCAGCGCATCGGCCAGAAGCAGATCGGCTTCGGCGCCAAGGTTCAGTCGCGCAAAGAACGTCGGGTCTGGGAGCTTCTGCGCGAGGTACAGCCGGAGGACCTGCTCAAGTACGGCATGATCCCCGAGTTCGTGGGCCGCATGCCGGTGATCGCACCTCTGCACGAGCTCGACGAATCGAGCCTCATCGACATTCTCACCAAGCCCAAGAACGCGCTGACCCGGCAGTACCAGCGCCTGTTCGAGATGGACGGCGTCAAGTTGCGCTTCACCAAGGGTGCCCTGTCGGCGGTCGCGCAGGACGCGCAGAAGCACAAGGCGGGCGCGCGCGGGCTGCGCGCGATCCTCGAGCAGACCATGCTCGATATGATGTTCGAGATTCCCACCGCCCAGCCGCCCATCAAGGAAGTGGTCATCAGCGAGGAGACCATCCAGAACGGGGCACAGCCGCTTCTGCTCTACCAGAAGGGCGCGACCGCCGCGGGAACCGAAAAGGCGTCCTGAGCCTTCTCACCATGCCGTGAAGAAGGTGCCCGAGAGATCGCATTGCTGGCCTTGCGGATCGCCGCTGGTGCGGATGATGTCGGTCGACAACGGCGCCGCGTAGTAGCCGCTGACCTCGGTGAAGACCATGCGGCGGATGGCGGACTCGAGGCTGGTGACGTAGTAGCAGGGGATGTGCGGCAGGGCGTGCGAGTTGCCGATGCCCGAGTCGTCGGTGAGGAAGAGGTAGCGCCCGCCGGTCACCTCGGCAGCGGTGCGCATGGTGAATTCGCCCAGGTCGTCGATTCCGCTCGCCGCCACCGGATAGATATGGACCGCGCTGGCCACGGCCGTCTTTAGCGCCGAGACCACTGCGTTTTGCAGGCCAACGTGGTGGGGGGCATCCGCAATCCAGAAGGCCACGCGCGCCGCTGCGCCGGCACGCCAGCTCAACTTGCCGGCGGCGGCCAATCCTTGGTCGACCGCTTCGGGGGTGTCTCCTCCGCCGCCGGCTGACTGCGCGGCGAGGTTTTGCCGGAAGATCGCGAGATCCGTCGTGAAGTCGAAGCTGCGCACGACGTAGTCGTCCGAGGTGTCGCGATACAGGATGAGGGCGAAGCGCTCGGTGAGGCTCGGGAACTGGGCCGAGATTCCGCTCACGATGGTATCCAGCTCGCGCTGCAGATAAGCGAGCTCGTCACCCATGCTGCCGGTGGTGTCGATGACGAAGGCGAGGTCGAGCGCGCCCACCTCGGCGTGAGGGGTCTGTCCGAGGGTGAGCGTGACCGTGTCCGCCCCGGCGACGGCGGTCTGCCGGGCGAGGTCGTTCGCCAGGCTGGCCATGATGGTGATGGCGGATCCGATGTCGAACCCATTCCAACCAGGGAAGAAGAGCACTCGACCCTCGGCACCCGTGGTCGATGTGAAGACGTTCCCGACGCCGTCCGTGACCTGGACCTGCGCGCCCGCCACCGGCTCTCCGCCGGCGGTTTCGACCAAGATCACGACCCGCCCCGCGCGGTCGATGATGGGAAGGCCAGCAATCTGGCTGGACATGGTGGTGGTCAGATAGGTCGTATAGAAGTCGAAATTCGCGTTGTCGTCCCAGGTGCCCGCCGTCAACTGTCCCGCTTGGGAAGCGGTGTTGTTGCCGGTCGTACCGGCGGCGGTGCCGGCCGAGCCGGCCGCGCCAGCCGTACCGGGCGAGCTAGCCGTGCCGGTCGAGCCCGCCGAGGCTGGGATGGGGGTTCCCGTGGGGCTCGGGGTGCTGCTCGGGGAGTCACTGCCGCCCGACATCTCTCCGACAGATCCGCAAGCGGCCATTCCGGCGCAAAAGAGAGCAGGTACCAAGGCAACGTTCTTCGTCTTCATGAGCCCTTGCCGGAGCAAGGTTCGTGCCGAAAGAAGGCGGGCCAGGACGGGGAAATTTCGCTCCGATCGAGGCAACCCGGCCTGATTCCAGACGCCGATGTCCTGGTCACGTCGCCCAGAATGGTCAGAAATTGGCTGTCCTGATCCAGCGTTGATACGATCGCGACCAAATTCCTGGGCGCCCGGCGGGCGGCCGGAAAGGGATCCGTGTCGAATCAACGCGAAGACGAAGTCATCCTGAAGCGCGTTCCGCTCTTGCCGTTGCGGGACATCGTGATCTTTCCCCACATGGTGGTGCCGCTGTTCGTGGGCCGTGAAAAGTCCCTTGGCGCCTTGGGAGAGGCGACCGCGCAGGGCGAGAACCAGGAGATCTTCCTTTCGGCCCAACGCTGGTCGGATGTGCCTGAACCAGGACCCGAGGACATCTTTCCGGTCGGCACCCTGGCCAACCTGATCCAGGTGCTGCGGCTTCCCGATGGGACCGTGAAGGTGCTGGTGGAAGGCAAGCGCCGCGCAACTATCCAGCGTTTCGTCGAGAGCGAAGGCTTCTTCGCTGTCGAGGTCGAGGAGCTTCGCGAGATCGACGAGACCTCCGCCGAAACCGTGGCGGCGGCGCGGGCGCTGCTTCTGACCTTCGAAAGCTACATCAAGCTTGCCAAAGGGCTCGCGCCCGAGCTGCTCGATTCCGTCAATTCCATCGATGCGCCGGGCGAGCTGGCCGACACCATCGCAGGACAGCTCCAGCTCAAGCTGGCGAGCAAGCAGGCTTTGCTGGAAATGCAGCGGCCGCTCGACCGGATGCTCAAGCTGTCCGAGCTGCTCAAATCGGAGATCGAGGTTCTGCAGGCCGAGCGTAAGCTGAGGTCGCGGCCGCGCCGCCCGACGGACAAGCGCCGCGACGAGCCGCTGCTGAGCGATCCGTCGCTGGCGAGCCCTCGCGACGGCGAGCGCGACGAGCTGAAGAGCGAGCTGGCAGAGCTGGAAGAAAAGGTGGCGCAGGTCAAGCTCTCGGCCGAGGCGGCGGCCAAGGTCCGCAAGGAAATGAAGAAGCTGCGCCTGATGGCGCCCATGTCCGCTGAGGCGGCGGTGGTGCGCGGCTACATGGACTGGATCTTGGCTTTGCCGTGGGGCGTGCGCACCGAGGACCGGCTTGACGTGGCCGAGGCCGAACGGGTGCTCAACCAGGACCACTTCGGCCTGCACAAGGTCAAAGAACGCATCCTCGAATACCTGGCGGTGCAGGCCTTGGTCAAGAAGCAGAAGGGTCCCATCCTTTGCCTCGTGGGCCCGCCCGGCGTCGGCAAGACCTCGCTCGCGCGCTCCATCGCCAGCGCGACCGGGCGCAACTTCGTGCGCTTGGCCTTGGGCGGCGTGCGCGACGAGGCGGAAATCCGCGGTCACCGCAGGACGTACATCGGCGCGCTGCCGGGCAAGATCATCCAGTCGCTCAAGAAGGCCGGCAGC
Organism: uncultured Myxococcales bacterium; assembly: GCA_964491625.1. Lineage (GTDB taxonomy): Bacteria > Myxococcota_A > Polyangia > Fen-1088 > Fen-1088 > Fen-1118. Next base: position 4,009 of record CAZBIU010000422.1, read on the forward strand.
ACCAACCCGGTGTTCCTGCTCGACGAAGTCGACAAGATGTCGGCCGATTTTCGCGGCGACCCGGCCGCGGCGCTGCTGGAGGTTCTGGATCCGGAGCAAAACAACAGCTTCTGCGACCACTATCTGGACCTCGACTACGACCTGTCCGACGTCATGTTCATCACCACGGCCAACTTCATGCAGGGTATTCCCGTGCCGCTGCAGGATCGCATGGAGATTGTCCAGATCCCGGGCTACACCGAATTCGAGAAACTGGCCATCGCCGAGCAGTACCTGATCCCAAAGCAAACGCGCGAGCACGGCGTTTCCGATCTCGACATTGCGCTGCCGGAAGAAACCCTGCGCTCGCTGATTCAGGGTTACACGAAGGAGGCCGGGGTGCGCAGCCTGGAGCGCGAAATCGCGTCGGTGTGCCGCAAGATTGCGCGCGAGTACCTGGCCGATCGAAGCAACAAGGCCTGGAAAGTCACGCCCAAGCGGCTGATGAAATACCTCGGGCCGCAGCGATTCCGGGTCGGGCAACAGCAGGACGCCGACGAGGTCGGGGTGTGCAACGGACTGGCCGTCACCTCCCACGGCGGCGACTTGCTGGTCACCGAGGTTTCCATCGTGGCGGGGAAGGGCAAGCTGGTGCTGACCGGCCAGCTCGGCGATGTGATGCAGGAATCCGCGCAGGCGGCCATGAGCTACATTCGCTCGCGGGCGCCGTCGCTGGGCCTGGACCGCGATTTCTATTCGCGCGCCGACGTCCACGTGCACCTGCCCGAGGGCGCGATTCCCAAGGATGGCCCATCGGCGGGCATCACCATCTGCACCGCTATGGTTTCGGCGCTGCTGCGCGAGAAGGTTCGGCGCGACGTGGCCATGACCGGCGAAATCACCCTGCGTGGACGCGTGCTGCCCATCGGCGGGCTCAAGGAAAAGATCCTGGCTGCCCACCGGGGCGGTATCTCCACCGTGATCTTCCCCAGGGAAAACGCCAAAGACCTGCGCGACATACCGAAGCGGGTGCTGAAGAACCTGCGGCTGATTCCTGTGGGTCACATGGACGATGTGCTTCGTCACGCCCTCGCGCTCGGCGAACCGGGCGAGTTCCTCAAAGAACCCTCGGTCGCGGTGGACTGGCGTATCCCAGTCGACCGGCGTGGCAGCGAACGCCGCGGTCCCGACCCGCGTATCCCGGTCGCTAGCTCGGTCCCGCCCGCGCCCACTGAGGCGGTGGTATCGACGGCTGCGTACCGCACAAGGCGATAGGCGTGGCCCCGGTCACGGTCCCGAATTGGCGGTCTTGCGCTGAGCATCCGCCGCCCAAATGGTGTAAAACCCACTGCCCACCCGGAGGAGTGGCCGAGTGGTCGAAGGCGACGGTCTTGAAAACCGTAGCGCGCAAGCGCCGGGGGTTCGAATCCCTCCTCCTCCTCAAACTGCCTCCACCCGTGTCGGAGGGACTTGAGATCCGCCCCGATCTCAGTTAGTACCTATCAACCATTTTTGGAGAGGTGGCCGAGAGGCCGAAGGCGGCGGTTTGCTAAACCGTTATACTGGCTAAAACTGGT
>CAZBIU010000423.1:0-5549 GCA_964491625.1 uncultured Myxococcales bacterium
CGACGAGGACGCCTCGGTGGGGATCGCCCAGCGGTCGGTGGTGCACGACGACGCGTCCCTGACGGAGCGGGTGAGCTTCATCCACACACGGCTCGATACGGCGGCCATCATCGAGGAGTTCATCGTGGGGCGCGAGCTCTACGTCGGCGTGATCGGCAACGATCCGCCGCGCGCTCTGCCGCCCATCGAAATGGTGTTTGCGCCGGATTCGAACGAAGAAACCCGCATCGCCACCTTCAAGGCCAAGTGGAGCCACAAGTACCGGCAGGCCCACGACATCGAGAACCGCATTGCCACCAACCTGTCCAGGGAGCTGCTCGATCGCTTGGCCGAGGTCGCGGTGCGCGCCTACCAGGCCGCCGGCCTGCGCGACTACGGCCGCATCGACATTCGTCTAGCCCACGACGATGAGATCTACATCGTCGAGGCCAACCCCAATCCCTACTTGGCGGATGGTGAAGATCTCGCGTGGGCCGCAGAAGAAGGCGGCGATCAGTATCCGCAGCTCATCCACAAGATCGCGAGGATGGCTGCCGAGCGCAAGAAGACGAGCCGCACGGATGGCTAGCCCTACCGAGGGTCCTTCTTTCTCCTTTCTTCGGCTAACCCTTGTTGCTAACACTTACCGAGGGTCCTTCTTTCTCCTTTCTTGCTAACCCTTACCGAGGGTCCTTCTTTCTCCTTTCTTTGTTTGACCTCCGGTTGGGTTGACCCTTACCGAGGGTTGTGTGAAGGGGGCAGACGGGAGCGGACGAAATCGCAACCTACAGAGGAGCCCCAAAGTCTCCCTCCGGAATCGCCGCTCGACGGATATCGACCCGTCCTGTCCCTGATCCGGAAAAACGTGGCTATCGGCTGGTCGGGGTAATCCCATCCGGGCATGGATGCCCTCCACGGAAGAGGCAATCGTGCGGCTATGGCCAGGCGTCCGCTATCCCGTGCTCGACGCGGCACCTCTGTCCGCGCAGGACAGGTCGGCGGTCTCGCAGGCCACGCGTGCGAACCGGTGCATCCAGAAGGTGCCAAAGGGGAAGATGACGTTCGCTACGCCGGCTATCCATGCCCTGATCGCGACTCGATACTTGTCGAGGAATTCGCGGCCGCGACGGAGCGCCTCGATGCGGGACCACTTGCTTTTTGAGGCAACGCGCGGGCTGATGCCGAAGCGGGCTTCCGCGATGATCGGACAGTGGAAAGGATTCTGCTCGAGAATTGCCTGCCGGCCCACGACCAGTTTGCCTTTGGCCCGACGACGGACGCGATGGTCGGCTTCGGCTGCTCGGACGCGCGCGATGAGCAGATCGTTCCATTCGGCCTGGCTCTGGTCCGCGAAGCCACGCGGCCTAACGACGGGCAAGCTGACGATTTCGGGCTGCTCTCCATCGGGCCGGAAGAACCAGGTGGGGCGGGTGGCGACGAGACACCCGGTGGTCAAAGCAGCCCGAAAGCTGTTGGCGCCTGGCCAATCGAGGACGGAGTCGACCAAGTCGGCGGCAGCCGGATTGGCGTAAGCATAGACCATCTTGTCGAGAACGTCGGTGGGCTCGAGCAATCGCACGACGGACGTGGGCTCGCTAGACCAGAAGCTCTCGAAGCGGCGGAGGTGTGCGTTCAGGCAACGGGCAAGCAGGGCGTGAAGGTGCTCGGAGAAGATAGGGAAATTTCCATCGGGGTCGTGAATACCGGCGTGGTAGTGGTTGGACATGGCCACGACAAAGAGGACGTCGACCTTGGCACGTTTGGCGGCAAGGGCGAGGCAGTAGATGAAGGCGTTGTTGACGTCGTCGTCTGGGCGCAAAAAGAGGCGCCGCTCAGAGCAACGACGAGTGACCATGTAGTCGGCGCCCGGAAGGACCTGGCGAGGAAGGCTCATGCCAGGATTTTCGGCCGCGTTCCGAAAATGTTGCGCGCAAACTACCCTCGGTCCGGTGTGCGGGTGAACTACCCTCGGTCCGGTGTGCGCAAACTACCCTCGGTCCGGTGTGCGAGCGACGAAGGCTCGGCCGACCAGCCCCCACGATTGATACCGCGGTGGTAGAAGATGCGGCATGGGTTCTGGACTCCTGGTCGCCGCCGGATCGCTCGGCCTGACCGTCGCTCTGCTTCACGCCGTTATCGCTTTCTCCCCCGCCATGTGTCGCTACTTCGGCGCGCCGGAGAGCTTCGTCGCGCGCGGCCCGGTGGTGGTCGCAGTCGTCACCTTGTTCTTGGCGGCGATGTTTGCGACGTGGGGGCTCTACGCGTTCTCGGGCGCCGGCTGGCTGCCGCGGTTGCCGTTGCTTGCTCCGGGGTTGGCCGGTATCAGCGTCATCTTCACCGCCCGCGGTCTCGTCCTCTTCTTCCAACTCCTCGTTCGAGCGGGCGTGGTCCGGTGGCGTGCCCCGGTCTCTCGTCGTGACGTCGTCTCGTCTGCGGTATCGCTGCTGATTGGAATCGCCTATCTCGCAGGCACGGTCGCGAGTTGGCTTGCGCTGGGGGGTTGACGGTCCTCACGAACTGGACCTCGCGGATGACAACAAGGTGCCGTAGGCGCGCCGGTTCGAGTGCCAGAAGGAGGGCTCGCAGGGTTTGGGACACTCAAACCGTATTCACGGGGTTGGAAATTTGAGCCGCCGCAACAATGGCTTGCCGTAGTTGGGGGGAGCAGACGTCCAGGAACGGGAGCGTGAAAAGCTGGGAAACGTAGTGCTGGCCCCCAATGCAGTACCTGACAAGAACAAGGGCTTTGAAGTACTCGGGAAGAAATGATTTCTTGCTGATTCCCTCGATCATCACCTCTCTATCGAGCTTGCCGGCCGCGCTTTGGCATGAGGACAATGGGATACCGTTGCGAATCCAGCCGGAGCCCTCCAAACGTAGAAACTCTTGCTTCGCGTCGGGGCTGAAGGTCATCCTGTGTCCTTCCTTCACCGCTAGCTGGATCTCCCATGCAATGCTCAGATCGATCAGTTGAAATGGCCGATTGTTGACCACCCCCACAACGACAGCTTCGCCAGGAGGTCGAAATCCCAGGCGTTGATCGACATCATCGCAGTTGAGAATGCTGACGATCTCCCTCCGATGGTTGAGAGATTCCACAATCTTGGCGGCCCGGCTGCTCTCCCACCAATTTACCCACTTCAGCCCTGCGATCCACGGCACGCTCTGGCTCTTGATGAAATCTGCAGCAATTCCGGGACCGGCAATCGGAACGATTGGCTTCCCAAGGCACTGAGCAAAGCCGATCTCCTTTCCACACCAAAAGCTTCGCACGGAACTGACCGTGAGCAGGTACAGAACGGCATCGACGTTCTCCAACATACTCTTGATCGCATTGGCGGATTCCTTGTCGTGATCGCTAGCATACGACAGAAGAGACTTCATGAAGTTCTTCTCCTTCTGACGACGGTGGCCAGCGTGCTTCATGTTCACTGCCCGACATGCACAATGTCAACAGCCATCCGCGCGCTGCCGCCGGATTCAGGTGCCAGAAGCCTGCGGCGCGAGATTTGCGCCGGGAGCCCCGCGCGGCTACAGGATGCAGGCTCCCGACGGATCCGAATGCCCCAGCCCCATTCAGCCGCCTGGTTTGCGCGCCACGATCATTGCGCCGTAGTCGCGCATGGCGAAGCCTTCGGGATCCTGATGTGCCAGGACGGCGCGTTCGAAATCGGCGCGGAAGGCGTCGTGCAGATCCTCGGGGATGGCGCAGAAGAAGTTGCCGAACGAGCTGGCCTCCATGAAGTCTACAAGCTCGCGCGCGCTGGTCATTCGCCGCACGCGTTCCATCGCGTGCAGCTCGACCAGGTCGAGCCCGGCCGCCAGCAGCATCGTGATGATTTCGGTGACCGTGCTGCACTGATGGGCCAGGGCGAATTTCTCCAAGCGAAGCTTCCCGCGGTAGACCGGCTGCGCGAACACGGAGCCGAGCACCCTGGACATGGTGCTCGCAGCGTGTAGCTCCTTGGGCAGGGTGGTGAAACCCAGCTTGCCACCCGGCCGCAACACGCGCGCGATCTCGGCCAGCGCCTTGGGCTGCTCCGGTACCCAGTGAAAGACGGACGACATGCACACGCCATCGAAGCTGCTGTCGGCAAATGGGCCCAGATCCTCGGCGTAGCCGATGTGGAACCGGACGCCCGGCACACGCTCGCGGGCGAGCGCGATCCGTTCCGCCAGTGGATCGATGCCGACCACCTGGCCGCTCGGGCCCACGCGCTCGGCAATCCACGCGGCCAGCCGCCCGGTGCCACAGCCCACGTCGAGCACAATTGCGCCCGCTTGCAATCCCATGCGCTCGACCAGGCCCCTGCCAGATTGAAATTGCGTGTCGCTCAGTCGGTCGTAGTCCTTCGCCAACTTCGAGCTGTCGTGCTCGTACGAGGTCATGGGCAAAGAATGCCAAATATGTCCAAATATGTCGAGCAGGAGCCAATCGTTCGGCGCCAGCTTCAGGCGCACCATCGCAAGTCACAACCGAAGAAACTACATTACCCACACGCCTGGCCGTTCGGAATCGGACACCGGCCGAACATGTCCGCGGCCAACATCGACGGTACATAGGGACGCCTCGCCGCAGACACTATGGTTCCCCCAGGGCCAGGCAGGGTTTCCGGCACGGCGCCGAGCTTGCATTGGCATGTCCTCGAATCACCTCCGATAGCTTCCAGGAAAAGTTCCACTAAGGACATGGATCACATATCGTCTAGCAAGGAGCAGAATGAACATGGGACAGTCGTGTAGAATAGTTGGTCTGATTCTTCTCGGAACGGTGGCAGCCGTGGCTTGCGATGGCCAGAGCACCGGAGTCCACAGTGGAAGCGGCGGCAGCGCCGGCCGCGACACGGGCACCGGCGGTGCCAGCGGCACTGGCGGGGCCGTCGATCCCGCGACGATATCGATTCCCGATCCCATCTCGGAATCGCAATTCAAGTCTCTGATCGCCGAGCTTGGATGCGATGCCGAGGCCCCTTGTTGTGCGCCAGCCGGCTTCCAATACGACGCGAGTACCTGCCGGCTGGTGCTGACAGCCTCGTGGAACAGCCCGACGCCGAACACCACCTTCGATAGCGCATCGGCAGTGGCCTGTCTGAAATGGTTGCAGGCGAAGCCCGCTTGCGGGAGCCAGAATCCGGCATGCGACTCCGTGTACCGCGGCACCTTGCAAACAGGTGAAGCTTGCCAGTCAGACGCGGAATGCGCACCCTCGGAGAACCTGGAGGTGAATTGCGACTCTACCGACAACGTCTGCACCACGACCAGCAAGGGCAAGCTGGGGGACACGTGTGACGAGACCTGCATGGCCGCGGCGGAGGGCCTCACCCTGTGCTTTACCGTTTTCGAGGCGAAGGTTTATCCCGTGACTCCCTATGCACACATGGCTTGCGACCGAGCCCAGGGCCTGTTCTGCGACACCTCGATCCATCAGTGCGCCACTCTGAAGGGCGCGGGGGACTCCTGCACGGGAAGGTCCGATTGCGCTGTGGGCATGAACTGCATCGTTTCCGGCACGAAGGGCACCTGCCAGCCCAATCCGACGGCGGGGCAGCCGTGTCCCAGCGGTGAATCCT
>CAZBIU010000424.1:0-5516 GCA_964491625.1 uncultured Myxococcales bacterium
CGCCTCCTTGCCCTCTTCTGCCGCCTTTTCCTTCTTCGCCGCCTTGCCCTTCTTGCCCTTCTTGGCGACCTCCTCAGCGGCGGTGGACTCGTCTTCGAATTTGCCGGTGGCGATTTCCTTTGCGCGCTTGATAGCCTGGGCGCCTACCAGCTTGGCGGCATCGGGCAGGCCCAAGTCAAAGTAGATGTAGCACAGGCCGGCGTAGGCCTGGAGGTTGTTTCCGTCCAACGCCAGGACCGTTCGCAGGTGGCGAACCGCCTGATCGTTGAGCGTCTTCTTCTGGTCGCTACTCGCCGTGCGCGCCTGCTCGCGCATGATTTGTGCCAGGTTGATGCGGGCGTAGACGGAGCCGCCCAGCTGGTCGGCCTGCACGGCGCGATTGAAAAGCGACTCGGCGTTCGACTTGTTTCCACTCTGCCAGGCGAGATATCCCAGGTTGGCCAGTGCGGGGGCGTAGGGTTTGGCGCCGTTCGCGAGCGAGTTCCAGATGCTGACCGCTTCGTCCTTGCGGCCACATTCGAGATAGATGGTGGCTTCGTTGTTCCGGGCCTCAAGCAAGGTCGGATTCTTGTCGGCCAACTTCTTGAAAGTGCCCGCGAGCGACCCGCAGTCCGCCGGGGAGAGCGGGCCATTCTTCTTCGCCGCCTGGTAATCAGCCGCCGCCTTCTCGAAGTCAGCCTTCACTTCCTCGGTGAATTGGCGGCCCGACTTCTTCTTGGCCAGCGGGATTTCCGCGGCGCCAACCTCGGCCGAGGCAGACTGACCGGGAGGCGCGGTCTTTTCTCCCGGGGTCCAGCTTTCTTCCTCGTCCGGGAGCGGCTTCTTGCCTTCCTTGCTCCCCCCTTGGGTGCCAGCGCACCCACCAACCACCAGCCCGAAGGCCGAAGCAGCAATCAGGGTCTTGAGTGACCACATTTCGATTCGTCCATGCATGGTCATTCCTGGCTCCTAGTCTTTCGTGGTGATCTGGACGTCGTCGGGCAGCTCAGACACGACGGCGGCGGGGGTGATGGGTGTCGAGACATAGCCGGGCTCGGGCTTGGCTTCAGCAGCGAGCGGATACTCGGCTGGTTTCATCTGGTTCAGCTCGACCTCGCACATGGTCGACCATTCGTTGAACCACGATTCCTTGGTCGCGGCCTTGAGGCACAGGTCGTAGCCGACAACCGCCTTGGACTCGATGGGCTCGGCCTTGTCGACCAAGGCGTCGCAGAAGATCTCGCGCGGGCGGTTGCCCCACTCGTCCTGCTCCTTCAGATCCTTGGGAATCTCAGCCGTGTAGAGCTGGTTCACGAAGTCGGCGAAGACCTGTCCGATGCGGGCCGAAGCCGCGATCGTCCAGTGCGCCACGTGGAAGTCGAGCACGTTGTCGTACATGGCCTTCTTGTCCTTTTCCGAGCTGGCCAGCCGGTCGGCCAGCTTGGTCTTCTCGGTCAGGTAGATCATGAACTTCTTCGACGAATCCTCGTACTTCTTCTTCTTCGCTTCCGCCACCTTTGGGCGGTCAAACTGGGTCGGCTGCTGGAAGTCGAGGCCCTGCGGGAACTTCACCTTAAGGAACTGTTCGTAGACTTGCTCCGCCTGATAGAAGACCGCGCCGGCCGCCGCGAAGCGCATAAATACGTCGCGTGCCGCCGCTTCACCAGCGTTCGGGACCTGGGTCTGCAGCTTGTGCTCAGCTTCGCCCTTGTTCCAAAGCTTGAGGACCTCGCTGAAGTGCTTCTGCGCCTCGGCCGACTGCTTCGAGTTGCGGTCGTAGACGGTAATCTTCGAGCTGGTGGGCGGACCGCACTGGGTGCGCAGCTTCTCCTTCAGCTTCTTCTTCTTGTCCTTGATGCCCTGGTTGATGGTGTAGAGCGCCTTCTGCTTTCCGTTCATGGTCACGCGGTCGACCTTGATGCAGGCGCCGTTCACACCCTCCTGCGGACAGGACCTGTTCCAGGCCAGCTGGCCCAGCTTGAAGTGAGCCAGGATCTGCTTGTCGATCCCTCCCTTGGCGCCCCACTTCTTGAGGTAGGCGTCGAGATGCTTGGCAAGCTCGTCGTTCTTGCTCTGCTTCTCGTATACCTCGCTCATCTGGAACACGACGTTCGCCGCATCCGCCGGCTTCTTTTCGCCGTAGTACTTGACGAAGCTGTTCATGTCCTCGATGGCCTTGTCGAATTCGCCGAGGCCGATACGGAACGAGTACGCATTGCCGAGCGCGGTGAAGGCCTGCTTTTCACCCGGGAACTTGTTGGCGAATTCCTCGTAGCGCTTGGCCGCTTCCGAGTAATACGCGAGCTGGTGGTAGCCGGACGCGATCTGGAAAAGTGCGCGCTGGGCCAGCGTGTCCTTCGGGTGGTCATGAATCAGCGCCTCGCGGGCCTTGATGGCCTGGCCGATGAGACGAGCATTCTGGAAGCACAAACCGGCGTTGTAGAGCCGTTGTGCGTGGTCCTTGTGGTCCGGGATGGTCTCGGCGGCGGCGATGAACGAGATGCCACACTCCTTGTAGTTCTTGTCCTTCTCGTACTGCTTGGCCTCGACCACCAAGCTGTCTGTCTTCAGCATGACCATCTGCTTGCGGAACTCCTGATCCTTCATCAGGACAGGGTTCGAGAGGTATTTCTCGACGGTGGCGAGCAGCTCTTTGTAGTGCTTGAGGATGTTCAAGCAGTCGAGCAGCAGGTTGGCCGAGTAGATGGCTAGGTCGTCGGTTGTGTGGTGGTCGACGATGTCGGCAAACAGCTTGATGGCCTCATCGAAGTGGTTGTAATCGTAATAGACACGCGCCTTGCGGTACTTGATCTTCACCAGCTCGGGCGCGTCCGGCACGTACTTAATGTAGGTGTCGAAGGCATTGATCATCTTCTGCTGGTACTCCGGGATCTGCCGCGGCTTCAGCTCCTTCTCGTGACCCTTTTCCTTGTCGACGCCTTCGCCTTCGTCGCTGATGTTGAGCGCGTTCTTCCACGCGAGCACGGCCGCGTAGGCAGCTTCCTTCACGTACTTGCCCTTGGGATCCAGCTCGACGACCTTGGTGTAGGTCTCGGCGGCTTCCTTCCAGGCGTTCATCTGCCAGAGAATTTCGCCGTAGTAGAAGGTGATCTCCGGCGTGTCCTTCTCCTGGCTGAAGTGGGAGAGGAACTCCTTGTAGACCATGCCAGCCAGTTGGTAAGTGTCCGAGTTCTTGGTCCGCTGCGCTTCCTTGTGCCAAATCAGCGCCAACTCCTTCCCGGTGTCATGGAAGGTGTTCTTGCACTCGGCCATCACGTCCTTCTTCACGTCCGGCTTCTTCACCATCGCCTCGTAGACGTTGCCGAGCCGCTTGAGCTCCTGGACCTGATCCTTCTTGTTTCCGCCCGACAGCGTGTTGCGCAGGACCTTGTTCTGCCACTCGCAGAGGCGCGGCGAGTTCTCGTTGAGCGACATGATCTTGCGGTAGATCTTCGACGACTCGGGGAACATGCCCTGTTCCCAGTACAACTCGGCCAACGATTCGAGCATCTTGGGCGCATAGTCGCCGCCCATTCTCTGGAAGAAGTCCCAGGCCTTGTCCGGGCTCGCGCCGGGCGTGCGCCCGTAGGCCTTCACCAAATCCTTCTTGGCTTCTTTCTCAAGCGGGCCAGCCTGGTTCTTTGGAATCTTGTGGTTCTGGCAGAGTTGGATGACCTTCACGAAGATCTCAAGCGCGCTCTTGAAGTTACCCAGGTTGATCTGAACCCAACCCTGCTTGTAAAGCGCGAAGCCGAACACCGACGACTGCGGGAACTGTTGCACCTTCTCGTAGAACTTCCCCGCGTTCTCCATCTCGCCCTTCTGGAAGTAGAATTCGGCGAACGACAGATAGGCGTTGGGGACGTATTTCGAGTTCGGGAAGTCCTTGATCAACTTGTGGAAGAACTCGCGCGCCTGGTCTTCCTTCTTAATCATCTGCAAGAGGTAGGCGAGGCGGAACAGAACCTCGTCCATCCGGTTGTACTTCGGGTACCTCGAGGCTGCGACGTAGCTCTTGACCGCCTTGAGCGCCGACTCCTCGGCGGTCTTTTCGTACTGCTTCTGCTTTTGCTGGAGGCTCGACACTTGCCCCGAGTTCTTCGCCTGTTGGGCTTCGAAAACCTTCTGATCCAGCGACCGGGCGTTGAAGTTCAGGAACCTCTGCTTCTCGGCATAGAGCTCGCCCAAGCGGAACAGGTAGTCCGGTTTCTGAGGATCGTCGTCGGGCGCGGTTTTGATCAGCTGCGCCATGTAGTTGATCTGCTTGTCGGTGATCTGGTTGATCTTGTCGCGCTGCTGGCCGACAAACTGGTCGACGGTGAGGGTCGGACCGGTCTGCTTCTTCTGCTCCTTGACCGGCTCCACCGGCTTGGTCAACGCGGTCTGCTGCCCGCCGGCGACCTCGATTTCCTTCTTCTTGAACTTGGCGTCTGCATGGGCAGCTTGGCTGCCGAGCGAGGCCGCAACCAGGAAGGCGCCCATCGAGGCGCAACGTACGAAGAGTCGATTGAACGTCATGACTTGTTCCTTGTCCTTCATTGCGATCCCCAGTCCTCTACTCCGGGCTCATTTCGGTGCTCGACCCCGGCGCTGTCGTCGGCTCGGTGCCATCGCCCGCCCCAGGCGACGGAGCCCCAGGAGCCGTCGATGGTGTCGTGTCGGGGGCCGTCGACTCGCCTCCGCCCTTGTTGTCCCCGCCAGTTTCTCCAGCAGGCTCGCCCGTCGGTGCGCCTTCCGGAGCTCCGGTACGGCCGCACTTGTTCATCAACTTGTAGCGGTAGTAACCCAGCTCGTCGCGCCAGTACTCACCGGTAAACGGCCAGAACTGGTGTTCGTCGTCGACGTTGATCTTGCCAAGCTCTTGGGGCCTGACCTTCCGCTCCTTCACGCTCTCGCTGCGCAGGTCATCTTCTTCCTGTCGCTTCTCGCCTTCCAAAATCTCGAACTTGATCTTGATCACGCGTGTGTGGAGCGCGGCGAACTCGCCGACCAGGCGCTCGACGCGTTTGCGCGCCATCTCGCCGGCTTCGTTCACCATGAGAGCGCGGCTGACCCCGATGTCCGAGAAAATGTTGTTCGCGACCGCAGTGCCCTTCCATGCCGGGTCGGCCTTCTCGTGCGCGGACATCTCCTTGTCCAGCTCCCGCACGTACTCGAAGCGTTTGGCCAAGCTGCGGTCGGTTAGCACGGCGCGGGCCGCGCGCTCGACGATGGGCTTGAGGCCAGAGCGGCCCATGCGGATCTTAACGGCAGCATCGAAGAACTGGGTGTTGTCGCCTTGGGTCTTCTTGAGCAATTCGTCGAGCCCCTGCTGGATGGTGGGAACGGTCTCTTCGAACTCGCTGATGGCGTCGGAGGCGCGGTCGAAGAGGCAGTTGTAGAAGTAGATGGTCGCCTTGACGGTCAGGGCTTCGGCGGCCGACTCGGGCTTGATGAAGTACTCGAAGAAGGGTGCACGCAGGGTGTGGATGTTACCCAGGGCCTTGGAGGACCCGGCCTGCTTGAGCATGCAGGTCGCCCAGGACGATTCGAACAGG
>CAZBIU010000425.1:0-5504 GCA_964491625.1 uncultured Myxococcales bacterium
CTCCAGAAGGTACGCCCAACAGTACCGTTTCTGAATACCCGGCGCCACACGAAATCCTCGCGCGTGCGCCGAACTTACCAATAAGCTGCGAGAGCAAACAATACCGCAGCTCCTGGTGGAGGGCTTTCCGCGCGGGGGTTGTCTGAGAACTCCCGGGATTTCCAGTGGTTGGCGGCCACCACTGGAACTTCGCGTTCGCTCGCCCGGTTTCGCAAGCAGGATTCCGTCGGCGCCCTGGCGCTTCGTAAGCAGGATTGGGGACGTCCCGGCCATGCGCCCATCTGGTGGCGCGGCTTTCTCGAGACCGCCGGTTGACCCCTCGGCTCGCCAGGTCTCGCAGGACTGGCGCACCGTCATTGTGGGACGAGCGGCCGCTCCATCGGGATGTAGCGGATGCCATGCTCAACTGCCTCGGGGCCGGTGACTGTGAAGCCAAGGGCTTGGTAGACGGGCACCGCTACCGGCGACGAGTGCACCTCCAGCTTGGTTAGCCAGGGCAAGCTGCGGCGCGCTCGTTCTTGGGCGGCATCGAACAACTTCCTGCCGATGCCCCGCCCCTGAAATTCGCGCAACACGAAGAAAAGGGTGATGTGGTGTCCGTCGCGAAGGGCGCACATGCCGACCGCGCGGCCATCGAGCTTGGCGACCAGCGTGAAACCTTGCCGGTGTGGCAGCGAGCGCAAGTAATCGGCGGTCACCACCCGCGCGAACAGCTCGCGCCCTTCCGGGTCGTAGTCGGGGGCGACGCAGGCGTCGAAGGTTTCCCTCACGACCGCCATGGTGGCGTCCACATCGGCGGGCTCCAGCAGCGACAGCTCAAGGACCATCGCTGCCAGGGTAGCCCCGCGGGCCCTGTCTTGTCGAACCGAGCTGGCGGGCGGGTTCGGCATTCCTGAAGTTGCCCGCGCAAACCGAAAGACGGGCTAGGCTAGGCGTGGCACGTTCATGACCCTGCAAGCAAACAAAGCCGAGCACGCCGGTGGGAGTCCGACGCCCGACCTGCGCTCTCGGGGAGGTGGCGATCCTTTGGCCTGGGGCGCGCGCCTGCTGCTGGGGATTGTGGTGGTGGCCGTGGGCGCGGCTGCGTTCGCCGTGGGATTTCGAGCTCTCTTAGGGGTGGTCATGCGCATTTTCGGCAGCAGCAGGGACATCGTGTCGACGCTGCGAAGCGTGCCGGTGTGGCTACGGGTGGTGATGCCGGCGGTTGGGGGGCTGCTGGCTGGGCTGCTGGCGCTCGCGACTTCGCGATCGCCGATGGGGCAGGGGGTGGGCGACGTGATGGAAGCCGTGGTCCTCGGGCGGGTGCACCTCTCCATGCGTGTCACATTGCTCAAGTCCTTGTCCTCGTTCCTGGCCATTGCATCGGGCGGCTCGCTTGGGCGCGAGGGGCCGCTCATCCAATTCGGCGGGGCCGCGGGCAACTTGGTCGGCACCCGGCTGGGTCTGCCAGCGGACAAGATCCGATTGCTAATCGCCGCGGGGACGGCGGCCGGGTTCGCTTCGGCCTACAACACCCCGTTCGCCGCGATTCTTTTCGTGCTCGAGGTGGTTACCGGCGTGGTCGCGCTGGACGCGATTCTGCCGTCGTTGCTTGCGACCGCGATCGCCGTCGCGCTGGTGCGTACGGTGGTCGGCGAGGGGCCCATCTACGGCCAACGCGCCTTCCGCATGGAATCCATGTGGGAGCTGCTTGCCTACGCCGGCCTGGGACTGGTTGCGACGCTGCTGACTCAGATGTTCATGAAGCTTTTGGCTTTGGGCGAGCGCTGTTTTCACCGGCGGACTTTGCCCTTTCCGTGGCGCCCGGCGCTTGGCGGATTGCTCGCGGGGGCGATGGTGGGGTTTCTGCCCGAAATCGCCGGCAATGGTTACGAACCGCTCAACCTCCTGCTCGACGGGCGGTTCAGCGTCGGGTTGGTGGCGCTGCTGCTGTTTGGCAAGATGATCGCAACCACGGCGTCGGTGTCGTCGGGCAGCCCGGGGGGCGTTTTCACGCCGACCTTGCTCATCGGGGGGGCCGCCGGACTTCTGTTCGCGCACGCCTTAGCCGCGCTCGGCCTGCCCGTCGGTTCGCCAGGCGGGTACGCTCTGGTGGGGATGGCCGCTGCGACGGCTGCGGCCATCCACGCGCCGCTCTTGGCATCGGTTATGGTCTTCGAGCTGTCGGGCGACTACGCCATTTTTCTGCCCCTGGTGCTGGCCACTGCGATCGCGACGTTGTTGTCACGACGGATTGACCGCGATTCCGTCTACACCGCTGAGCTCAGTCGAAAAGGAATCGGCTGGGAGGTGACGCTCGATGGCCGGCGGGTCGTGCGCGGCGGCCCGACGTAGACTGCCGCGAATCCCGCCGGGAAGGTACTCCGCGAGAGGCGATTGTGCGTGCCCCGGTCTGCGGTTCAGACACGCTCTAAGGGCCGACGTGGTGGTGTCGCACATCCATGCCGCGCACGAAGAACAGGACATCCTCCGCAATGTTGGTCGCGTGGTCTGCAATGCGCTCGAGGCTGTGCGAGATGAAGATGAGATCGACGTTGATCGCGGCGGCCCTTGGGTCGGCTTCGATGGCGCGCACAAGTCGGGTGAATATCCGGTTCTTGATCTCGTCCACGGCGTCATCGGCGGCCAGGACCTTCCGAGCACGTTCATCGTCCGACATCTCGACCGACTTGACGGCATCCCTCACCATCTCTTGAACCCTACCTGCCATCTCTTGCATTTCGGAGGTGTCGACCGCGATCGGGCTTTGAATCAGGTCAAGCGACCGGCGTGCGATGCTCACCGCCAAGTCGCCCATGCGTTCGAGGTCGCTGTTGATCTTGATGGCGGCGGTGATGAAGCGGAGATCCCTGGCCACGGGCTGGTTCAGGGCAAGCAGCTCGGTGGCCAACTGGTCGGTCTCGATCTCCAACGTGTCGATGGCATCTTCGTAGTCGAGCACGCGACGCGCTTGCAGCTCGTCCCGATGCGCGAGCACGCGCACACTGCCGTCCAGCGCGTCTTGCACCAGGCCGCCCATTTTCAAAACCTTTCCACGCAAATGATCCAACCGCTCAAGCATCTGCAGCATCTGGTCCACCTTCCTCGAATCTCGACTCAGCCGAATCGCCCGGTGACGTAGTCCTCGGTTTCCTTGACCCGAGGTTTGCCGAACATGTTCATGGTGGTGTCGAACTCTACCAAGCGCCCGAGCAGGAAGAAGGCGGTGTGCTCGGAGACACGCGCCGCCTGCTGCAGGTTGTGCGTGACGATGATGATGGTGGTCTCTTTGCGCAGGGTGAAAATGAGGTCCTCGATCTTCGCCGTGGCGATCGGATCGAGGGCCGAGCAGGGCTCGTCCATGAGCAGCACTTCGGGCCTGACGGCCAGGGCGCGGGCGATGCACAGGCGTTGCTGCTGGCCGCCCGAGAGGCCAAACGCGGAGGCGTGAAGCTTGTCCTTCACTTCGTCCCACAGCGCGGCCTTGACCAGGCTTTCCTCGACGACTTCCTTGATCTTCCCGCGTCTGCCCAGGCCGTTCACGTCGAGCCCATAGGCGACGTTGGCGAAGATCGACATGGGGAAGGGATTGGAGCGCTGGAAGACCATGCCGATGCGACGCCTGACCTTGTTCACGTCGCCCTTCAGGATGTCCTCGCCTTCGAGTGCGATGTGTCCTTCGAGGCGAGTGCGCTTCACGGTTTCGTTCATGCGATTGAGCGTACGGAGAAACGTCGACTTTCCGCACCCGGAAGGCCCGATGAGTGCGGTCACCGCCTTGGCGGCGAAGGAGAGGTTGATGTCGTAAAGCGCCTGGCTCTCGCCGTAGAAGAAGTTCAAATTGGACACCGTCAAGGTCCGGCCCGGGATGGGAGCCACGGGATCGGCGGGTTCGGTCACGTGCGTGTAAGTCTCAGGGGAAGTGGTCATTTCGGGGCGACGCTCCGTTGTGAAAGGTGTCATGGCTGCTATCCTCCGGTGGCGATTCTCTTGCGGGCGAAGATCAGACGGGCCGTCAAGTTCACCGCAAGAACCACCATGAGCAGGATGAAGCCCGCTGCCCATGCCTGGCGGTGCCAGTCTGGATAGGGTGAGATTGCGTAGGTGAAGATCATGACCGGTAGGGTTGCGGTGGGCTGGCTCCAGCCCGTGCTCCAGTACTGGTTGTTCAGCGCAGTGAAGAGCAGGGGTGCGGTTTCTCCGGCGACACGTGCCAGATCGAGCATGACCCCCGAGATGATCCCACTCAGCGCGGCGGGAATGACGACCGTCGCGATCACGCGCCACTTGGGGCGGCCGAGCGCCAGTCCACCCTCGCGCAACATCTGCGGAACCGCGTGCAGGTATTCTTCCGTGCTTCGAACCGCGATCGGGATCATCATGATCCCCAGCGCCACGCCCCCGGCGATGGTGGAAAAGTGCCCCATGCGTTTGACCACCAGGGCGTAGGCAACGATGCCGATGACGATCGATGGAACGCCGTTGAGCAGGTCGGTGACGTAGCGGAGCGCGAATCCGGCCCCGGCGCTCGCGTACTCGGAAAGATACACGCCGCCCAAGAATCCGATGGGCAGGCCCACCAGGGTTGCGATGATGAGCACCTTGCCGCTGCCGACGATGGCATTTGCCATGCCGCCGCCCGTCTCGCCGACCGGCGCCGGAAGTTGGGTGAAGAAGCTCCAGGTCAAGCTCTGCGCGCCATGCCAGACCAGGTAGCCGAGAATGAAAAGCAGGACGCCGACGGTGAGCAGCGCCGCAGCGCCGGTCACGACGATCATCGTGGCGTTGGCAGCGGCCTTGCGTAGCTCGAAGAAATTCATGCTGCCGAATGCCCGCGCCGGATGGTGGCGACGATAAGAAGTCTGGCCAGACCGTTGACCACAAAGGTGACCGCGAACAGGACCAGACCCAGCTCGATCAAGGCCGACAGGTATAAATCGCCGGTCGCCTCGGTGAACTCGTTGGCGATGATCGCAGCGATGGAATAGCCGGGGGCGAGGATCGAGGTCGAGATACGCGTGGCATTGCCGATGACCATGGTGACGGCCATGGTTTCGCCCAGCGCGCGCGCCAAGGCCAGGAACACCGAGCCGAAAATCCCGCGCGCAGCATTGGGCCAGACCACTCGCCGGGTGGTTTGCCATCGACTGGCGCCGAGCGCGAAGGAGGCCTCGCGCTGTTCTCTCGGAACCGCGAGCAGCACCTCGCGCGACACCGAGACGATAAATGGAACCACCATGATGGAGAGCACCACTCCCGCCGAGAAGTAGCTGACGCCATAGAATGCGCCGGAAAATATCGGGAGAGAGCCAAGCAGCGACTGTAATGGGGGAACCAGGTGGTCTTGTAGGAAGGGAACCAGAACGAAGATGCCGAGCAAACCGTAGAGCACGCTGGGCACCGCGGCCAGAAGCTCAATCAGGAAGGTCAGCGCGTCCGAAAGTCTGCGTGGCGCGAGCTCGGACAGGAAGATGGCCGATGCCACGCCAAGCGGCACGGCCATGAGGAGCGCCAACGCCGAGGTC
>CAZBIU010000426.1:0-5463 GCA_964491625.1 uncultured Myxococcales bacterium
GAGCTATGCGGTCTGCCTACCGTAGCCGAGGCGCACCTTTCGGCCGAGGGCGTGTGGTCGCTGGCGGTGCGCGAGCCCGAGCGCGCGGTCGCTTCGGTGCTGTCCCTGGTCGAGCGCAAGGGATGCACGCTGGCCCGCTTGGGTACGCGCAAGGCCTCGCTCGAAGACGTTTTCGTGGCGCTGACCGGGAGGCACTTGCGCGATGGCTGAAGCACCCCTTCGCCGTCCCAATCCCATCGTCGAGCTTACCCTCATGCGGTTGCGCGAGATCGGCCGCGAGCCCGGCGTCCTGTTTTGGGCCTTCGGGTTTCCCTTGCTCCTGTCGCTCGCGCTCGGCATCGCCTTTCGCGTGCGCGGACCCGAGCCCGTCGTCGTCGGGGCGTTGCCCGGCGTGTCCGCCGAGATCCAGCGCGCTCTTGCCGACGCCAAGGTTCACCTCAAGGCGCTCGGCGGCGCGGCCGCCGAAGCCGAGCTGCGCAGCGGGCGCGTGAGCTTGCTGCTGGTGCCGCCGAGCGATCCACGCCAGCCGCTGATCTTTCGTTTCGATCCATCGCGCCCCGAGGCGCGCAGCGCACGTTCCACGGTAAACGAAATCCTTCAGCGCGCGGCCGGGCAGACCGAGCCGCGCCCGGTGCGCGACGAGGCGGTGCACGAGCCGGGGTCGCGCTACATCGACTTCCTGATTCCCGGGCTCATCGCCATGAACCTGATGTCGGGATCCATGTGGGGCGTGGCCTGGGTGGTGGTGAACATGCGCGTGCGCAAGCTGCTCAAGCGCCTGCTCGCCGCGCCCATGCGGCGGCGTGACCTCATGATTGCCATCGGATTGGCGCGCCTGGTGCTGATTCCGGTGGAGCTGGTGGTCATTCTGGCGTTCTCGCGCATCTTCTTTTCCGTGCAGGTAACCGGATCCTACCTGGCGCTGGTGGTGGTGGCCTTCGCCGGCAGCGCCTGTTTTGCGGCCATGGCCATCGGTGTGGCCAGCCGGGCCCAGAACACCGAAACCATCAGCGGCCTCATGAATCTCATCATGTTGCCCATGTTCATCACCTCCGGCGTGTTCTTCGCGTCGAGCAATTTTCCCGACCTCCTGCAGCCCGTGATCCGCATCCTGCCGCTCACCGCCATGTGTGACGGCATGCGCGCGGTGATGATCGACGGTGCCGGCCTCGGCGGCGTGCTGCCCTCGCTGCTCATCCTCGTGTTGTGGGGCGTGCCTTCGTTCTTGCTCGGGCTGCGCTACTTTCGCTGGAACTAGCTCTTCGCGTGCCCATGTCCCGCAAGGCGACTCGACCTGAAGAACATTCCCGTGGTTGGCGCCAGGTGCGCGAGGTCGGTTCTGCTTGGGGAATGTGGCTTGTGGTCCGACTGGCCATGTGGCTGGGACGGGCGCCAGCACACGCCTTGTTGCGACTGGTGGTGCTCTACTACTTCGCGGTTCACCCGGCCGTCCGTCGGCGATCGCGCGAGTTCCTCCGCACGGTGGGCGCTGCCGCGGGGCCGCGGGCGGTCTACCGGCATCTCTTGCGTTTTTCCGAATGCACGCTGGATCGCTTCTTCTTCCTGCGCGGCGAGATTGGTGGCCTCGAGATCCGACACCACGGCCACGAGCATCTGGCCGATCTGGCCCGACGCAAGTGCGGCGCAATTCTCCTCGGCGCTCATCTAGGCAGCTTCGAAAGCTTGCGCTGTCTGGGCCAAGTGCGCGAGCTGCCCCTGCACATCGTGGCCGACGTACGCAACGGGGCCCGCTTCCAGGCAATGCTGGCGCGGCTCGCACCTGCCGAAAGGCTGCGTTTCATCGACGCCGGGGGTTCGGCAGCCGGGCTGGCGTTCGAGGTGCGCGCGGCCGTGGGACAGGGCGAGCTGGTGGCCATCATGGCGGATCGGGTGTCGGGTCCGCGCACCGTGGCCGCGCCTTTCTTGGGCCGGCAGGCATATTTTCCGGCGGGGCCGTTCCTCGTCGCTGCCGTGCTCGGGTGTCCGGTGTACCTGGCTTTCGGCCTGTACTTCGCGCCCCGCCGCTACGAGCTTCATTGCGAGCCTTTAGCGGACGCCATCCACCTTCCGCGCGCCAACCGGGACGCCGCCTTGTCGAGCGTGGTGGCGACCTACGCGGCCCGGTTGGAACACTACGCTCGGCTGGCTCCCGACAACTGGTTCAACTTTTTCGACTTCTTCACGCCGCCGCCCGCTCCGCCAAAGCCGCCTTCGTCCTCGCCGTGAGGTTGTGCAGATCGTCCATGGTGGCCGACGGGCGGACACACATGGAGGGCAGGGGTTGAAGCCGAAAGTCGATGGTCTTGCGCGGAATCGAATACCACGGCAGCCCCTTCCAAAGCGCCGGCGGGTCGGCCGTGATTCGCACCGGCACAACCGGAACACCGGTGCGTCGGGCCAGCTCGAAGGCGCCCAGGCGAAAGCGGCCGAGTCCCCCGACCGGTGAGCGCGTGCCCTCGGGAAACAGGATCACCAGGTGTCCCGCGCGCAAGCGGGCCTCGGCTTGGTCCACCGCGAGGTCCGAGGCATCGTCCGGTCCACCGACGGCGATATGGCCGCACGCCCGCAGAAGCGGCCCCACCAGCGGGTTGGAAAACAGCGCCCTCTTCGCCACGATGCAGGCCGGGCCCACGGCCACTGTCAGGGCGGTGATGTCGATCAGGGTTGGGTGATTGGCGATGACGATGGCCGGCGCCTGCACGTCGATGGCATGGCGAATCCGGTCGAAGTCCACCAGGCCGACCCAGCGGAGATAGTCGTGAAACCAGACCCAGGTGGTCCGCACTAGGCGCTGACATCGCCGCTGGCGCTCGGTCAGCGACCCGGGCAAGCGGTACACCAGCTTCAGCACCACGTAACTAAGCAACGCCGCCCCCAAAAAGAAGGCAGCGAAGGCCAGCCCGGTCAGCGCCACACGCAGCATTTGGCGAACTAAGCCGGCGGGCGGCCGGCGCGCAGAATTGTCGGGGAGGATAAGCAAGCGGCTCAACATAGTCGGTGAAAGTCGGTGAAAACGCAAGATGCAGCCTCGGTTTGGGCGGGCAGCGAATCCTATTTCGGACCTTCGGCATCCTCTTTCGGACCATGTTGATCGCACCTGCACCTACCTCGAATCACACCGCCGCCGACGTAGATGTCATCGTCTTGGGTGCGGGGCCCGCGGGCTGCTTGGCCAGCGCCCGACTCGGGCAGCTCGGCCACCGCGTCCTGTGCGTCGAGAAGCTGTTCTTTCCCCGCCACGTTATCGGCGAATCGCTGTTGCCCCGTTGCAACGAGCTCTTACGCGAGGCCGGTTTGCTGGCCGCCGTGGAGGCCCGCGGGTACATGCGCAAGCATGGGGCCACCTTCTTATCGGGCGACCGGCGCGAGCGCTTCGCGTTTGCGGATGCTCTGGCGGGCGACCAAGCCTGGACCTTCCAAGTTCCGCGCGACGATTTCGACCAGACCCTGGCCACCGAAGTCCGGCGCCAAGGCGTGGACCTGCGCTTCGGGCATTTGGTGCGAGCGGTAGCCTTCGAGCCGGACCATGCGCGCGTGGCTGTAGACGATCTGGAGTTGGGCCGGACCATCAACGTGCGGGCTCGCTTCGTGCTCGACTGCAGTGGCTACGGTCGGGTCCTGCCCACGCTCTTGCAATTGGAAGCGCCGACGGGTCTGCCCGACCGAGTGGCCAGCTTCACGCAAGTTGAAAACGACGACCGACCTGCGGGCGACGAAGGCGGCGATATCTGGGTGTGCCGGCATCCCGACGACGGGTGGATCTGGATCATACCGTTCTCCAACGGCCGTACGTCAGTCGGCGCGGTGTGTGCCGCTTCGTATTGGGATGCCCAGCCGGGCACCATGCAACAGAAGCTGCAGCGATACCTATCCCAGGAATCCAACGCGGCGACGCGCCTGGGAGGTTCGGCCCAGGTCATGGGCGTGCGCGAGGTGCGCTCCTACGCCCGCGTGGTGTCGCGCATGCACGGCGAGCGCTGGGCGGTAACCGGCAACGCGGGCGACTTTCTCGATCCGGTGTTCTCGTCGGGCGTCACCCTGGCGCTCGAGTCAGCGAACCTTGCCGCGGGTCTCGTCAATCGACTCTTTCACGGTGAGCCCGTGGACTGGGAGCGCGACTATCAGGTCATCATGCGCGGCGCGGTCGCCGTATTTCGTGCTTTCGTCAAGGCCTGGTACGACGGCCGCATGGCGCGCCTGTTCTTCGCGCCCCAGAAGCCTCCGCGCATCAAGCGACGAATTACCTCCATCCTCGCGGGATCGGTCCGACGCGCGGACAACCCTATGGTTCGAGATCCGGATGCCACGCTGGACGAGCTTTGTCGCATGGTCGTCGAGCACGAGGCTCAGTCGGCGCCTGAGTGAAGGGCGGACAGCAGGGGGCGCACTATCCCAGCGCCCGTCGATACGCCGCAGGGCTCATGTGTTGCATGCGGCGAAAGACCTTGCAGAAGTAGTTGGCGTTGGCGAAGCCGCAGGCGTCGGCGATCTGCTTGAGCGGCGCGCGCGTGTCGAGCAACATGCGGGTCGCCCGCTGGATACGAACCTCGGTCGAGAATCGGGCGGGGGTGAGCCCGGTGCGCGCGCGGAAGAAATGGCTGAAATGGGTGCGGCTCATGCCGTAGTCGGCGGCCAGCGCATTCACGTCGAGGGCCTTGGGCAAACCCGCGACGACGCGCGATCGAAATTCTTCCAGCAGCCGCTGGCCTTCGACGGAGTCGTCGCGCGCCTTTTGTGCGCACTGTTCGCACGCCACCAGGAATTCGAAGAGGGCCATCTCGACCTCGAAGCGATCCCGAAAATCCTTCTTGATGGCTCCGCGCATGAGCCTTAAGGCGATGGCCGCGAGCGGGCTTCCGGGCGGCACCTCGACGAGCGGCCCGGTCGCCGCCACTTGCTTGGCCATCCTTGCGAGCAGGTAGGGGTGATAGACGGAGATGAAGCCGAAGGTCCAGCCGGGCGATTCGGCGGGCAGGTAGTAGCGATGCCGCGAGGGCATGAGCGCGACGAAGGCGGCTCCGGGCGCGACTCGCCTCGGCGGCCGGCCGTAAAGCTGGAAGTGTCCCCAGCCAGCCATCGTCAATTGGAAAGCGAACAGGGGGGCGTCGTTGCGTGCCAGACGCCTCATGCCGTCCCAGCGATAGCTGGCCGGGTCGGTTCGGGTCTCAATACCACCAAAGTATCCGGTCATCGGCGTCCACCAAGACGGCGCCGGAACCGGCTTCTTGGAGATCTCAATGAGCTGGTGCAGGGCAGGCGCCCATTCCGCTGGCGGCTCCGGTCCCGGGCTTCGGCCCGCGACCACGTCCGCGGTGAGAACGTCGAAGGAATCGCGCCGCCAGCGCGCCAGCTTCGATTGGGGAAACTGCCGAGCCGTCACAAAATCACCCTACATCGGACATAGCTACCATCGCCATCAAGGATTCACGAGTGTATTCGTTGATGCAAGCGATTAAGGTTTAG
>CAZBIU010000427.1:0-5438 GCA_964491625.1 uncultured Myxococcales bacterium
ACATCTGCTCCTCGGCCACGTCAGTGCCGCGACGGTAGGGTTGCAAAATGCTCTGTTCGCAGTCGGCGCCCGCAACACGCCAATTGAAGCGGTAGGCTTCGCTCCAATGCTGGCCCCTGGTCAGATCCTCGATTGTCCGCTTGGGCAGATCGACAGTCCAGTGCGCCTTCTCTAGCGAGCGACAGACTTGCACGGTCCAGATGCCATCAGGCAGCGGCTCTTCCGGCGGCCAGACCTTCGTGCGGTCGAGCAACGCCAGGTACGCCTTCCAGATCGCGTCGTCCTTGGCCGAGCTGCCGCTGATAGTCAGCCAACGCCCCACGAACTCGCGCAGGTAGTCCCACGCCGCCGGACCGTCGAGCTTGGCGTGTACGTCGTGCCAGGGCTGACGAGGCAAATCGCGGCGCTTCGCCGCGCTTGTCGTTGGCCATACGGGAACGTAGGATGGTGTGGTGTCGACGAGAATGCGATGGCCGTGCTCGCAAATGTGCTCGGTGCTGGGACTTCTGCTGTTCCTGGTGGGGTGCGGGCATGCGTGCATGAGCGAAAAGGACAAGCGTGCGATGCTGGATGCTATTCCCGACAAGCCCAGGTTCATGGCGTTCGTCTTGCGCTCGTACACCGGGAGCCGGCAGCACTTGCTCATCGCCGCGCGCCGGCTGCTGGCCGAGAGCGTGCTAGGCGGCGACCCGAAGAAGCAGGACTGGAGCGGGAAGGTGTCCCAGCTCAAGGCCAGCCAGAAGCTGCGTGAGCACGTCATCGGTGCGGCCAGCTTCCAGAACGCCGTTTCAATCCAGCAAGCCTTGGACATCGCCACCGAGGTCGAGCACAAGCTGGAAGATCCGCAGAAGCCCGGCGCGCGAGAGACGGTGCGCATCGACCTCGTGTGGGTGCAAGGAGTGAAGATGAAGATGCCAGAGCTTGAGCTGCCAAGCCCCGAGATCGCGGGAAACAGCTCCCTCGCATATGCTCGAAGCCGGGCTTGCAGACGAGGATCTGCGCTGGTCCATAGCGGCCATGGAAGAGAATTCCTACGGCGTTGAGCTTGGCTGGGCCGCAATCGAGGAACAGCGCAAGATTGAGCTTACCAGACTGGCGCCGGTCGACGTCCCCGTCGGATCAGGCCTCGACGACAATGATTTGATGATGCGCTGGGCATCCGAGGTGCAAGCGGCGTCGCGCGAACAGTCGCTGCGGCTCGGACAGGTGGTTGTATTTGCCGTCGAACCGAACCGAATCCGTGGCGCGGTCTTGGGCAAGGAATCGGATTCACCCATTCCAGGTGTTCGGATCCTGGGCGCCAGGGTGAAATTCGATTCCGATTGGGGAGTCGGGGGGCGCCAGGAGGGGCTTGCGCGGTACAGCTTCTTTCTGTCAACGGGCCTGCTATTTGACCAACGGCCTCGGAATAAGTAGCTGGAAGTCGCCGTTCCAACACCAGCCCTTTCCCTTGGCCTTGTTGGAGTCTGTGTAAGGAGAATCCGGCAGGCACATCTGCTCCTCGGGAAAGCTGATGGGCTGCGACACCCGGAGGTTCGGGTCCGTATCCACAACCTCAATCTCGTTGTTCTTCGTCGTGACGTAGTTCCACAAACACAAATGCCCCTCGGTTCCTTTTCGAACCATCTGCCGGAAGGAACGGTAGTTTGCGAAGGCCGCCGTCTTGACCGCCTTCACACAACCTCCGCTCTCCGGCTGCAGCCATGCACCATCGGGAAATCCCGCGCCGAGGTGCTCCCTCCACAGCCTCTTCCGCAAGTCGCGCACCTTCTCGATGCAGTTATCGCGATGCTGCAGCCTCGGCCACGCCGAAATCACGATCTCGCTGTCGGTGTTGCCGGTGAGACCGCGATCGTTCAAGTTGCAACTTCCAAGGATGACGTGGCGGTCGTCCACGATCATCATCTTGGTGTGGACGTAGATCATGTAGCGCTGGTGCGCCCGCAGCCGATCGTTGCGGTCGCCCTTCTTGACCCACTGATCGCGCGGGACGTTCGTCCAATTGGCCAGGAAGTAGAATGAAAGGTACTTCTTCCAGTCGTCGCCCATCTCTTCGGCGAGTGCATAGATCATCCACTTGACGGTCTCCCACTCGCACGCGCGCATCTCCGAGGGCGGGCTGCCCACAAAGCCCATGACTTGGTCGACCGGCTTTCCCTCGGGAAACATGGGCAACACGATGTAGACGTGAAAATCCGCGCCGGCCTTGCGCCGTTCGAGAATCTTGTTTACCAGGCGCTCGGGAATGTCGTTCTCGGCCTCCGCGTACTCCCAATGTTTGCCTGAACCGATGAAGTATTGATTCTCGATGTAGACGAACCGCTCAGCCAGGTCGATGCCGCGACGGTAGGCTTGCAAAATGCTCTGTTCGCAGTCGGCGCCCGCAACACGCCAATTGAAGCCGTAGGCTTCGCTCCAATGCTGGCCCTTTTCCAGGTCCTCCAGGCTTCACGTGATAGTAGGTGGGCACGTCAGGCTCTTTGGGCGGCGGTAGCCGAGGTCAGTTTCGCTCGATCACTCTACAACGCACTGGGCCTCGATCAAACAGGAATCCGTCCGGAACCAGCCCGTGGCCGCGGAGTGCGAGCGGCGCGGGCGAAAGCGCGATTGCTACAGCGCACTTGTCACAGGCCTTGCGGGTGTCGACGAGAATGCGACAGTCGTGCCCGCGGATTGCCCCGTGCCGGTCCGATGTGCACCCGGCGCTCGCACCCCGCCGAGAAGCAGCATTTGTGCTAGCTTATGTGCACTTTGGTCTCCGCCGAAGAGCTGGCCCGTGCGACCGCCCTGCTGGAAGGGCGGTTTCCCCTTTCGGCGCTGTGGTTGTTTGGATCGGAAGCCCGCGGCCAAGCGAGAACTGACTCCGACGTGGACTTGGCCGCCTTGTCGTCTCGGCCAATTTCTGCCGAGGAGATCCTCACGGCTCGACTGGACCTGGAGGCGTTGCTGGGGCGAAGCGTGGATCTGGTCGACCTCCGTCGAGCGTCGCCGATTCTGGGTCGTCAGGTCGTGCGCGATGGATGCTTGCTGCTAGACCGGGATCCCGCGGACCGGCACGTGTTCGCGATGCTGTTGCCCTCGCGCTACGTGGACTTGAAAATCGCCCGCGGTGTCGCAGAGAGGGCCTTGGTAGAGGCCGTGCATGACCGACGCTGACGTCGTTTTGGCCAAGGTGGCCACCATGGAACGATGCCGGGTACGTATCGCCGAGATCCGTAGCCCCGCCCGCCAGCCTCATCTGTCGCCCATCGATCTCGAGGACCTTCTGGCCGTGAACCTGCAGCGGGCCGCCCAGGCCGCCATCGACCTCGCGATGCATGTCGTCTCTTCCGAAGGCTACGGTGTTCCGGCCGATCTGGCGGAAGGATTCACCTTGCTGGCCAAACATGGCCTAATTGATGACGACCTCGCTGGACGCCTTCGCCGCATGGTCGGCTTTCGCAACGTGGCGGTCCATCAGTACCAGACGCTCGACCTCGGGATCATGCACGCCATTGCCGAGAAACACCTGGACGATCTGCACGTCTTCGCGGCCCGGGTTCTGGACCATTTGGGTCTCACGTAGGAACCGGGGGCTGCCGTATCGCGTTTCGTCCGCGCTGGCTTTCTTGACCGGTTCCAGCCGACGGTGTTGCTGACGGGTCGCGCCTGACGCAGGCGAACTAGCTGAAAAAAACACCGTCTGTTACGATGGCCTAGGCAACTTTTTGCGTAGCCCAATCGAGCCAGTTCCTAGGGCCCCATGCGTCGAGTGTTAATCGTCGATGACGAGCAGAACCTGCGGCATATGCTGCAGACCCTGCTCAAGCGCGAAGGCTACGAGCCGGTGGGCGCGGCCTCCGTGGAGAGCGCGCTCAAGGAGCTCGAGGAGCGACCCTACGACGTCATCATCACCGACCTGCGCATGCCCGGGCAAAGCGGAATGGACTTGGTGGACCAAGTCCGAAACCGCAATCTGGGTGCCACCGTCGTGGTGATGACGGCCTACGGAAGCCGCGACATCGCCATCGAGGCCATGAAGCGCGGGGCCTACGACTACATCTCGAAGCCCTTCGAGGCCGACGAGCTCGTCCTGCTTCTGCGCAAGGCCGAGGAGCGCGAGCGCCTCTTCCGGGAAAACCAGACCCTGCACCGGCAGATCCGGGCCGGCGGCGGAGAGCCCGAGGCGGGGCTCGGCGACCTGGTGGCGAAGAGCCGGCAAATGCTGGAACTGTTCCGAACAGTTCGCAAGATCGCCGAATTCAAGACCACGGTTCTCATCGGCGGGGAATCGGGAACCGGGAAAGAGCTGATCGCGCGGGCGATCCACCGGCTCTCGCCGCGGGCCTCGGATCCGTTCATCGCGGTCAACTGTGGCGCCATCCCGGGCACGCTTTTGGAATCCGAGCTGTTCGGTCACCGCAAGGGCGCCTTCACCGACGCCAGCCGCGACCGCAAGGGCCTGTTCGAGGAAGCCTCAGGCGGGACCCTGTTCCTCGACGAAATTGGCGAGCTGCCGCTCGGCCTTCAGGTGAAGCTCTTGCGGGTTTTGCAAGAAGGGGAAATCCGCCGGCTCGGCGACAGCCAAGACATCAAGGTGGACGTCCGTGTGGTGGCGGCGACGGCGCGCGATCTCGCCGTCGAGGTGGGACGCGGCGCCTTCCGCGAGGATCTCTACTACCGTCTCAACGTATTCGCCTTGCACCTGCCCGCCCTGCGCGAGCGACGCGAGGACATTCCGATCCTGGTCGAGCACTTCATCGCCCGCATGAATGCGCGCATGGGGCTGGCCGTCACCGGCACCACGCCCGAGGCCTTGCGGATGCTGGTGGACTACGCCTGGCCGGGCAACGTGCGCGAGCTTGAAAACTCCATCGAGCGCGCCATCGTCCTTTGCGAAAGCTCGCTCATCGAGGTCGACGTGCTGCCCGAGCGGATTGTCGGCGGCAACGTGACCCCACCGCCGGAATCGCCGGAAATCGCGCCTGACGACGGCGACCTGTCCATCAAACGTGCGTCCCGGCGCTCCGAGGAAGTGCTCATCCGTCGCGCCCTGCTCAAGACCCGTGGCAACCGCACACGTGCGGCTGAGCTCTTGGAAATCAGCCACCGCGCCCTCCTCTACAAAATCAAGGAATACGGGATTGTGGTGGGCAGGGATACCCGAGAATTGGCCGCCATGGCCGAGAGCCGCAGCGAGACCCCAATGCCCGTCACCCCACCTCCTCTTACACCGACCCCAGGGGCCCACGCGACGGCGGATTCAACCTGGAGGGCAAAGTGAACGATAAACATAGCTGTGAACCCGTTTTTTGATTTCCCTGCACCGTGTAGGTGAGAATACGCCGATGCAGGACCAGCAAGGAAGAAGGAACGCATGCCCAAGAATTGCATAGGGCTCGATATCGGATCGAGCTCTGTCAAGGTCGTCCAACTCAAGGAGACCTCGAAGGGCCTAC
>CAZBIU010000428.1:0-5401 GCA_964491625.1 uncultured Myxococcales bacterium
AACGGCAGGACCTTGGTCCCCTCGCCCATGCAGATGGGCAAGACGCCGCTGGCAAAGGGATCCAGGGTGCCGCCGTGTCCGACCCGCTCTTGCCGCTTTCCCAGCAGGGCCCGGACCCGCTTCACGACGGCGAACGAGCTAAGCCCGCACGGCTTGTCGACGACGAGCAAGCTCAATCAGAATCCGCGTCCTTGTCGCTGGCATTGGTCCGCTCGCCCTCTGCCTCCTCTGCCCTCCTTGCGCCCTCTCCTTCCGCGCTCTGCGCCTTCACCTCTCTCAACAACGCATCGATGTGCGCCTCCTCCTCGAACACCCGATCCACCTCGAAGCTCAGGGCGGGCGTGCTCTTCAGGCGCAGTCGGTCCGCGACGCGCCTCCGCATGTAGCCGGCCGCGCTGCCGAGCCCCTGTCGCACGCGTTCAAGACTCTCATCGTCCATACCGTGCACCGTGAAGAACGCCTTCGCCTGACGCAGGTCGCCCGAGATGCGAACGTGGGTAAAGGTAATAATCCCGGCGCCGCGCACACGCGGATCTTTGATTTCCTGGCGCACGACGATTTCGCCCAGGATTTCCCTGATCTCGCCGGCCACGCGTTCAGTTCGTTGAGTCATCGGTTGCTGAATCCTAAGTCGTTCTTGGCCAGAGCGTCGTTGTAGCTCTGAATTTCGCGCTCGACGTTGGTGACCTCGGCTTGGTCCCGGATGAAACGCACCACCTCGTCCAGCGCCGATTCCACGAACCTGCGCCCGCTGCCGATCACCGCCACGCCAATCAGGGCACGTTGCCAAAGGTCGTTCTCGCCCACCTCGGCGATGGCGAGGTTGAACTTCTGCTGCGCGCGGTCCTTCACCCGCCGGAGGACCATCCTCTTTTCCTTCAGCGAATGCACGTCGGGCAAGAACAAGGTCAGTCGCGCCAGGCCGACGGTCATATGCGAAAGCTCGCCGGACAAGCCGGCTCAGCGCTTGGCCGGCTTGTCGCTGATGGCGGCATCGAGCGTCGCCGCCATGGTCTCGATTTCGAACGCTTCGATGATGTCCTTCTCTTTCACGTCGCCGAAGCCATCGATGGTGACGCCGCACTCGTAGCCGTGGGTAACCTCGCTGGCGTCGTCCTTGAACCGCCGCAGCGACGAAATTCTACCGGTAAACACGACCACCGAGTCGCGTACCAGCCGGATCTGCGCCTTGCGCGTGAGCTTTCCCTCCGTGACGAATGAACCCGCAACCGTGCCGGCCTTGGCAATGTGGAAGACCTGCCGGACTTCCGCCTTGCCCAGGGCCTTCTCCCGCATGACCGGCGCCAACATGCCAACCATCGCCTTCTTCACGTCATCGATGGCGTCGTAGATGATCTGGTACAGCTTGATGTCGACGCCTTCCTGGTCGGCCAGGGCGCGCGACTTGCCCGCTGGCCGCACGTTGAAGCCGATCACGACCGCAGAAGATGCCTTCGCCAGGCTCACGTCGGACTCGGTGATACCGCCCACGCCCGACGAGATGACGTTCACCCCGACCGTGGGCGTGGACAGGTTGCGAAGCGCGTTCGAGATGGCTTCCACCGACCCTTGCACGTCGGCTTTGAGCACGATCCGAACTTCTTTGACCGTGCCTTCCTTGATGCGGTCGAGGATGTTTTCCAGCGATACGCGAGTGGTCGCGCTGGCTTCCTTGCGCTTGCGCTGTTCGCGCCGGTGTTCGACCAGTGCCTTGGCCGATTTTTCATCGGCGACCACGTTGAACAGCTCGCCCGCGTCGGGCACGCCGTCGAGGCCCAGGAGCTCCACCGGCGTCGAGGGGCCCGCTTCGGTAATGACCTGGCCCTTGTCGCCGAGCATGGCTCTGAGCTTTCCGTAGGCTTCGCCGGCAACCACCAAGTCGCCGGCCTTCATGGTGCCTTCCTTGACTAGAACGGTCGCGATGGCGCCGCGCGCGCGGTCCAAGCGCGCTTCCACCACGTTGCCGCGTGCGGGCTTGTTGGGATTCGCCTTCAGTTCCAGTACCTCGGCCTGCAGGGCCAGCATTTCGAGCAGCTTCTCGATTCCGACCTTGGTCTTGGCCGAGACCTCGACGTAGATCGTGTCGCCGCCCAGCTCCTCCGCCACCAACCCCTGCTCCATCAACTTGGTGCGAACTGCGGCCGGATTGGCGCCCGGTTTGTCGACCTTATTGATGGCGACCAGGATCGGCACCTCGGCGGCCTGCGCATGCTTGATGGCCTCGATGGTCTGCGGCATCGGGCCTTCCTCGGCGGCCACGACGATGACGACAATATCCGTCATCTGGGCGCCACGCGCGCGCATGGCGGTGAACGCCTCGTGGCCCGGAGTATCCAGGAACACGACGTCGCCGGTTGGCGTATGTACCTTGTAGGCACCGATGTGCTGGGTGATGCCGCCCGCTTCGCCCGCGGCCACGTTGGCTTTGCGAATCGCATCGAGCAGCGAGGTCTTGCCGTGGTCCACGTGGCCCATCACGGTCACCACCGGCGCACGCGGTAGCAGATCCTCGGGGCTGTCCGCCTGGCCTTCGGAAATGATCTCGTCCTCGCGGAATGCGGTGGACTCAATCTGATAGCCGAACTCGCCGGCAATCAGGGTCGCCGTATCCTGGTCGACGTTCTGATTGATGTTGACGCCCATCATGCCGAGCGCCCACAGCTTCTTGATGACCTCGTTACCCTTCACGCCCATTTTCTGGGCCAGATCCGACACCGCGATGGTTTCGCCCATGCGGATCACACGCTTGTGCTCTGCGGGGGTGGTGATGATGGTCTGCTTGACCTTCTTGCCGGCGGCCGCAACCTTCTTACGCGGCGGTCCCGACGGTCGTTGCCCAGGCGCCGCACCTGGCTGACGCCAGTCTCGTCCACCCGGCCCGCGCGAGACCAGCCCGCTGCGACCTAGCCGACGCAGCTCCTCGTCGCGATCTTTGATTTCGATCTTCGGAACGGTTCCGTCCCTGCCGGGCATGCCGGGCAATTGGATGAACTGGCCGGTCGCTGCCGAGCCGGTCACCACCGGCTGGGGAATCTTGATCACCGGACCCAGCGACGAGGACGGCTTGGGCTCCTGGATCGGCGACGCCGACGGACTCGGCTCCGGGGCCAGCTTTTGCGTCGCCTCGCGGACTGGCTCGGGCCCGGGTGTTTCTGGAGGAACGATAGGTTCGGGCGCATCCGGCGCTGCTTCGAGCACCGGCTCGGGCTCGGGCAGCGACGGCGGCTCATCGACTACCGGTGCCGGCTCGGGCTCGGGCACCACGAACACGCGTCGGGGCTCAACCGGCGGGGTCTCGACCGCCATCGACGGCGCGGCCGATTCCGATGGTTTGGCTGCGGGCAGGTCGACGCGCAAACGCGCTGGCCCGGAAGGTCCCGGTCCCGGCAGCCGGGAGCGACGACGAATCACGGTGTCATTGAGGCGCGTCTCCACCAGGGATTCCTGGCGTTCGCGCTCGACCGATCGGCGAATCCGATCCGCATCCGCAGTATCGACCGCTGACATGTGATTGGCCACGTCGACACCCATCGCACGGAGCTTCGGTACGAGGTCCTTGGGTGCGAGGCCGAATTCCTTGGCGAGCTCGTAGACACGAACCTTCCCGCCGGAGCTGCCCTGCCCCTCGCTTCCGGAGTCTCTTCGATCAAATCCGCTTCCGATCATCGTGATTTACCCGCCGTGATTGATCGCCCAGGCACACAATGCGCCTCGGCCAACAGTGCCATTCCATCCGCCACCGCGACCTGACGACGAAATGCTCGATCCATCGCGCCGCGCTTGATCGCCAGGCCAAGACAGCCGGCATGAACCCAGGCCCCGCGTCCCAGCTTGCCCGCCGGAGTATCCGCCCGCCCGTGCAGAATCGCGCGCACTTGGCCGTCCGGCGCAACCAAACGAAGCATGCCGGATGCCGGTCCAACGACGCGACAGCCGATGCAGGTGCGCTCGGGCGAGGTTGCCATGGTGACTCACCTCCGTCATGCATGCTCCTCGGCCGCCTGAGATACCGAGGCGGCCGCTGCGGCGGCCTCGCGCTCGGCCTGTACCCGCGCCTTCTCGACCTCGGCCGCCTTCGCTGCCGCGTCGATGACGCGCAAGGCAGCCTCGGGGGTGCCGATGCCGGGAATCGCAGCCAATTCCGCCTGCGTCGACCGGGACACCTCGGCGGCTGAGCGCCAGTCCGCGCGGAACAGCGCCTCGGCGACCTCGGGCGAGATGCCGGGGATCGCCGCCAGCGATGCGCGCGCCCGCTCCTCCATCTCGCGCACCTTGCTCTCCGAGTGGATATCGATGCGCCAGCCGGTCAGTTGCGATGCCAGTCGTACGTTCTGCCCCTTCTTGCCGATGGCCAAGGACAGCTTGTCGTCGGGAACGATGAGCTGCATGGTGTGGCCAGCGGCGTCGATCAGGACGCGAGAGACCTCGGCCGGGGCGATGGCGTTGCAAACGAAGCGCGCCGGATCCGCGTCGAAGGGCACGATGTCGATCTTTTCGCCGCGCAGCTCTTGCACGACCGCCTGAACGCGCGAGCCCTTCACGCCTACGCATGCGCCCACCGGATCCACGTCGCGGTCGCGCGAAAAGACAGCAATCTTTGAACGCGCGCCGGCCTCGCGGGCAGACGCTTCGACGCGGACGATTTTGTCGTAGATCTCAGGAACCTCCATTTCGAACAGCTTTTCCAGGAGGCCCTTGTGCGCGCGAGAAATGATGATCTGCGGCCCGCGCGCCGACTTGTCGATGTCAACCACGAACGCGACGATGCGGTCGCCAGCGCGATACGACTCGCGCTGCACCTGCTCGCGCACCGGCAAGATCGCCTCGGGCCCGCCCAGGTCCACGATGATGTTACCGCGCTCGAAGCGGCGCACGATGCCCGAAATCAGCTCGCCCTTCTTGTCGCGGTATTGGTTGAAGACGTTCTCGCGCTCGGCTTCGCGCACTCGCTGCAAGATCACCTGCTTGGCGGTCTGGGCGGCAAATCGACCGAAGGTCTTCCACGCACGGTTCAGCTTGAGGAGCGGGCCGTACTTCGCCTCCTGCTCTTCGGCCCTGACCTGGTCCTTCTCGTCGTAGAAGATCTGGAACAGGAGCTCGTCGCCCACGTCGGCCTGGAGGTTGAAGCGATTCGCCTCTTCCACCGAAATCTCCTTGGCCGCGTGGGTGACCGGATCGGCGACCACGATGATCTGCGACAGATCCACCCGCCCGGAGGCTTCGTTGAAGCTTGCCTCCATCTCGCGTTCTTCGCCGAATGCCTTCTTGGCCGCGGTCAGGATGGCCTGTTCCAGCGCTTCGACCAGGACCTTGCGCTCGATGTTCTTATCCTTCGAGACCTGATCGAGAACCAGGCTCAGACTTGTACCGTCGCTCATGACGCACTCCTCGGTGTCGTGTG
>CAZBIU010000429.1:0-5360 GCA_964491625.1 uncultured Myxococcales bacterium
CGAATGCGGCTCCTGGATCGGGGCAAACTGTGGGTCACGGTGTCGGCGGCTACGTTACGATTCAGAGCAGTGGCAAGACCCGGACCTTCACCATGAGGCTTCCCGACAACTACGACCCGAGCCACCCCTACTGGTTGAGCTTCACCTTTCACCCGGGGGGTGGTAACGGCTGGGGAATCGACAATGGCGGAAACAATGGGTACGTCATGGCCTATTACGGACTCCAGAACCTGTCGAACAACGGTGCGTTCTTTGTCGCGCCCGAGGGGCAGAGCGGCGGATGGGGAAATTCCAACGGAGAAGACCTTACATTCGTCGACGACATGGTCACGCTGATCGAGGACAACTACTGTATCGACACGGCGCACCTCTTCGCGCAAGGGTTCGCCTGGGGCGGCGGCATGACCTACGAAATCGCATGCGCCCGCGCGACGGTCTTCCGCGCGGTCGCGATCTACGAAGGCGCGGTCTTCAGCGGGTGCGACAATGGAAACGACCCGATCGCGTACTGGCAGATGGTCGGGCTTACCGACAGCACGTGCACCATCGACATGGCAAGGCCGATGCGCGACCAGTTTGCCAAGAACAACGGCTGCACCCTCCCTGCCACCGAGCCGCCCGAGCCACCCCAGGCTCCTCCGTATTTGAACCCTGGCGGGCACGTATGCACGGACTACGCCGGGTGCTCCAGCGGCCATCCCCTGCGTTGGTGCGTACATCAGTCAGGTCTCGGCAACGCTATCGTCGATGGGACCTCGGACCTTTACAATTCGTGCGCGACATCCCCCAAGACCTGCTCGACCTCGTGTCCTTGTACCTGGGTCCCGGACGACGTGTGGACGTGGATGACGAAGAACTTCTAACCTGGTCAACGCTCCGGCAAGCCTGGTGCGCGGTCGCGAGGCTTGGGCCCGGTGCGTAGCTGTCGCAGCCGGTCCGGAAAAGCGACGGAAGGCCCTCCGATTGCTGAACCGAAGTGCGAGGGGCCCTGGTCTACAAGGATGATGGTTCGCTTCGGCGTTCCGTTAACCCGGACAACCTGACCGGGCGACCACGGCAAATCTAAGCACTGGCGAACGGCTTTTGCAGAAGCGCATCAAGGAGAAGCATGACACGGCAGACGGTAGTCTCTCTGGTTCTTGGCCTCATGTGGGGCTCGATGGCCTGCAGTGGAAATGCACCTTCCGGTGCTGGTACAGGCGGTGGCGGCAACAGCGGTGGAACGCACGCCAGCGGAGGCACAGCGGCCGGGGGGAAAGCTGCAGGAGGCAGTACGAGCAGCGCGGGTGGTTCCACGACCCTGCCATCGGGCGGTCAAACTTCCGGATCGGGCGGAGCCAGTCAAGGACAAGGCGGGGACCAAGCAGGCAGGGGGGGCACCGCGATCGGCGGCAGAAGCGATGCGGGTGGCTCCACGGCCTCGTCGTCGGGTGGACAAACATCCGGTTCTGGCGGAGCCGGTCAAGGACAAGGCGGTGGGCAAGGAGGCGGAGGGGTTGTCGCGAGCGGCGGGATCTCTGCGTCTGGCGGACGCAGCGCCTCTGCTGGGGCTGGCGGTACCGCCGGTGGCGGCACCACGGGCGGCACCACGGGCGGTGCAGCTGGCGGAGGCGCGGGCGGCGCGAGTAGCAGCGCGACCGGCGGCGCTGGAGGCTCGACTGGGACCGGGGGCCAGCCGGCCGCGTGTGGACCCAGCGGGACGCCGGACATCTGGAACCTGCCGAAGTTTTCCATGGCCACGGGCCCGTATACCGCCGACTGGAAGGCGTTGGGCCTAGCCTATTCGACGCCCCAGTGGTGGCGTGACGCCAAATTCGGGGCGTGGGCTCACTGGGATCCGCAATCGATGCCCGAGCAAGGCGACTGGTACGCCTATCACATGTATCAAGAGAATTCGGCTGACTTCAACTATAACGTCAGCCACTACGGTGATCCGTCCGTATACGGCTACAAGGATATCTGCCACGACTGGAAGATCGACCTGTGGGATCCCAACGCCTTGATGGATCTGTACGTGCAAATGGGCGCCAAGTTCTTCATGGCCATGGGCTCGCACCATGACAACTTCGACAACTGGGATTCGAGCTACCAGCCCTGGAACTCCGTCAAGGTCGGGGTGAAGAAGGACATGGTGGGCACGTGGGCACCCATCGCGCGCCAAAAGGGCATGCGGTTCGGCATCGGCTTCCACAACACTCCGGCTCGAACTTATGGTCAGTGGATGCCGATTCGCTACACCAGCGACGCGAAGGGACCCTACGATGCCATGCTAACGACGGCGGACGGCAATGGTAAATGGTGGCAGGGCATGAATCCCGCGGATCTTTATGGGCCCAAGCACAGCGGCGATTGTTCGAACAATTCCTGTAACAATTCAGCCTATGGCACCCAGTTCATGTATCGAGTCGATGAAGCCATCTGCAAGTATCAGCCTGACGTCGTCTACTTCGACGACCACGCCGGCGATTCCCAAACGGACCTGGGCGTCCACATGGGACTAGGTTCCATCGCCCCGACCATCCTGGCCAACTACTACAACAAGTCGTTGACCTGGAGTAAGGGCAAGACGGCGGACGTGGTCATGAATATGAAGGGCGTGGGCGGCCAATACAACAGCTTCCAGAACAGCGCAACACTGGAACCCTATGCTGAGCGCGCCCTGGTCAGGAGCACCGAGGCGGCCACCGAATCGGCGATCAGTGCCTATCCTTTCCAGACCGAGCTCGACATCCAGGGCGGCAATTGGCACTACATGACTGGGGCGGGATACACAAGTGCATCATCTCTGGTCACGACCCTCATGCAGAACGTCTCCCGAAACGGCAGCTTGCTCCTCAACCTCACCCAGCACGGCCGGGGAAATCTCGATACCCAGTGCACCCAGATCGCCCAAGACATCGGCGCCTGGCTCAAAGTCAACGGCGAAGCCGTGTACGCGTCCCGACCATTCGAAGTCTGGGGCGACACGACGGTCCTCTACACACGCGCCAACGGCAACGTCTATGCCACGCTCCTTGGTTGGAACGGCGGCGCGGTAACCCTCTCAGCGCTCAAGTCGGGCGGGGCAACCCTGGGAACTGTATCCAAAGTCGAGTTGCTCGGATCGACGGTGGCGATGACATTCTCGCAAAGCGCTTCAGGACTGACGGTGACTCCTGGTGGATCGGTGTCGGCGCTGACGGGGATCTCCGATTCGCAACTGGCATCGAAGATGCGCGTTTTGAAGATCACCCACGACAAGGGTTGGATCAACGACGACGATTCCGGTGTCTCAGCTCCCGGATGGCTGCGCAAAGTCGCCCTGGGCACCGGCGACTACAACAACGACCTCACCACCAGCACCACCACTGGGGATACTTGGACGTTCACATTCACTGGGACTGACGTGTCGGTCTACGCCCCGAAGGAATCCGGGGATGGAAAGATCGAGATCCAGATTGACGGCCAAACCAGCGCGACAGTGGATCTCTCCACCACCGGCGCGCGCCAAGCCCAACAGATGGTGTCCGAGGTGAGCGGCCTGACCGCGGGACAGCACACCCTCAGCATCATCAACAGCGGCCCGGGGCCGGTCGCGGTGGATGCCATCGTCGTCAAGTAGAGGCCACATCGTGAGTCTTCCCCGAGAGTCTCGGCACTAGCCACCGACCACCAGCAACGTGATGCTGTTCGCGGCGATCGACAAACCACCAATCACGCCACCGGAAATCATGGCGTTTGCAGCGGCCACCGGCGCAGCGCCGCTCACGCTTTGATACACCTTTACGCTTGAACCGGCGACGAAGTTGTTGAGCGTGACGGTCATACTGGACTGGGCGGATGGGCCCGTGTTGACGATCATGATCCAAATCGTCGTCGGATTGCTCGCAGAATCGGTCGCCGCATAGGCATGAACACTGGCATACGAGCTTGCGGCTCCCACAGACACGTCGCCGAACGTGCCCCCCAGGCCATCGTAGTTTCGAAACATCGCGAACGCATTATAGGCGTAACTGTGCACGTGGTTGTTGTTGGAGTCCTTAGGCGAGAGGGTCGTCCAGTACGAAGCCACCCGAATGCCCATCACCCCAAATGTGCCGAGGTAGTCAGCTTCCTTTGTGGTCGCGGTTGGGTCGGAGGCGTCGTTGGCGACGTTGTACTCACTCACGCAAACGCCGGTGCCTGGATAGGTTGAATTGATCCAGCCCCGGAAGCGCGAGAATGTGTTGGTCCACATCTCTTGCGCGCTGCCGGGATAATGCGAGTCCAAGCAGTCGAAAATGCGCTGGTGATTGGCGTCCTCGTATTGCTTGCCCTTCGCCATCACCGCCATCGCATAGGACTTATCGGCTGTGTAAGGAACGGCCATTCCATTGCCCCAACTTCCCACGCCGCACTCAGTTCGCAGCAAGTTGATCATGTCGTCTGGATTCATGACCGACAAGAACAGGACTTTCGCGGTCGCATCGACGTTCTTGATAGCTGCCGCATAGGCGACCGAGCGGTTCATGATATCGTCGTTCGGAGATACGCCCGATTCATTGCCCGAAGCGATCTTCACCGAGTAGTCCATGCAGTTCGTTCCTGGTGGGTACAAGGCAGGGTAGATGTCCTGCCGAAGTCCTTGCCAATTGTCGGGCTCGTTATCGAGCTGGTAGTACTTCACGCCGCCATTGGCTGCGGACCCAAAGGTCGAAACAAGATGCGAAACCCAGTTGCTCATGAAGCTGGTATCGAGATTATTCGACCCCTTGTCGACCAAGATGGACTCCTGCGTGCCGATTGCCTTGCAGCACGTCCCCGAGGACAACAAGCCGCCGTCGGCAAGCTGGGGATAATTGCAGAAGCTGAGATTCTGACCGAGCTGCGCGCTGTAGGTACTGTCGGTTGACGTAGCGACATTGGAAAGCCAGCCCGCGATCGGAATTGTCATCAGCGTGTTGAGGTTTCTGGACTTGTTCGCTCGC
Organism: uncultured Myxococcales bacterium; assembly: GCA_964491625.1. Classification (GTDB taxonomy): domain Bacteria; phylum Myxococcota_A; class Polyangia; order Fen-1088; family Fen-1088; genus Fen-1118. The sequence continues at coordinate 4,947 of CAZBIU010000429.1, forward strand.
ACGAATGTATCAGTTCCGTTACCACTGCCCGCATAGGTTGCGCAATTCCAGTCGCCGCCCGAGTTATTCATATCTTTCTGCCAATTGTAGCTCTCCTCGGCATCGCCTCCCCAACGATCGAGCGCGGCAACCTTGTACGAATCATCTGCACTATCACTGGCGAAAGCAACGCCATAGATGTCGGGCGAGATCGGCGTCAGCTGCGAGGTCGCATCGACCACGATGCCCGAGCTGCTCTTGGTTTGACAGATGCCGTTTGCGCCGCACATTTGCGAGGGTGGGCAGCCGCCGCATGTGCCGTTGCAGCCGTCGCCTCCGCATGTCTTGTTGGCGCACGAAGGCGTACACGTCGCGCCACCCGCTCCGGTCGCGCCGCCAGAAGAGGGACGCCCTCCAGTGCTCATCACGCCAGCG
>CAZBIU010000430.1:0-5350 GCA_964491625.1 uncultured Myxococcales bacterium
GCTCGTCGCCGAAGCCGACGGCGTCCAGCCGCTTCTTGTCGATGCCCTTCGACACGATGTAGTCGCGACACGCTTGTGCGCGCTGTTCCGACAGCGTCTTGTTGGCCTTGGCTTTCCCCACGTTGTCGGTGTGGCCCGAGATCTCGACGCGGGCATCCTTCTTGTGGACCATGAAGTCGACCACCGTGTCGAGGCGCGGGAACGACTCGGGGCGGATCGTCGCCTTGGCGGTGTCGAAGTTGACCCCGTCCAGGATGAGAGGCTTCGGTGCGACCTCACGCTTGTAGCGCAGGGTCAGCTTGACGGATTGACTCGGTTCGTCCGCCACGGGAACCGTGGCCGCTATATCCCGCCGGCCGAGACTCAGGTAGGTGATGTCGTATGTCTTGCCCACCGGCACCAGCACCTCCGCGTACCCCTCGCTGTCCGTCGGGTCGGTGTAGTATTTCGTCTTGTCCGGCCCGGTCAGAAAGATCACGACCCCCTTGACCGGCCCCTTGTCCTTGTCGACGACGAACAGCTTCATCGCCGCCTCGGTCCTCGTCGGCTTGATCTTCGATGCCGTGGCGCCGTGCGCCTCCTTGGCCGTGTGCGTGTCCTGAAGCTGGAATTCGCTCTTTTCGTCGGAGGCAGCGGGGGCCGGGGGGGCTGCGTACGCCGCGGTGGTGGCGGCTAGGGCCATCGCGAGGATTGTCGTGTTCGAACGGTGATGCATGGGGAAGCCTCCGTCGGCAGAACTCTGCTCACTCGACGGTAACACGAAGGCGCGATCGTGGCGGGGGCGAAGATTGGGCGAAGATTGTCGTGTCGGTGACACAGGTGGAGACGATCCCCTCGAACGGCGCCGGGACGATCGAGTGAAGTGCGGGCCCGAAGGCCTGAATCGCCCAGATTTCCAAGCCAATGTCGAGAACAGCGATCGCGCTCAACGCGATCGTGTCCCCGCCATTTTGCATGATCGTCTACACCAACGCGAACGCCGGAACATAGGATTCGCCCTCGTTCATGCGCCCGCGCATGTACGGATCGACGGACATGAAGAGATTGCGAACCACGACTTCCTGATCTTTCGGCGGTTCCAGCGTGGTTTGCGCCAGGACGAAGTTTGCCGCGGCAGGAATTCCACTGGGGTGCGAGGTCAAGCGAACTTCACGGCTTTTGATGTCTTGCATGGTGCTTCATCCCATGGGGGAATCGAGTGGCGCGGCATGGCCAAACACCCTATCGATGCTCATTCTCACGACCTTCGCCTTCGTGATAGCGCCCGCGCGCGTCGTGTTCGCGACGCTCGTCCCGCCGATATTGGCCGTCGCCTCGTCTCGGTCCTCGCTCTCCCCAAAAGCATCCGCTTAATCCGGCCGCGGCCAGCAGTACCAAAATCAAAAGTCTTTTCATTTGTAACTCCAAATTAGAAATAGGCGCGCACGCCCAGGCCAACGTCGATGGTGAAGTCGAGCGGCGGCACGACCACGATGGCCGGCGCAATTTCGAGGTAGGCTTCGAGAAAGTCCGGGCGGCGGAATGTCGCCGCAATCCCGAGCGGAACGCGAGCGAGGAGCACCGCGTCGTGTCCAAGGTTATTGGACCCGTAAGCTGACGTGATCAGGCGACCGCCAAAGCCCGCGTACCAGTCGAGACGATTTGTCCTGTTCAAGATGTTCTCCTCGAACAGGTAGTCCACGTGCACGCTGAAGTTGTGATTGATGTTGCCGCAACGGTAGGAGTTGCCGTTGGCATCCCTGCACCAGTCGTAGCCCCAGCCACCGAAGCCAAGACCGAAGTCGAAGGCATGGGCGCCCCCGACAAAGGCCTTCGCGGTAATGGCTGTCGGCTCGCCGATCTGGAAGCCGACGCCGAAGTTGCGCAAGGTGCCAACTTCGGTTGCCTCGACGCTACCTGCGTGGAGGAAGGGGATAGCCGCAACGGCCAAGGTGAGCAAAGCGAGCCGCTTCATGGCCAGCGTCTACAGCAGTTTTCGGGCCACCATGTGGTCGGCAAGCAATTTCGAGAGGTTGCGAGCCCGGGCGAGTGTCACGGATTGGCTCGATCGACCACAACGAACTGCCGCCACCATCGCTTTGATGGATGGCTCAAGCCTCAGCAACCGGCTGGCTCGGCCCTATGCACCGTCGAGTACCTTTGGGAGCTGTTTCCCGGGCATGGCGGATGCCTGGCGGTGCGCGTACCGCCGCTGTTCGCTTTCACCGGCGGGACTTTCACCCGCTAGAACAGCAGCTAGCATCGCTGCACCGAATGGCGACCGACACGTGCGCCCTGCGCGCGCGATCCCGGTAAGGCTTCGAGGTTCCCCACACCTGAGGTCGAACCCCGCGAGCAGGTCGGTGCTGTCACAGGTGAGAAGTACGATTTTCAGTACCACGAAGCTGCGGCCGGTGCCTGTCGCTCGCGCCTCGGCGGACTGCTCGACTTCTACCATCGGGAGGCCGCATGAGCCTCGGCGATAGCCTTCGGGACAGCAAGGGCCCCGCAGCCGGCCCGGCGACCGAACAGGTCATGCCGGCCGGCTCTTAGTCTCTGGCGAAGATTCTCAGACTGCGTCGGATCCGTCCGGCTGTCGATGGTTCCCCGGATTCCCGCGACCGGTGATGAGCCGCGCCCCTCGCCGATACGTCAAATACGACCAGGCCCAATTGATGATAACGATGGTGCGGTTGCGAAAGTCCACCAGGTAGTAGATGTGGACCAGCAGCCACGCGAGCCAGGCAATGAAACCGCTTAGCCGGATCTTGCCGATCTCGGCGACGGCCCGGCTACGACCGATGGTCGCCATGGATCCCTTGTCGCGGTAGACGAAGCTCTCGGCCGGTCGGGCTTCCATGCGTCGGGCGATCTGCCGGGCGACGAATCGGCCCTGCTGCATGGCCACCGGGCTAACCCCGGGAAGTGGGGCCTTGCCTTCGTCCGGGACAAACGCAGCGGCGTCGCCCACGCAAAAGATCTCGGGATGTCCCGGCAACGAGCAATCGCGCTCCACTACGATGCGGCCCGCCCGATCTAGGGGCGCTGAAAGATCCTTAGGCAGGGGCGCGGCGGCCACCCCGGCAGCCCACAACACCGTGCCCGCGCACAGGCGTTCATCCCCAAGAAAGACGCCTTCGCCGTCAATGTGCGTGACCTTGGATCCCGCGCGGACCTCAACACCCATGTCGGCCAGACTGTGCGCGGCGCGCTCGGACAGTCGGGCGGCGAAGGTGCTCAAGATGCGCGCCCCACCCTCAAGCAAGACCACACGTGTGTCCTCGGGATTGATGGCGCGAAAGTCGCGAGCCAGCACGTAGCTCGCCAGCTCGGCGATGGCGCCGGCCAGCTCGACGCCCGTCGGCCCTCCGCCGATGACCACAAAGGTCAGATTGCGGCGCCTGGCCTCGGGATCGGATTCGCGCTCGGCGGCTTCGAAGGCCAGCAGAACCCGCCGCCTGATCTCCACCGCATCTTCGATGTCCTTCAGTCCGGGCGCGACGCCGCGCCATTCGTCGTGCCCGAAATAGCTGGTGGCCGCGCCGGTGGCCACCACCAGAAAATCATAGGCCAGCGGTGGCGCCTCGGCCAGGATCACCTGGCGCGCATCCATGTCGATGCGAGTCGCATTGGCCAGCAGCACCCGCGCGTTCTTCTGTCTGCGCAGGACGCTGCGAATGGGGACAGCTATCTCGGCCGGCGACAGGCCGGCCATGGCGACTTGATAGAGCAGGGGCTGGAACAGGTGGTGGTTCCGCCGGTCGACCAGTGTGATTTGCACTGCCTCGCCCGCCAGTGCGCGCGTCACCGCCAGGCCGCCGAAGCCGCCGCCGATGACCACCACTTGCTTGCGCAGCTTGTTCGTCACGTGAGTAACTCTAGCCGGCAAGCTCGCAGGAATCCAAGGCTGGCGTGTCTAACACTACTGATTGAAAAGTTGCCAGCCCGCCGAGAAATCGACGACATCATAGGAATGGAATACCTGCTTGATCGCAACGGAGAGCGCCGATTTGGCTATCGTGGTGTGCGACTGAGCCGCGGATGAACACCTGGCGAGGCACAGGTCATCAAAGACGATTACATGGTCGAGGATCTCGCGCCGTGCGCTGCCGACAAATCTTTCAGCGACGGCGTTCGTGTCCGGGGCTCGCACCGCGGTCTTGACCAGCCGGGTCCCCACGCCCTCGGCCACACGCTCGAACGACGCCCCGAACCCGTCGTCGCGATCGCGCAGCAAGATCTTCGGCGCCTCTCCGTTCATCGTCGCATTTCGCAGTTGCTGGGTTGTCCACTCTTGGGTCGGGTTTCTGCAGGCTGCTGCGTAGACAACCTTGCGCGAGCCGAGATGCACGATGAAGAACGCATACACTCGTCGGAAGAGGATGTCATACGCCTGGATGAAATCGCAGGCCCACGTGGCATCCACGTGGTTCGCCAGGAAGGTGGCCCAGCTTTGCCCTCCATGATTCGTCCGAAGGCCCCGCATGTACTTCTGGATCGTGCGCTTGCTGACCTTGATGCCGAGCTTGAGCAGTTCACCGCGGATGCGCTCCGCACCCCACAGACGATCCCGCTTCGCCATATCACGTATCAGGTCGATGGTGTCGGCGCCGAGGCGCGCACGATTCCCGGACTTGGACCTGTGCCGCCAGAATAGGCGAAAGCCGGTCCGATGCCATTTGAGAATCGTCTCGGGTTGCACGACAACGATGGCCTTCCGCCATGCCGGCAAGAAGGCGGCGACGACGAGCAGTCGAAGTCTATCGGTTAGCCCCAGGCGTGGACGGCCGCTGGTTCGCCGGAGCAGGCTGAGCTGGTGACGGAGAGTGGCGTTTTCGACGGCGAGTTCGCGTCGGGAATGGAGCCAGAGATCGGCAACGACCTGGAGCGGTTCCACCCGGTCCCGGAGCGGGGCTAAGTAGGACCAGAGAAGGCGGACAGTAGCCAGGATCGATGTAGCGATGGAAGTCATGGTGCTGTTGGACCACGATCGGAATACCTCGGGATGAGGAAGGTAGCCAGCACGGCCCTATGAGCAACACCCTCCTGGCGCTCAGCGCTGACAGACGCGAACGTAGTCGATGGTCATCTCTTGTGGGAACACCGTGGTGGCATCGGGGTTGCCCGGCCAGCCACCGCCCACGGCATTGTTGATCAAGAAGTAGAAGGGATGATCGAACACCCACGTGTTGCCGGCCCCGATGTCCGCGGGGGTCTTGGTCGAGTACAACTGACCATCGAAGTACCAGCGGATCACATTGGTTTCCCACTCGACGGCGAATACGTGAAAGTCGTCGGCGAGCTTGGCCGGGCCGGGCATGGTGGTGCTCGCGGTTGGACCCTGGGCGCCGGAATAGCCTGGCCCGTGCAT
>CAZBIU010000431.1:0-5332 GCA_964491625.1 uncultured Myxococcales bacterium
AATAATCCTCCATCTTTACCGATCGCGGATCCTGCCCTAACCTGGAAGCGGACCAGTGGCACGCAATCCCCCCAAACGAGACGATACGGCGCCTGACCTCGAGCGCGTTCGGGCGAAGACAGTCGTCACGAGTATCAACCGCATCACCGAGCACCCTCCCACCAAGGAAGCCTGCCTGGTGGTGATCTACGGCAGCGAGCTCGGACAAAAGCACAACCTCGATGCGCCGTCACTCACGCTCGGGCGATCCAACAAGTGCGACATCCAGATCGATCAAGAGTCGGTTTCTCGCGCGCACTCGAAGATCATCAACGGCGGGCGCTCGGTGCGCATTCGCGACCTCGGGTCGACCAACGGAACCTACGTCAATGACGAGCTGGTGGAAGAACGCACTCTGGTGGATGGGGACCTGATCAAAATCGGCCGGACGATTTTCAAGTTCCTGTCAGGTGGGAACATCGAGCGTGCCTACCACGAAGAGATCTATCGTCTGACCACCGTCGATGGCCTCACGCAGATCTTCAACAAGAGGTACTTTTCTGAAGCTCTGACGCGTGAAATCGCGCGGGCAAGTCGCTACCGACGCGAGCTCTCGATGGTCATGTTCGACCTCGACCATTTCAAAGAGGTCAACGACACGCACGGCCATCTGGCGGGCGACGCCGTGCTGAAGACACTGTCGCTGACCATCAAGGCGAAGATTCGCACCGAGGACATTTTCGCGCGCTACGGCGGCGAAGAGTTCGCCATCATCTTGCCCGAGATCGATTGCCACAACGCCCATCAGTTCGCCGAGAAGATTCGCCGCATCGTCGAAACCACCGAGTTTCGCTTCGAGGGGACGCAGATCCCGGTCACCATCTCCATGGGCGTGGCAACCCTGGACCCGGAAGCGCCGGGCGCGGCGGCGCTCATCAAGCGCGCCGACGAGCGCCTCTATGAGGCCAAGGCCGCCGGTCGCAATTGCGTGCGAGGCTAAACCCCGGGCTAACCCTGGTCCGGCCGCAAGCGCTTTGACCCGGCGGGAACCCTTGCGGTACTCTTCGTTTGCCTGCCTCTCGCGGGCTTTGCAGTGTCTATGTCGAACGGAATGGTGATGAATCCAGGAAAAGGAAGACGCGGCTGGCTTGCGTTCGTGGCTCTTGTCCTTTGCGTATCGGTTCCCGCGATCGCTCGGGCGCAGACCGAGGCCGACAAGAAGGCCCAGGCCAAGGAGCTCTACGAGAGGGCGACGCGCCTCTATGACGTGGGCAAGTATGGTGATGCGATTGACGCCTACGAGAAGGCCTACTTGCTGGTGGAGGATCCCGCCTTGCTTTACAACATCGGGCAGGCCTACCGACTGTGGGATCGTCCCGAAGACGCGGTCAGGTCCTACAAGAACTACCTGCGCAAGCGTCCCGAGGCGAGCAATCGCCCCGATGTGGAGCGCAAGATCGCCGAGCTGGAACGCACCATCGACGAGCGACGCAGGAGCGGGGGCGCGGCTGCGGCCACGGCGGTTCCGTCGGCTCCGCCATCACCTGCGCCAGCCACCGCCAATCCGGCTGGCCCGGCTGCGCCGGAAGAGGGGGCGTATCCCGGGGCTGGCCCGACGGGAGCCGTGCTGCCCGCCAATCCGCCGAGCGCCGAACCCGCAGGAGTGGACCTGACCCAGCCGGCGGGAGAGCCGCGCCCGAAGCGCAACTGGTTGGCCTGGGGCCTGGTTGGAGGCGGCGGGGCATTCCTCATCTTCTCCGCGGCGATGGCAGCGGTCGGCAGCGCAGAAGCCAACAAGCTGCGGGACGCTTCAAGGAATCATGAAGCCTTCGACCCCAACGTCGAGAAGACCGGCAAAGCGGCCAATGTCCTGGCCATCGTCGGCCTCGTCGCCGGCGTCGGCGCGGGCGGGGTCGGAGCCTACCTGTTTTGGCGGGATTCGAGGTCGCAGGGGCCGGCCGCCAGCATTGTTCCCGAGGTGGCCCCGAGCTACGCGGGCGCGAGAGCGTTGCTGACCTTCTAGGCGGAATGGAAATGCGATGACCAGATTGTTCAAGATCGCCCTCGGCCTGCTGCCGGCGCTGGCTGCGTCCGCCTGCTACACCACCTCCTCGGTCGAATCCGGCGGCCTGCTCTGCAGCACCGCAGGCACCTGCCCGGATGGCTTTGCGTGCGGTACTGACGGTCGCTGCTGGAAAAACGGGACCGGCTCCACGGCAAACACCTGCAGTGTGGCCGACGCCGTGGCGCCGTACGGTCCCTTTGCGGGTTGCAGCGCAAGCCAACCCACCGGGACCAGCAGCTGCGACCCGGTATGCCAGAACGGCTGTCCATGCGATCAACGTTGCATCTTCAGCAGCTCCGACAGTGGCTTCGTTTGCGAGGGCTCAACCCCAAGCGGAAGCTTTATCTCTCACCTCGGCGCTTGCAACGGCGCCGACGTCGGCCAATGCGCGCCGGGAGCAGTCTGCATCGCCGACCAGGGTTGCCCGAACCTTTGCTACCAGACCTGCCGCGCCAACGGCGATTGCCCCAGCAATTCTCGCTGCTCCAAGAACGTCGTGTACGCTGGAGACCAGGCGCTGTCCGGGGCCTACCTCTGTTCGCCGCCCGTCGAGACCTGCGACCCTTCGGGCGCTGCCGCGTGCAGCTCGCCGGCCGACGGGTTCAATTGTGTTTTTGTGGCCGGTCTAACCGGGGTGGGAAACACCGACGCCACAGTTTGCGACTGCGCGGCGGGCCACACCGAGGCCGTGGGCGCTGATTGCTCTGTGGCTCCCGACAACTGCCAGCCCGGCTCGGTCTGCATGAGCGGCAAGTGCCACACGATATGCAGCCGGTCGGCATCCGCCGCTGCTTGCTCGAATGGCGGTACGTGCAACACGCTCTACAGCTCCTCCCGCTACGGGTACTGCAGCAAGTAGGCGTCGCCTACCAGCCGGCGTAGATGATCGCGACGATGGCGACGGCGTAGCCGAGCAGGTTGATCATGAAGGGGGCGTCGCGCAGCATGGAGTCGGTGGGGCTTTCACTGTCGACCTTTCGCTGCGTGATCCAGATGAAGCGAAAGACCCCGAAAGCAGCGAAAGGAACGGTCAGGATCAGGCGCCGCGTCCCGAAGAATTCCAACGCGTGGTGCGACTGGGTGTAGCCCACGTAGGCGACTAGGGTCAACCCGGCAAGCAGGTAGATGAGAAAGCGCAGCACGCTGGGGTTGTAGCGATCGAGCACCTTGCGCTGTCCGCTGCTCTTGTTGCCGCTTACCCGCAGCTCGTGCGCGCGCTTGCCGAACCCCAGCAAGGAAGCCAGCAGCAAGGTACAAGTGAGGAGCCAATAGGATGGCGGAACCGGGATGGAGGCGGCGCCGGCCACGACCCGTAGCAGGAACCCGGCTGCGATGCTCGCCACGTCGAGAAAGGGGACGTGCTTCAGGTAGAACGAGTAGGCGAGGTTCTGCGCCAAGTAGGCTGCCGCAACGATGGCCGGCAGCGACCCACGCGACAGGCAGGCCAGGATGCCGAGCAACGCAAATGTGACCGATGTCAACCTGGCGGTTGGGATAGAAAGCGCGCCGGAAGCGATCGGGCGAAAGCGCTTGAGCGGGTGCGCACGGTCCTTTTCCGCGTCGACGATGTCGTTGAACAGATACACCGCGCTCGAAATCAGGCAGAAACCTGCGACCACCACTGCGGTGTGGAGGACGTCCAAGAGGCCATCGAACTTCCTGGCGAAGACCAAGGGTGCGCCGACGAAGAAGACGTTCTTGACCCACTGGTGGGGGCGGGACGATTTCAGGATGGCTGCGACCATGGGGCGAGGTTGCGAGAGTGTATCCTAAACTGATCGAAGGTCTACTCTAGGTAGAGACGACATCGCGAACTTGTGGTATCTCGCTCTTGGAAGATGAACAACCGCGAAAGTGCAGACCGCTCGCCCTCGCCCTCGCCGGAAGCTACTTCCGGGCTCAGCGATCAGGACCTGGTCGAGCGCGCGCGGAGCAAAGACGAGGCTGCCTTCGAGGAGCTGGTGGGCCGCTACGAGGACAAGCTTTACCGCTTGGCCATGCGCTTCGTTCGCAACGAGACCGACGCGCAGGAGATTCTGCAGGACGCATTCCTTTCGGCGTGGCGAAACCTTCCGACCTTTGAGGGCCGCGCGCAGTTCGGTAGCTGGATGTACCGGGTGACGGTCAACGCCGCCCTTATGCTCCTGCGCAGTCGCAACCGCCATCCCGAGGTGGCGGTCGACGACGTCGAGCCCAACGCCCTCAACGACGCCGTGGCCGAGAGCGGTCAGATGATGCGTTCCACCGCGGACTGGTCGAGGCAACCCGACGACCAGCTCCAGTCCGACGAGCTGCGAAAACACATCCAATCGTCAGTGGATGCCCTGCCTGAGGGCTTGCGTACGGTGTTCCTCTTGCGCGACGTCGAGGAGCTTTCCACGGAAGATACCGCCGAGTTATTGGGGTTGTCGGTTCCGGCCGTGAAGACCCGGCTCCACCGCGCGCGTCTGGCTTTGCGGGAAGCCATCGGGCGATACTTCGCCAAGTAATCCTCCGGTATACTCAGCCAATGCGCGTCTGGCGGTATTGCCTGTGCGGCCGCCGTTGGGCGGCAGCGGTTGTTGTCCTTCTCCTGGCCTCGAACCCCAGAGGTCCCGCGGAGGCCGCCGATACGGCCCCGATCGAACAGCTTCGCGCCGAGCTGCTCCGGGAAGCGAGCCGGCCCGAAGCGATCGCCGGAATCGCAGCGCTACTGCAGCAGGCCGACCTGATTCCACCGGCGGTAACCCGGGACATCCTGCGCGACTTCGCCTTGGGAAAGACCGCCAAAGCCGCCGATCCGCTGGTGCTGGCCCATGCCATTTACCGATTGTCGCTGGAGGAGGATCGGGTGGGCGAGCTCGTCCAGGCGGAGCAGCATCGCAAGAGGTTGGGCTTGCTCGACGACGCCTGGGTGGTCGGTCCCTTCGATGCGCAGGGGCGCGGCGCGCTGGAGCGTTCTTTCCCCGTCGAGGCCGATGTGGCTACCCTCAAGCCCGACCCGAGTCGTTCCTACGCGGGCAAAGAGCGCCAGGTCGCTTGGCGACGGGTGCCCAAGCAGGCCTTTGTGGAGGGCGCGCTGTTCCTGGACGCCATCCTGCGTCCGGATGCCGATGCCGTAGCCTTTCTCGCTGCCTACGTGAGCAGCGATCGCGACCGCTGGGTTGCCCTGCGCGTCGGCAGCCCCGGCCCGATCAAGGCTTGGGTCGATGGTGGCGCGGTCCTATCGAACGACGCGGTTCGTCCCGCGGAAATGGATCAGGACGCTGCCCCGGTCGCCCCGCCGCCGCCCGTCCACGGTCAACACGT
>CAZBIU010000432.1:0-5307 GCA_964491625.1 uncultured Myxococcales bacterium
CCGCGCCAGTTGAGGATGCGGTCCGTGAATACGTGCCCGCGCTCCACGTGGCCGGCCAGGTGAATCTCGTCCACCGCCAAGAAATCCACCTCGCGGTTGACCGGCATCGCCTCGACGGTGCAGATGAAATAGCGTGGCCGCGCCGGCACGCGCTTCTCCTCGCCTGTGATCAGCGCCACCGCGCCCTCGCCCACCCGCGCCGTGACCCGGTCGTAGATCTCCCGCGCCAGCAAGCGCAGCGGCAGCCCGATCATCCCGGTCTCATGCGTAAGCATGCGCTCGACCGCACGATGGGTCTTGCCAGTGTTGGTGGGACCTATCTGCGCGGTGATGCTGGATGCGAGCAGAGTTTTCGGAAAAAGCACTGTCGCGATTCAATCACACCCGACGGCAAGAGCCCAGGCTTCGGCAGTGCTAACCTCCGGGTAAATGATGGCCAAGCACAAATCTCGGAAACCAAGCGCCGCAACGGACCAGGCCGATCCCCGCTTTGTCCCCGTGGCCGCGGCATTTGCCCACAGTCCCGGCTTTTCTCTCATGGAAAGCACGTCGGGCGCGACCCGCGGGTTGATGTTGCACGGGAAGTCTTTCGGGATGTCGTCCCACGGTCGCTTCATCCTGAAGCTCACCGAGGAGCGTGCGGCCGTGCTGGTCGGCGAGGGCATCGGCAAGCCGTTCAGCCCTAGCCCCGGCCGGGTGATGAAGGGTTGGCTTGAAGTGACCCGTGCAAAGGCAGATTGGGTTGCGCTCGCCCGAGAGGCACATCGCCTCGCTTCGGCTGTGTCTTTCGGGCCCAAGGCGAAAAGGCCGAAGCGCTGACCCACGCGTCGTATGCCGTGCGGGCTTTCCGTGCGAAAATCATCGAACGATGGGACGGACGCTCAGATACGGCGGCTGTGGCGTTGCGCTGGCCGTCGTCCTCGCTCCTTCATTCGATGGATCGGCCGAGGAGATTCGGCCGACGGGGCTGTCGCCCTCGCGGAAGCCACCACCGCCGGCAGCGGCCCGGTATTGGGAGTGGTTGCTGCCGGCGGCGGCCGCAAGGCCCCCGAGGCCCCCGGGACTTCTGGATTGCAATTACTCGTACCTCTTTCACAGTGCTAGTACGGTAGAGAAGAGTGACCCGCAAAGGAGCGACTATCTCCTTCGGGCGGGTGGCATCCTCGCCCAGGACTTGTTTCTCTACCAGCTTCGTGAGGAATGGCTGCGCAATGCTCCACCACAGCGAAGACAGCGACTTGCCGCCACGGCTCGAAAACGCGAAGAGTATGACCTTCACCTCTACCCCAAAGCCGCCCAGTACCTCGCCGAGGCTTCGACTGACCTCCGCTATCCACGTCGCGAGGACGCGCTTGTCGCCCTCGCCCAACTCCACCTGACGATGGGCAACTATCCGCAAGCCAAGATCTCCGTGCAAGAGCTGAGCAATGCCTTCCCGCGATCGGTCTATCTGCCCTTCCTCGACTTGCGGCTCGGCGACCTCGAGGCCAGAGATGGCAAGCACGACGCGGCCCGCGGGCGCTATCTCAAAATCCAGCGCGACGGAGATGCCCTTGCCTCGGCCCTGGCCCTCTACCAGCGCGCCTGGCTGGAGATCGGCGAGGGCGAACGACGAGCCTCGGTGCCCCTGCTGCTGCAAGCGCAAGCCACCTGTAACCGCAAGCCCCGTCCAAGTCAATGCTCGACCCTCGTCAACGCCGTCTGGCACGATCTCCTGTCCGAGCAGCTCTTTGATGCATTCGTCGACTCGCGGACGACCCCCGCCTTCTAAGCACCGATTGCCAACAGACCGACGTCCACAATCGAAGCCGTGAACGTGCCGGGCCGCCCCTGTGTGGTGATGTCCATCCTCGCCTCGCTCGTCGGCCGCATCGGCCACCAAGCGATCAGCGTCGAATTCGGATACCGACCAGCTTTTGCTTGCCCCCGAGCACGGTCGCGGAAAGATCGTACGGCGCCGCGCCCGTGATGCGGACTTCGGCCATCTCGCCTACCGGCAGCTTGCCGTCGACGATGACCAGCCCATCCACCTCGGGGGCGTCGCGATAGCTGCGACCCACGCTGACCCCGTCACCTTCGCCGTCGATCAGCACCTTCATCTGCTTGCCGACGAAGCCCTGGTTCTTGCGCAGCGAGATCCCTTGTTGCAGCTCCATCAGGCGATCGCGGCGTTCGTCCTTCAACTTTTGCGGGACCGAATCTTTGAGGTCCGCGCTTTCTGTGCCGGGCTCATACGAATAGGTGAAGACGCCCACGCGGTCGAATTCCAGCTCTTTGATGAAGGCCAGCAGGGTCTTGAATTCGGCGGCGGTTTCACCGGGATAGCCTACGATGAAGGTCGAACGTATGGCCAAGTCGGGCATGCGTAGGCGCATCTTCTCGACCGTGCGGCGCACCCAATTCACGTCGGCGGGGCGGCGCATGCGCCGAAGCGTATCGGGGTGGCCGTGCTGAAGCGGGATATCCAAGTACGGCAGCACCTGCGGCAGGCTGGCCATGGTGTCGATCACGCGGTCGCTCACGCAACCGGGAAAAGCGTACATCACGCGAATCCAATCGATGCCGGGGGCTGCCTTGGTGACGGCTTCCAGCAGGTGCGCGAGCCCGTCGCGCTGGCCTAGGTCGTGGCCGTAGTCGGTGGTGTCCTGGGCGATGAGAATGATCTCGTGTACGCCCTCCGCTTCGAGCAACCGCGCCTCGGCCGCGATGGCATCCACCGGGCGAGACACCGCCTTGCCCTTGATGAGCGGGATGGCGCAAAACGCGCAGGGCCGCCGGCAGCCGTCGGCGATTTTCAGGTAGGCGCTGCCGCCCTGGCGCGATACGCGCGATACGCCGTGCTCGTCGGTGCCCACCGTGCGCGCCGCTTCGGGCAGGTGATAGAGCGGCTCGCGCCCGTCGCGCTGGCGCAGGCGCGCGACCAGGTCGACGATGTCCATCCAGCGGCGGGTTCCGATCACGCCGTCGAGCTCGGGCACCCATTCACGCATTTCCTCGCCATAGCGCTGCGACATGCACCCGGCCGCGATGAGGAGCTGATTTTTCTTCCGGTCAATCGCGAGCCCGCGCAACACGCCGAGCGATTCCTCGCGCGCCGGCTCGATGAATCCGCAGGTGTTCACGATGAGCACGTCGGCGTCGCCCGGCTTTTCGCACGCGCGATACCCCGCGGCGCCCAGCACCTGGGCCATGCTGTCCGAGTCCACTGTGTTCTTGGAGCAACCCAGGGATACCAGGTGGAATTTTCGGAAAAGCTTGGCACGCATGAGGCTCCAGTACATAGCAACCGACATGCGCTCCGGCAACGAAACCGGAAGAAACCACAGAGAACACAGAGGTCACAGAGGTCGGACCGGAAGAGGAAGGGCCCGGATCCGGACGATCCCGACTTCTTCTGTCTCTGCGCCCTTTGCGCCTCTGTGGTCAATCAGCCGTAGAGCTAATTCTGACTACGGCCGCCAATCCCCTTGGTGTCGGCGGAGATGGCGCGGGCCGGGTCCTTCGGGCGTAGCGCGCGCGTGGCCTTGCCAGCACGCCAGATCTCGCTGTTGCCCATCTCGGCAAGCTCCTTGCCCAGCTCCTGCTGATAGTTCGGTCCACCGGTTGACGCGAGCACGCGGGCGCACTCCTTGCCCGACGAGACGCGGTCGTAGAGCAACTCGAAGATCGGCTGCACCGCCTGCTTGAAGCGCGGGCGCCAATCGAGGGCGCCACGCTGAGCCGTGGCCGAGCAGTTCGAATACATCCAGTCCATGCCATTCTCGTCGACCAGGCGGATGAGGCTCTGGGTCAGCTCTTCCACGGTCTCGTTGAAGGCCTCGCTGGGGCTGTGGCCATTGGCGCGCAGCACGTCGTATTGGGCGTCCATGATGCCGGCCAGGGCTCCCATGAGAACGCCGCGCTCGCCGGTCAGGTCGCTAAAGACCTCCTGCTTGAAGGTGGTCGGGAACAAGTAGCCCGAACCCACCGCGATGCCGATGGCAATGGCACGCTCGCGTGCACGGCCGGTCGCGTCCTGCTCAACCGCGAAGCTGCTGTTGATGCCGGCGCCCGACAGGAAGTTGCGGCGCACGTTCAGGCCCGAGCCCTTGGGCGCCACCATGATCACGTCCACGTCCGCGGGCGGAATCACGCCGGTCTGGTCGCGATAGACGATGGAGAATCCGTGCGAAAAGTAGATCGCGTCGCCCTTCTTCAAGTGCTTTTTGACTTCCGGCCAAATCGCCTTCTGCGCGGCGTCGGAGACCAACATCTGGACGATGGTGCCCTTCTCCGCCGCTTCCTCGATCTCGAACAGGGTCTTGCCCGGCACCCAGCCGTCGGCAATGGCGCGGTCCCAGTCGCGCTTGAACTTGGACGCCTGGCCGATGATGACGTTGAAGCCGTTGTCCTTCATATTGAGCGCCTGGGCCGGGCCCTGGACGCCGTAGCCGATCACCGCGATGGTCTCGTTCTTCAGGACCTCGAGCGCCTTCTTCACCGGAAACTCTTCGCGGGTGACGACTTCTTCTTTGACTCCACCGAAATCGATCGTTGCCATGGATTCTCCTGCTGTTTTTTCTGACGTGGGCGCACGGCGGCCCGAAAAAGGAGGAGAGAATCTGCCACCCCGCCCCACGCTGTCAAGCCACGACGTGCCTTGGGGCCTGCCGGGTTGCCCGTGCGATCCAGTGTTGACGTGAGGCCACGCGACTGGTAGTAACCAGCTGCCTCGCGAGAGGTTATGGGGCTGTAGCTCAGCTGGGAGAGCGCCTGAATGGCATTCAGGAGGCCGACAGTTCGATCCTGTTCAGCTCCACAATATTGTTAAGGAGTTCGCCGCCGCAAGGCGGCGTTTTTCCTTCTTCGGAACGATTGCGGAACGATATTCCGGCGAATGCCAGCCCTGGGGGATTCCCCCAGGAGCCACGCCGTCACCTTCTTCGTCCGACCTGCCGCCACGCCAGCTGGATTGGCGTAGCTCTAACGTGGTCTTAGCCGACTCGTGGCCCATAGAGGTGGCCACGGCGTGTGCGGACATACCGGCCTCCATGGCGAGGGTCGAGTGCAACCCTCTCATGCTGTGCGCACCCACCTTCCGCACCCCTGCGAACAAGACGCTCAGAATGCCCCGAGAACGACTGAGCTGGAATCGATTTCATTTCCCGAGCTGTCGTCGCGCCAACTCTTCCATCGAATGCGCCAATTTCACGTCGAGCGCGGTGATTCCACCAGCGTCATGGGTCGCGAGATCGATACGCACCTTGTTCCAAACGTTGAACCACTCGGGGTGATGGTCCATGGCCTGGGCGACCAGCGCCGCGCCAG
>CAZBIU010000433.1:0-5295 GCA_964491625.1 uncultured Myxococcales bacterium
TTGGCGGTCCACGTTCCCGTCACCTGGAGGGAGCCCGTGACCGTCGCCGAGGTGCATTCTAGACCAATCACCGCCATGTCCATCTGACCAGTCACGCTTAGACACGAGGACACCACCGTCCAGGTTCCGACCACGTCGCCACCGCAGGCAGACACATTGGAGCAGGACCCTGCTTCTCCCCCACTGGAGCGTCCGCCTGTGCCCACGGTCCCGCCAGCCCCGACGCTGCCGCCGGTGACTGCGCCCCCGCGCGTGCCAGCCACTTCGCCCGGACCGGCCGGCCCGCCGTTGCCGGCCGCGCCGCGCGCTCCACCAACGCCACCGGCTCCGAGCATGCCACCGCCGCCCAGGTTGGTTCCCCCCATGCCGCCAGCAGTTACCCCGTTTCTTGACGCCCCACCACTTCCGGGAGCCGCCACCACGTTGCCGCCAGCACCACCTGCTTCAGGTGAACCGCCTTCGGGTGTATGCAATCCAAAGGGCGTTCGAGAGCAGGCCAAGACCATGGGGAACAGCAAAGCGAGACGGGAAGAACGCATGCAGACCACAGGGAATGGGACCATGAGAGTGCTATGCGCGCAAGCGGCTTGGAGCGGGACAGTGCGCCAGCGCACATAGGTTCGGCGCGGCGAGACTACAAGCCTATGCAATGTCCGGCGGAAACAATGGGGCATCAGGGGCAGACAGCGAGCAGGAGCGGAGCGACAGAGACTTGGGCGTCAAGTTGGCGGCTTGGTCCAATCGGTCAAGGATGGGGAGAGTCATGAACGGGAAGCACCTTTCTCCGACCTGCTGCAGGCTCAATGACTGAAACTCCCGCACGTGACGATAGCCGTCCAGACGCCAGGCTATGATGTTGGCTCTGCGCATGCGGCCTCTGATCTCGAGCCGCAAGTCATTGAGTTGGCGGCAGCTCATCCTCCGGAATCGTTCGGGATACTCAGTCTGATTGATTGCGCTGGTCAAGTCGGGATTGTTGGCAAAGAATCGGCGCCTGATGTTCTTCACACCGGCGAGAGTCGTATCCCAACGCAAGCCTGGCAGGTCTTCACGGACAACACCGAAAGGGCAAAGGGCTATGACAACACAGTCAAAGATCGTACAATTGCGATCTCTCAACAAGCGACTATTGAACCCCGCGCTTTCAAGCCAATGGCTCTTTAGGTCGCCTGCGATCCTCCTCACTTCGGCGATCGGTCCGGTTGGGGTTCGTTCCTGCACGTGAATCACAATCTCATTGTGACCCTGGAGTTTCGCCGGATCGCTGGGGTCGGTGATCCCATTTTGCAGGGCGATGTTACTCATCGTTTGGTCGGTCAGCAGCTGCAGCCCTAGCTCGGTGGAAAAGGAAATTGCTCCCCTGCGAATACCGCCCAGATCGTCGCCGTTTCGGGGTCTATAGGCAACGACATCCTTGTCGTCCCTCACCCGGAGGGCATAAGGGGAACGACTGAGTCGAGCATGAAGGTCAAGCAGAAACTCTGCCTTCGCCCCATCAAGTGCGGGGTGCTTGCGGAACAAGACTTCCAGAAGCCTCGGCAGAACTTCCTCTGTGGGCAAGGTAGCGTCGATACTCGGCTGTGTTTGGTGGATGCAGGCTCCCATTGGCGAACCTCCATGCTGCTGTCCTATTTGGTGCCCCCAGCGACGCCCGTGTTGATGGTGAGATTGGCCGAAGATGTCTCGGATTGCCGGCTGGCGTTGTCGTGACCAGAGCTGGCGGGAGCCATACCGCTGTCCGCGCCAACTTGGATGGTGCGACGCGACGTGCATCCGCCCATGGCGTTGGCAACGGACCTATGCTCAGTCAGCCTTGCACCGCAAGGCGCGCAATGATCAGTCCTGCGCCGGCGATAACGATCATGGCGCTGGTTACTTTCACGCCGCGATCTCCGTACCAGCGCGAGCGACGCGCGGCCAGGATCACGGGAAGCGCGACGGCGAGGACAGCGCACTGGCCTGCTTCCACGCCTAGGTTGAACGAGACCAGCGCGATGGGGATCTGTCCGCGGGGCAAAGCGATCTCGCGCAGGGCACCCGCGAAACCGAATCCGTGGATGAGCCCGAAAGGAAAGGTGATCCGCCAGCGCTTGCTGGCGTCCTTGACGAAGAAGTTCTCGATGCCTACGTAGGCAATGGACAATGCAATGGCCGGCTCAACGAGGCGCGGGCTGGGCGCGAGCACGGAGAGCGATGCGAGCGCCAGTGTGATCGAGTGCGCGAGCGTGAAGGCGGTCACCACAGCCAAGAGCGAGCGCAGCCTTCCGCCCACGAGGATGAGGCCCAGCAAGAACACCAGGTGATCCGCGCCGGTGAGGATGTGCTCGATCCCCAGCTTCAGCATCGACCAAGCCATCCGGGTCGCGCTCGCGGGCGGGCTCGCCTCATCCAAGGTCCAGGTGGGGTGCGACCGATCGAGCACCCTGACGTTTGCTTTGCCCGCGCGGAAGAGGCGAGCCAAGTGCCGGTGTCCGGGGGCGAGCCCGTCGAGCAACGGCATTGCCAGCGTGAGCCGAGCGGGAAGCTCGGGACACTTGTAGCGCACCTGGAAAACGACGCCGCCCTCGGCCTCTAGCGCCCACGCCCGATCCAGCGATCCGAGGCAGGTTCTGCCGTCGGCCTCCACGATCACGCCGCCGACGAGCGCACGCGCCACGGCCTCGCGGCCCGCGGCCAGCTCATCGGCGTCGATTGCCCCGTCATGGTTGGCGTCGATCGCGGGCAGCCAACGGGCCAGCTCGCGACCCGCCATACCGATGTCCCCGTACAGCTCCTTGCCGTCCAAGCGGTACTCGCCGCTGGAGACGCCGACGGCATGGGCCACTGCGAGGCGTTCGGGCGCCAAGATGGCGAGGCCGATGGCGACCATCGAGATTGCAGCGGTGCGCCGGAGCCCTCGACCAAGGAGCCTGGTCATGCAGCCGGTGCTCACCGCACAGGCGACTGCGCGACCGGCGCGCCGTCCGCCCCACGCGCCGCCGCCACGTAGGGCGCATCGGTCAGCGTTTCCAAGAAGGCCACGACAGCGTCGATGTCCCTATCGGTCATCGGCGGAGGGGAGCCCTCACGTTTGTTGTAGATGGGGGAGTAGATATTGACGTTGCCGCGATAATTCGGCGGCACGTCGTCGAACGTCTGACCGGGCGGGTACACGAGGCCGGGCGATACCGCGCGCCTGGCGTAGAACAGCACAACCTCGCGCAGGGTCGTGAACACGCCGTTGTGCCCGAAGCGGTCGCGGACAGCGACGTTGCGCAGCGATGGCGTGCGAAAGCTTGAGCACCACCTTTGGTCGTTCGAAGGGGTAGCCTTGTTCTTCCGTTCACAAAGGCCGAGATCGAAGGACGCCGGATTTCGATTGCCGGGCAAATCGCGGTTGCGGGGGACGGCGACCGCATCGTAACCGTAGTCGGTGAACATGGACTCGGCCGGATTGGTCGAGGTCTCGGCCATGCGATGGCAGCCTGAGCAGGCGCCGCGCCGTCGATCCTTGAAAATCTCAAGCCCGAGCCGCTCTTGCTCGGTCAGAGTCGCCTGGCCGCGCACGTAGCCATCGTATTTCGAAGTCGCCGGCGTCATCTCGTCGCTCTTCAAGAAAGCTTCGAGAGCCAAGCCGACCCCACGCAGGACCGCTTCCGGCGCCGAGGACGGGCCCATCGCACTCTGGAATTCCTTCGCGTAAGGGCCGCGCACGATCTTGGCGGCCAGGCGAGGTGGAGCTCCGGCGTTCATCTCGTCGGGGTTGAAGAAAGGCTGGCGCACCAATTCCGTGACGCTGTCGGAGCGCCCGTCCCAGAAGAAGCCGCCGCGCGGTTCCGGCACCGGGGCCTCGTCGTCCTCGAAGTAGTGGAACCTAGGCACGTACCGCATGTACAGGACGGACGGCGTCGAGCGCCGAGCGAAGTGCCCGGGCCGACTTCCGAGGGCCACACCGATGCCGGAGCCATGTCGTCCCGAGAACGCGTGTGCCGGATCGTGGCAGCTCGCGCAGCTGGTACCAGTGGGCTCGGATAAGCGCTCGTCGAAGAAGATCTTCTTACCGAGCGCCACGAGCACCGGATTGTCCGGTGGGACCTGGCGGGGTGGCACCGGGAGGACCTGGGTGCGGCGGGCCGGTATCACCGGCGTCCCGGACAGCTTCGGCACCTTTGCCGCGGCCCACGCCTGCTCGATGGTCGGCTTCTGTGCCGGCGACGGCGCGCGCTTCCCGCAGGCCATCAGCGCCAATGAAAACACGGCGCCCGTTGCCAAGCGCCGTCGAGACGGTGCTTCCATCCTCAGGTTTGCGCGACAGGCACGGACCAAGTCAACCGTTGCTCTCGGTTATGGGATGTTTTCGTAGGTGCCGACGGTGCTGCCGCTGCCGTCCGTGCAGGTGATCTGGCTGCCCGGGGTGCTGTCGCACGCGCCGCTGCAAGCGATGGGCGTCGCCATGCTGCACACCGCGATGACTGTGCCATTTGTGCGATAGGCGGTGAACTTCCAGTTCTTCTGGCCAACCGTGCCCACGCGATCCATCACCATGAAACCGAACCCGTTCGAGAAGGCAAACGTGTTGATCATGGTGTTCGCCGCCGGTAAATCCGAGTTGGGGTCGAACACGGCAGGCAGCGCGGCGTCCAGGTTGTCGCCGCCGTTGCCGGCGACGAAGGTCGCCGGGTGGTTGCTGGAGAAGTTCAAGGCCTGGAAGTCGTGCACGTGGCCATGGAGGGCGATGGCGATGTTCGGCGGGTAGTAATTGCCCGGATAGGCCGCGTTCATGACGGACTGGAGACCCGGGTTACCCACCGTCGGCGGGCTGCCCGCGGAATAGCCAAGGACCGGGTGGTGGACGGCGAACAGGTTGAGCATGCTCGGTGTCGCTAAGCTGGCTGCTTCGGCCAGCTCGGTCGTGTAGGGCATGAACGCCGGCGGCGAGTAGGCGCTCTTCGAGGTGTTCGACGAGTCGAACACGATGAACTGCGTGTCGCCGAACCCGACGGCCCATGGATCGTTGTAGTTGCCGACGTTGTCGTTGGCTGGAATGTCGCAGGTCTTGACGTCGGTGCCGTCGAACGGGTTCGGATCGAGATAGCGATACCAGCCTTGCCCGGCGCGGTTGCATACCTCGTGGTTCCCGCGGACCATGACCCACGGAGCGGCGGCGAGCAGGGGCGCCCCTGGCGTGAAAAAGTCCGCCGCCCAGGCGTCGGAGCCGTAGCCCCAGGGCTGTCCGGCGCAGGCCGTGTTGCCCGGAGGGCAGGGATTGTCGCGATACTCGTAGTCGCCCACGTGCAGGACGAGATCCGGCTGCAT
>CAZBIU010000434.1:0-5237 GCA_964491625.1 uncultured Myxococcales bacterium
GAATCACCGGCCGGTGGCCGAGACCTGTGTGGCCGAGCGCGGAACCCTACCAGTGCCGGACAGCTGTCGGGCAGACGGCGGCTCACAGCTCACCCTCTGCCTGAGCGATTCGGACTGTCGCGCAGGCGGCAACGGGCGTTGCTCGGCGAGGCCAAGCGGCTGCGACACCGACTGCTCCTACGATTTCTGTTCGGCCGACTCCGATTGCGGCGTTCGCGTGCCCTGTCACTGCCGGACCTCACCGACCGACTTTTCCAATAGCTGGTGTGTCTCGGGCAGCAATTGCGCCATCGATTCGGATTGCGGCCCAGGTGGCTACTGTTCGCCCAGCCTCGTCGGAATCCTGGGCGACTGCCCCGGATGCGGGTCCGGCTACTTCTGCCACGCCGCCAGCGACAAGTGCGTGGACGATTCGGACTGCATTGCCGGGAGCAGCACGACCTGCGCTTACGATGTCCCGAGCGGCAGCTGGACCTGCGCGCAAATTGCTCCCTATCCCTAGAGCAAATACCAGACAACGCCATTGCCGTTCACCTGAGGGAAAACAGGGAGGAACAGAGAAAACGAAGACGGACCGAAGCTGGAGGTTTCCGGGATATTTATCAACCTTCCGGCTCTGTTCCTCTGGTTCTCCCTGTTGATACTTTGGAGTGTAAAGTCGGCAGCTCCAGTGACGGGGTCACGTTCGCAGGCTCCCAGACCGGGTTCGAGTGCAGCACCTCGCACTTCACAACGACGTATCGAAGGAGCTGCAACGACGGGTTCTACTGGGACGGCGAGAGCTTCATGGTCGTCCGTTGCTGTTGCGCCGATAGGCTTTGGGCCACCCGAGAACGCCGGCGCCCTCGCCAGCGACCGGGTCGGTCTTCACGGAATCGGCGGCCTGGCACAGCGGGTGACGGATGCCGTAGGTGCCATAACCGTAATGGCTCTTCGCGAGGAGTCCTATTACAGCGCTTCTGTTCAACGTATCTACACGGCCTACACAAACCAGAAATTCCATATCGCATCCCCGTACTTTCGACGGCTAATTGGCAGCCGTATTGAGTATGCGCTCACCGTCTTGCGAGATGAAAGAAGCCTGGCAGAGGTTGTGGGCACGAGAATACAGCTGGACACGGGCGCAGTTCTAGACTTTCTGAAGATCGTAGAGCAGAGTATCTTTGAAAGGAACAAACAGATATCCAGATTCATCGAGGCGGTCAGCGTCGGAAATATGCGACTAGCCCTCCAGATGTTCGCTACATTCCTAACTTCAGGTGTTACTGACGTTCAAAAGATGTTGTGGATCTACCAACGTGAGGGGGCGTATTACGTCGCCTATCACGAATTCGTCAAGTCAGTCATGCTCGGGGATCGCCGCTACTACAAGGAGAGCGAAAGCCCGATAATGAATGTTTTTGACTGCGGATCTGAGCGCAACTCAAGTCACTTCACCACCCTCAGGTTGCTATCGTTACTGCTGGCCCACCGGGGTGAATCCTCGCCTGAGGGTCAAGGTTACGTCGACATCGGTCGAATTACGGCTGCCTTTGAGGATCGGTTTGACAACAGGGAGGACTGTCTACGCTCGCTTGAGCGACTTGTGACACGGCAATTGGCCGAGACCGATACTCGGTCAAGCGCTTCGCTGAAGGGGGCAAATCAAGTTCGAGTGACTTCCGCCGGATGGTATTTTGTTCGATTCCTAATCAGCCGGTTTGCGTACTTGGACCTAGTACTTCAAGATACGCCCATCAGCAATGATGAGGTCGAGGCTGATCTAAGACGTTCCGTAGAAGCTGTCGACAACCTAGGGGACAGGGAGGAAGAGAAGCTTCAGAGGATCGAGGCAAGATTCGACAGAGTTGGGAAGTTTATCAAGTACCTCGAAGGAGAAGAGAAGTCCGAGCGTGATAGACTGAAGCTGAGAGAGGTTGATTCTATTCTCTCCCAAGCGATAGTTGCGGGTATTTGTGAACGATTCGAGCGGGAACGTGAGGAGATCCGAAAACGAGTTGCAGCCAATAGAGAGCGCTTTGCTGAGACATGGTCCCCTGACTTGCCTGCAGATGAAGCTGCGCTTCTGGAGTCGGGAAGGGAGGACGAAGACGATTCTATTCTGACCCCAGAGGTGGATTCCTAGGTATTTCTCATGGTTTCCGCCACCGAAAGGCTCTTGCCAAGGCGATGAGACGAGGCACTTTCCTATCCGCCCGCTCGCTCCGCCATTTTCCAGAACGGCGACTCTACCTCTGTCCACCCACCCCGCGCCTCCCTCGCGGGCAACCCCACCTGGGTCCGCCCATCTCGCATTACCACTCTGGTCACCCCGACCTGGGTCGCCACATGGCAGCGCCGCTACTTCGGGAAATGCTACCTGGGTCCACCCATCGGCCATTTCCAAGCTGGTCGCCGCTCCTGGGTGGACCAGGGGACGGTTTCCACGTTTTTCGGCCGCTGCAGGCCGGAATTACTTGCTCTTGGTGTCGGTGGGTGGTGTGGGTGGTGTCGGAGGCTCTGCCGCGGCGGCTTCAGAAGGAGCCCCCCTTTCCACGCCAGACGTTTGGCACCAGAGGAGCGATGACTGGTGGTCGTGATCGTCTTCGTGGTCGTCCACGTGGCCGTGGCCTTGGCCGAGCAAGATCACTCCGACCACGGCCACGGCCACGACCTTCGGGCTGAATTACTTCGGCGTGGGTGTGGGTCGCGTCGGGGTGTCGGCGCCGTTGTTGTTCGCCGCGTGGCCGCTGGCGAATTCATCGAAGTGCAGATCTTGTTGGGCGCGGTCGCGGGGGAACATCTGCCTGATGGCGCTTATGTGGGCGTCGTAGGCAGAGACGAAGCGCTCGCGCGCGCCGGATTCGGCGGCGCGGGCTTG
Organism: uncultured Myxococcales bacterium; assembly: GCA_964491625.1. Classification (GTDB taxonomy): domain Bacteria; phylum Myxococcota_A; class Polyangia; order Fen-1088; family Fen-1088; genus Fen-1118. The sequence continues at coordinate 2,861 of CAZBIU010000434.1, forward strand.
GCTGACTTTGGTCTCGCCGGCTTGGCGGGCCCTAGCAAAAATAGTCGGCGGACTTGAAGGCCCTGAGTACCTTGTCGAAGTCGTCCATGGTTTGGGCCTTGACCTTGCCGGCGGCTCGCTTGGGCGTCGAGGCGCCCGCGCAAGGCAACGGTTGCCGTGACTTGGGATGCGCCGATGGGGCGCAGCTCGGCGTCGAGACCGTTGGGGAACAGCGCCTTGAACGCGGGGCCGCTGGTGGCGTTGTTATCCTCGGTGTGGGCGAGCAGCGCCACTTGCCGGATCGCGCGCTCGAGCGCGTTCTCGGCGGAGTCGCGTGAGTGACGGTGGGCTTTGCCCAACGTCACCGCCGCGGGAGTTGGTAAGAACCCTTTGAGGGTTCTTACCTAAGAAGACACGACTACGCGCGGATTGGTCATCGCCTTCTCGGCTTCCACGCGCGCCGCGGTCGCGGCCTGCAGCTCGTCCTGTGCGGGCTGAAATGCGCTGGTCCCCTCACCCGCCTCGCTGCGCTCGGCGACCTCTCCCCGCTGCGCGGCTCGTCCTTACCCAGAAAGCTAGGTGAGTGACCTACACCAGTGAGATGCGAGGGTGAGCGGGTCGAGAAATTGCCCTGGGGTTCATGTGGACCTACGGGTTGATACTCATGAAGGCGTTTCAATCGACCGCATGGGCAGTGTTGGAATTCGGGAGGGCCGACCTTGGGCATGCCGCGCGAACCAAACGAGCGGTGCGCATCGGGGCGGCACTGGTACAGAATCCCTCGTCGAGCATTCCGCGGTTCGCGGAGAACGCTCATCAGGCGAAAGGAGTCTACCGGTTGCTCTCGAATCCCAAGGTCAAGCACAACGACATTCTGTCCGGGCACATCGACCGAACGGTGGAGCGATGCCTCGGACGTTCTGCGGTGTTGGTCATCCAGGACACCACCACGCTGAGCTACACGGAGCATGGTGGAACGCGAGGTCTCGGGCCGATCAACGATAGTGCTCGGGCACGTGGCTTCCTGGCCCACACCGCGCTGGCGGTAAGTATCGAGGACCACGAGGTCCTCGGTGTGTTGGACCAGCACGTGTGGGTGCGAGGCGAAGGCAAGGTGACCCAGGGGGAGTCCTGCAAGGCGCGCAAGAAGCGCAAACGGGAAAGCGAGCACTGGGCGGCGGCCCAGCACCGGGTCGGCAAGCTTTTCCAGAGCGCGGAGAGACGGCCCCGAGTGATCGCGACATTTGACAGGGAGGGCGACATCTTCGAGGCCTTCGAAGCGCTCGATGGGTTGGGGCACAGCTGGATCATCCGCGCGACCCACAACCGATTGGTGGACAGCGATGGAGAAGGCAAGGAGTACTCGCTCGATTCCGTCGGGCAGGCGCCGGTTGTAGCTCATTACAAGGTCGAGGTGCCAGCGCGGCCAGGCCGAGCTGCACGGGTGGCGTCGATAGAAATCCGGGCCACGAGCTTGGCGATTCGGCCACCGAAGAATCGCGGGCGGCGCGGCGATTCCATTCGGCTCAACATCGTCGCGGCAATCGAGAGCCAGCCACCGGAGGGTGTGGAGCCTTTGGTCTGGTACCTGGTCACCCGAGAGCCAATCGAGACTGCGGCGGATGTGTTGGCGGTGGTGCGGGGATACGAGGCACGGTGGATCATCGAGGAGCTGCACATGGGCATGAAGACCGGGTGCTCGACGGAACAGCGACAACTCGATACCGTCCACGCTCTCCAGAAGTTCCTCGCCTTTGCCACGGTGGTCGCGTGGCAGATGTTGTGTCTGCGCGACGCAGCCCGCCGGCCTGAACTCGTGCGCGCCGATCAAGTGCTCACCCCGTTGCAGATGACAGTCTTGTGTGGCCTGCGCCCACGGCTCAAAGCCGACTGTCTCGCAGGTGAAGCGCTCCGCGCCATCGCCGTGATGGGCGGCTTCATGGGACGAAAAGGCGACGGCACCCCTGGCTGACGTACTCTCTGGGCGGGTTTCGAGAAGCTTCTCATGGCCGAGAGGGGCTTCCTGGTCGCGAGAGAAAGATTTGGGTAAGGACGAGCCGCTGCGCGGGGCGAGGTGGTTTTAGGGGAGGCCATTGCGGGTTTTGCACTTCGCATTGGCAACCTCCAGTCCCGCCCCCATGGCGGGCAAGTGACACGGATTGTTGTCGCACAGACGGATCGTGTCAAGAGGGGGTGGCGAGCGCACGCCAGGCTGTGCCTTGCACGAACCCGGGGCTGTATACTCTGGCCATGGCCCAGCCATTGCCCATGCCGCCTTCGGGATTCGACGAGCTCACGGTCGAGGACAAGATCGACTACGTCCAATCGCTGTGGGATCGAATCGCGGCCAGCGCCGATCAGGTTCCGCTGCACGAGTGGCAGCGTCAAATCCTCGAGG
>CAZBIU010000435.1:0-5231 GCA_964491625.1 uncultured Myxococcales bacterium
GTAGAAGCGGCCCTCTCATGGCGGCAAAGACCATTGCCGAGCTGGACCTGCAAGGCAGACGGGTGTTCATCCGCGTGGACTTCAATGTCCCGCTCACCCCTGCTGGCGGTGTGTCCGATCCGGCCCGGATCCGGGCAGCTTTGCCCACCATCAACCACGCCATCGAGCGCGGGGCGCGCGTGGTCCTGGCCTCGCACCTCGGGCGCCCGAAGGGACGGCAGCGCGCTGACATGTCGCTTCTGCCGGTCGCTGCGTACCTGGCCGAAGCGCTCGGCCGCGACGTCTTCTTAGCCGACGAACCGGCGGGCGACGGTGCGAAAAAGGTGGTGAACGACCTGCGCGACGGCAGCGTGGCGATGCTGGAGAATCTTCGCTTCACTCCGGGGGAAGAGACGAACGACGAAGCCTTTGCGCGCGCGCTGGCGACTTACGCCGACGTCTACGTCAACGAGGCGTTCACCACGGCCCACCGGGCCCATGCGTCGACCGTGGGCATGGTCAAGTACGTGTCCAGCAAGGGTCTGGGCTTTCAGGCGGAACGCGAAGTGAAGATGCTGGGCAAGGTCTTGGGCGAGGTGGAACGACCTTTCGTGGCCGTGCTGGGCGGAACCAGGGTCGCTGAGAAATTCAGCCTCCTCGAATGCCTTCTAGGGCGCGCCGACGTGGTGTGCCTGGGCGGCGCTATGGCAAACACGTTCCTTTCGGCCAAGGGCGTTGCCATGGGGCGGTCTCTGGTCGAGCCGAGCAAGTTGCCGCTTGCGCGCGCCTTCCTGTCCAAGGCGGAAAACAGCGGGGCACGGATCGTTCTCCCGCGCGACCTGGTGGTCGCCGACGACGCCAAGGCAGAGGCCGGCAACGTCGTTCCCGCCGCCACACTGCCGGACGATACGGCCGCGTTCGACATCGGTCCGGAATCGGCCGCCGAGATTGGGGCGGCCTTAGCCCGGGCGCGCACCGTGCTCTGGAATGGGCCGATGGGCGTATGCGAATCGCCCGCCTTTGCGGGCGGCACCCTGTCGGTGGCGAGATCCATCGCCCTGGTCATGGGCGGCACGACCGTGGTGGTCGGTGGCGATTCGGCCGCCGCAGCCGAGCGCGCCGGCGTCGCCACCAGCATCACGCACGTCTCGGCCGGTGGCAACGCGTCGCTTGAATTCGTCGAAGGCAAAAAACTGCCAGGGCTTGCCGCCTTGGAATCTTGAAGTAGAAAGGAGTCCCCACAAAATGTCTAATCCGCGTGTTCCCCGACCCTTCTTCTGTGGCAACTGGAAACTCTGGGGTACCCTGTCCGATTCAGTCGCCCTCGCTGCCGGGGTACGCGATTCGGTGGCGTCGGTGAAAGACGCCGACGTTGCTGTCGGACCTGGATTCGTCGCGCTTTCCGCCGTGGCCGAGAAGGTCAAGGGCAGCGCCCTCGGCGTCGCGTCGCAAGACGGCTACTGGGAAGTGAAAGGCGCATTCACAGGCGAGGTCGCCATGGCTCAGATCGCGGACGCTGGCGCCAAGTATGCCATCGTCGGTCACTCCGAGCGCCGCCAGTATTTCAACGAAACCGACGAGACGGTGGCCCGCAAGGCCAAGGCCGCGCTCGCGCACGGACTGATTCCGATCATCTGCATCGGCGAAACCCTGGCCGAGCGTGACGCCGGTCAGGCGGTGGCCGTGGTGAGCAAGCAGCTCGATGGGGCGACCAAGCCCCTCACCGACGACGAGCTGGTCAAATCCGTCATCGCGTACGAGCCCGTGTGGGCTATCGGCACCGGACGGGTCGCTACGCCGGAGCAGGCGCAAGAGATCCACGCCGCGATTCGCGCCAAGTTGGTGGCGCGCCTCGCGACCCGCGCGCAGCAGATCCGCATTCTGTACGGCGGCAGCGTGAAGCCGGACAACGTTGCCGACCTGATGAAGCAAAAGGATATCGACGGCGCTCTGGTAGGCGGGGCGTCTTTGACCGTAGACTCTTTTGCCAAGCTCGTTAAAGAAGGGGTTGCCGCGTGTACACGTTCCTAACCGTCCTCCACGTCTTCGTTTGCATCTTTCTCATGCTGGTCGTGCTCCTGCAGGCGGGGCGCGGCGGCGGCATCGGCCTCGCGTTTGGCGGTAGCGGTGGTAGCCAGAGCGTGTTCGGCTCGTCGGGGGGCGCGACCTTCCTGACCAAGCTGACCGCGATCTGCGCCGTCATCTTCTTCACCAATTCGCTGGCGCTAGCCTACATGTCGAGTCAGTCCGATTCGCGGCGCCTGCAGAGGATCGCCGAGAAGAAGGCGCAGGAGAAGAAGGCCGAAGCCGCCGCCAACTCCAAGCTGATGACCGAGATCGACAAGCAGCGCGAGGCGCAGGAAAAGGCAGCCACCCAGAAGAGCGAAGCGGAAAAGCCTGGCGAGCCGGCTGAGGAGAACGCAGGCGAAGGCAAGGCCGCCGAGGATAAAGGCTCTGCCGAGGAGAAAGGCGCGGCCGACAAGGTTGCCCCGGGACTAAAGCTCACCATCCCTGGGCAAGGAGCCGGCAAGCCGCTCAAGCTTGCGCCGCCGAACATCAAGCTGAACATGGCGGAGAAGCCGACCGCCGAGAAGCCTGCCAGGCCGGACAGGGCAGTCCCGGTGAAGCCCGGGGAGAAGCCCGCGGCGGCAGAGAAGCCCGCGGCGCCTGCCAAGCCCGCAGCCAAGCCGACGATGAGGCCCGCGGCGGAGAAGCCGGCAGCCGCAGAGAAGCCGGCAGCCGCAGAGAAGGCCGAGGCAGCTGAGAAGCCCGCAAAGAAGCCGGCAGCCGAGAAGAAGGCCGAAGAGGGCGCGGCGGAGAAGCCGGCGGCCGAATAGCTGTGCTAGGTTTGGCGAATGGCTCGCTTGCCGTTCGTCAAAGTTCAAGGGCTCGGAAACGACTTTTTGGTCGTGGACTTGCGCGCGGGCCAACCGGCCCACGCGCTGGCCGACCTGGCAACCCGCCCAGATACCGTGCGGGCCCTTTGCGATCGCAACTTCGGGGTTGGCGGCGACGGGGTCCTGGCGATTCTTCCGGGCGAGAGCGGCGATGTGCGCATGCGCGTGCTCAACGCCGACGGCAGCGAGGCCGAGATGTGCGGCAACGGGATTCGCTGCGTGGCCAAGGTGCTCTTCGATCGGGATCCGGCCCTTCGGCGCGAGGTATTAACGATCGACACCGGCGCAGGGCTGCTCGCGTGCAAGATCGACGCGAAAGATGGCGAGGCAACCACCGTCACCGTCGACATGGGCGCGCCGCAACTTCTGCCCAGGCTGGTTCCGGTCGCCAGCGACGCCGCCCGCTTGGTGCGTGCACCGCTGCCCGCGCTCGATCGCGAGTTTGCGTTCACCGCGGTGTCGATGGGCAATCCCCACGCGGTTATCTTCGTGGACAACCCGACCGCAAAGCTGCGCGAGCTGGCCGCCAAATATGGACCTGGCATCGAAACCGACCCGCGTTTCCCCCGGCGCGCGAACGTCGAATTCGCACTGGTCCGGAAGGCCAATCCCGAGCAACCAGAGATCGACCTCGTGGTCTGGGAGCGTGGCTGCGGCATCACCCTCGCCTGTGGCACCGGCGCCTGCGCTACGGTGGTGGCGGCGTGCCTTGAGAAGCGCGTGCCGGCCGACCGTGAGATCCCGGTTCATTTGCCGGGCGGAACCCTGTTCATCACCGCGAAGGCTGCTCCCGCTGCCAGCGACGGGCCGAGCTTCTCGTCGGTCGCGATGCGCGGCCCGGCGAACATCGTGTTCGAAGCGTCCATTGATCCTTCCGCGATCAAGTTGCCCGACCTGGTGCGCAGTTAGAGGCACGTCGATTCTCGGTCGCAGGTCTGAACGGCACGAATCCGTTGGGCTTTCCGGCAATCTCGCATCGCTCCATTGGGCACCGATTCGCCGGGCAGCATGATCAGCGACCCGTCAGAGCGGGTTTTCGTGCAAAATATCAAGTTATGCCGGATCTCATTGGGCTGTTCCTGCGCAGTCCGGACAATGCGTATCAACGCCAGCTCAAGGCGGCAGGTCTGCGCGAGGCCAAGCGCCGCGGCTTCGACCTGCTGGTCAAATCGGTGCAGTTCGATGCGAACGAGCAGATCGCCCAGATTCGCGACGCCATCAAGAACGCGACCGCGACCAAGATGGTCGCGATACTGGTAAGCGGCGTGCGCGACGCCGATCTGGTGCCGGTCGCTCACGAGGCTGCCGAGGCGGGATTGGATTGGGCCGTGCTTAACGACGCGGACTTCGTCGACGAGGTTCGGCGAGAGCATCCGAATCGCGCTATCTTCACGGCCGCCGGCAACCAAGCCGAAATCGGTCGCGTGCAAGCCCAGCAGATTCGAGCACTCTTGGGCGACCAAGGGCGTGTCATGTGCGTCACCGGGAACATGCGAAACATTGAGGCACACCTTCGACTGGAAGGACTGAAGCAGGGCCTCGACGTTGGCTTCACGGTGGTCGAGGTCAACGCCGATTGGACGAGCGAAGGTGCGCGACGAGCGGTGGAGAGTTGGGCAGATGGGATCAGCGATATGGGTGAGGTCCCGACTGCCTTCGCGGCCCAGAACGACGAAATGGCACTGGGCGTGCGCCAGGCCCTGCGCGACATCGATTCGACGCGGGATTGGCCGGTCGGCGGCTCGCCCATCGTTGGCTGCGATGGCGCCGAAGACTTCGGTCAACGGTTGGTTCGCGAAGGACGTCTCAAGGCGACCGTGGTCATGACCCCGGGCTCGATCGCAGCCATCGAGTGGGTTGCGCGCGTGCGCAGTGGCGGCGAAATGCCACCCGCACACGTCGTGATGCCGGTGGCGTCGTTCCCGACGCTTTCGCGCCTCAAACCCTGATCGCGCCACGCCCCGGTCAGAACAAGCTGCCCTGGCCGCTCGGGCCGCCTCGCTTGGGCATCGGAACCTTCAGGTGCTCGAAGGCCTGGGCCGTGGCGACCCGGCCGCGCGGGGTGCGCACCAGAAAGCCTTCCTGGATGAGGTAGGGCTCGTGCACGTATTCGAGCGTGTCGCGATCTTCGGCCAGCGCGGCGGCAAGCGATTCGATACCGACCGGGCCGCCGTCGAAGCGTTCGAGAATCGCACGTAAGAAACGGCGGTCGCCCTCGTCGAGGCCGAGGCTGTCGACGCCCAACCGTCGAAGCGCGTAGTCAGCAGCCTCGCGCGTGACCCGGCCGTCGCCCCGCACCAGCGCGAAGTCGTGTACCCGGCGCAAGAGTCGGTTGACGATGCGGGGCGTGCCGCG
>CAZBIU010000436.1:0-5211 GCA_964491625.1 uncultured Myxococcales bacterium
GCCACTTGCCAAGAGCGCGGCCAGCAGGGTCGTTCCTGCGCCGTCGCCGGGCAGCGCGCAGCCCGCCTCGCGCACGCGTTCAAGTCGCGAAGACGCCGCCGCTGCATCCGGCCCGGCACTGATGCATTCGTCGAGAGTTGGCACGGATCCCGAAGAATGCCAGCACGCTAGAGCGGTTCAAGCCGCGCGCAGACCACCGTGATGTTGTCGGCGCCGCCGTTTTCGTTCGCGCTGGCGATCAAGCGATCGCACAGCTTGTCGAGATCCGGCTCCTCGATGGCGAGCCCCGCGATTTCGGTGTCGGACAGCATACCGGAAAGACCATCGGAACAAATGATGTAAAGGTCGCCGAGGCGCGGGTGGTCGGTGATGATGTCCACCTCCACCGAGGCCTTCATTCCGAGCGCGCGAACGATCACGTTCTTGTGCGGGAAAGAAGCAATCTCGCTTTCCGACAGCTTCTTCATCTTGATGTAGTCGTTGAGCAGCGAGTGGTCCTCGGTAATCTGATCGATGCCACCCTCGCGCACCCGATAAAGTCGGCTGTCACCCACGTGCCCGATGATGAGCACATCGTCGAGGAACAGCGACGACACCACCGTGGTACCCATGCCGCGGCACTCGGGCTTGCGTTCGGCTTCCTCGAAGATCTGCTGGTTGGCCAGCTTGATCGCGGTGGCCATGCGGTTGACGGTGTGGGAATGGCCGCGGTCGACCTTGAACGGCCAGGTCAGCTCGGCCTCGCCCTCGGTCTCGCGGAAGTAGCTGACGATGGTATCCACCGCCATCTTGCTGGCGACTTCGCCCGACGCGTGACCGCCCATCCCGTCGGCCACGATGGCCAGCCGCTCGTAGAGCGGCAGGAAGAACGAATCCTCGTTGTGGTCGCGCTTCATGCCGACGTTGGTATCGCCCGAGAAGCGGACCCGCTTGCCATCCATGGGGAAGGACGTGCTCATGGAAAAAGCTATCGTACCGTCGCGGACGGTAGGTTTTCAAGGGTTGCGGAGAGCACCTGTAATTTGGAGTGGGGTGCTGGGGCAGCGGCGGTGACGGTGGAACGGACTGCGTCAGGAGGGACGGCCGCGTTGGCTTGGCTCGCTATTCTTTGGGCCGGATGATCCGCAACGCCTGGCCGACCTGGACCGAAAGCGGGCCCTTGGCAGTGTAGAGGTCGCCGTCCAAGGTGTACGTGGATTCGGGATCCTCGGGCTCGATCAAGAGCTCTTTGGCGACGAAGCTGGTCGCGCGCTTGGGCGAAAGACCGCGGCCGAATCGCACGTCGAGCACGTCCAGCAGAAGAGAGGCGGCTCCGCCGTGGATGGCCAGGCCTCCCATCCGGTCGGGGTCGTCGTCGGCGCGGTGGTGCAGCTTCATGCGGAAGCCGATTTCGGTGACGGTGGCCGCACCGATGCCGGTGAGCTGCGTGCGGGGCAGCGGAGCCCCGTCCACCTTCACCACCCCGCGAAAACGCCGCAGGATGCGCCGAGCGTAGCGGCGGGTGGTGAGGAGGGAAAATACGGTGCGCAGGACGACCCACACCGCGCGCCAGGCCCCGTAGCTGCCGCGGGCGTAGTATTCCTCCAGGAAGTTGCTGAGGAGGCCATTGCCGAAGATGAAGCCGCAGTCGTCGGCCACCCGCAGACAGCGCCGGTGCATAGCGGGCAGCGTTGTCCCCGCGCGCTCGGCCGCGACAATGTCCGCCAGGAAGGCGTCGGGCTTGGCGCGTATGCCGAGCGACGAGGCGACCACGTTCATGGTGCCGCCGGTCAGGATGGCGATGGGGGGCAGCGGCCTTTCTGCATACGCGGAAACCAACGCCGACAGGGTGCGGTGCAGGGTTCCATCGCCGCCGTGGATGGCGATGAGCGAAGGCGACTCGGCGGCGGCGCGGCGGGCTTCCTCGGCCAAGCGGTCGAGCCCCGCGGGGGCTGCGACGCGTCCGGCGTCCCCGACGATCTTTGCGAAGCGATCGGCCGTGCCCGGATCCCGCCGATTGGCCCGTGAGCCTGGATTGACAAAGACGACGAGTGCCACGACGGTCGTACTTTACACGACAACCCCAAACCCAGCATTTGTGTTGACACGGCAGGTGTTCCAGCGCGAAACATGCAACCAGTTTTGGTATCGAGCGGACGGTCTAACGTGCCAGAGAACATCGTAAAATCGGCGGCGGCCGAGGGCACATTCAGGGAGCGGCCCCTGCCGCGCCTGCTGCAACAGCTCTATCGAAAGAAGCTTACCGGTCGGGTCGTCGTGAGCGACCAGACCCGCGACGAGAGCGAAATCTACATGCGCGAGGGAGTGCTCGTGCACGTGGGCCGCCCCGTGGATACCGATCGGTTGGACAACCTGCTGGTGGAATACGGGCTGCTGTCGGCGGATGTGGTGGCGGCGGCCAGCCGGCAGGTCACCCCGGGCTTGCGCCTGGGCGAGGTGCTCGACCGCATGGGGGTGCTTGACAGGGTCAAGCTGGCGCAGGTCCTGAAGTCGCAACTGCTGCGCAAGTTGACCCGGCTGTTCTTCATCACCGAGGGCAACTATCGGGTCTATCTCGATTCGCACGGCTACGGCGAAGGGGCGGACCTTCCGCTCATGCGCGTCGACCCACGCACCGTGATCTACCCTGGCATTCGCGCCGCGTACGACCTGCCGCGGGTCACGCGGGAATTGTCTCGACTGGTCGGCTATCGGTTTCGTTTGATCGAGCTTTCCGCCGGGTTCATCACGGCGCTTGGCATCCCGGCGCAGGACTCGACCGTCGAGTCCCTCGGCCGAGGCTGGATCACGCTCGACGATCTCGACGCCATCACGGCGCGCCCACTCGAGGTCCGCTCCATCGTGCTGGCGCTCTACTACTGCGACGTGCTCGAACGCGAATCGATCGCGCAGGCTCCGTCCGATTCGCCGGTTCCGCGCGCGATTCATCAGGCGCACTCGTCCGGTGCCCATGCCGGGTTCAAGCTGCCTGCCGATTCGAATCCCAACCTGGCGGCCGTGCCAGAAGCCCAGCCGGAAAGCGCGCCCGCTCCCGGGGTGGCCTCGCCCTTGCCGAAGCCGAATTTCCAGTCCGCGGCAAGTGTGGCTGCGCCGGTGCCGGCAAATCCAGGCCATGCCGGTCCGATTTCGCCGCCGGGGCAGGTGCGGCCCAACGTTCCGGGGGAAACCGTGGCGGCCATTCCGGCGAGCAAACGCCCGTCGGGCATCTTCACCGTCTCCCCGCCACCGAGTGCAACAGGTCACGGACCGGTAGCGACTGCGTCGGCACCGCCCATCGTGCGCGGCCCCGTGGTTCCCGTACACTCCGAGGCCAAGCCCGCGGGCGCGGTGGCCGCCACCCATCCGGCACGTGGGGCGGCCACCGCCGCGAGCGAATCATCGCTGCGCGCAACCATTCAAGAGATGGCGCAGAGGCTTGACCGGTTGAACCACTTCGAGTCGCTCGGGGTTTCGCAAAACGCCAGCCCCGACGAGGTCAGCATCGCCTTCGTTCGGGCAGCGCGTCAGTATCACCCAGATCGCCTATCCAGCGTAGGCCTGCAGGATCTGCAGCCCATCGCCGAGCGCATCCTCGCTCGCATCAACGAAGCGTCGATGGTGCTCGGCAATGCGGCTAGGCGAGCGGAATACCTGGCGGCCCTGGCCGCGGGGCCCAAAGCAGTGCAGGCGAGTCTGCCGACGGTGCTGGAAGCCGAGAACTGGTTTCTCAAGGGCGAGGTGTTTCTCAAGAAGGGCGATTTCGGGAAGGCCATCGAGTGCTTCACAATGGCCACCCAGGGCAACCCGAGCGAGCCGCAGTACCGCGCCTACCTGGCGTGGGCTCGCTTCGACGACCCGCGCACGCGCAAGGAAGACGTCGTGCGCGAGACCCTTCGGGTCATGGAGGCCGTGGTACATGACCGCCCGCGCTTCGCCCGCGGACACTATTGGGTCGGCCTGCTGTGGAAGTTTCTCAACGAGCCCGCCAAGGCTGAACGCGCCTTCCGCGAGGCCGTCACCGTGGACAGCGACCTTATCGAGGCCAGCCGAGAGCTGCGCCTGATCGAAATGCGCAAGAGCAAACCCACCAGTGGCAAGCCTGAGCCATCGCGCGGCGGCCTGATGGGGAAGCTGTTCAAGAAGTAGGTAGTGATTTCCGGGGCGGACGCCAAGCCGTGCTCTCCCTGAGAGGGCGGCCGCGTAAGACATGGCGTGCGCTTGCACGACACTTACGGAAGCTCGGAGCCAAGGATGCGAAGAAGAGAGCAAGAGCATCTGAAAGACTCCAGGTGCAAACCGGCGCCGGCCATAGGGGCCGCCGAAAACGCTGAGCCGATTCGCGCTTCGAATGGACACCAACCAACCGGAGACATTCAACATGACTCGACATCGGAATCACCTTGCTGCCTTGCTAACGATTGGCGGCGGGCTTTTCTTCGCCGTTCCAGCCCAGGCGGGGAGCTGGCTGAGCAACGCCCCCTTCGGGGCAACCTTGAATGGGGACCTCTATACCCCGACCAATCCCGCCGCATCGCCCGCGATCATAGTCGCGATCCACTATTGCGGCGGGAACTCAGGAAACGCTCACGGCTGGTTCCAATCGGCCGCCGACCAGTATGGCTTTTACATCATCGCTCCGAATGCTGGAAAGAACTGCTTCGATTCCAGCGCTAGCCGTAGCGGCGATCCTGCAGCCATCGTGGCAATGGTGAAGTATGTGCTCACGAACAAGAACGCCGACGCCTCCAGGGTCTTCGCCGCCGGCTATTCGTCGGGTGGCTGCATGACCAACACGCTGCTCGCGGTTTACCCGGACGTCTTTGCCGGAGGCTCGGCGCTGCCCGGCTACCCCGCCGGGGCCTGGCCCTCCGGCGACACCAGTTGTTCCCTATGCGGTCAGGCGAATAGACCGAACAGCTCCGACACGGGCCAAAAGTATGCCGACCAAGTGAAAGGCGTCTTTTCCTGGAGCGGCACACGTCCTTGCTCGCAGCAATGGGTTGGCGGCGGTGACCAATACCACTTCAACTCGTGGCTTCCCGTAACAGCGTCGGAGTTTCAAATCCTCGGGAACCTGGACAGCGGGAGCCCCGGGACCGGTGCCCCGAGCGGTTGGACCCGGACTGTGTATAAGGACAGCAGTGGTAACATCAGGCTGGAAACAAACCTCGGCCCATCGAGCCAGGCGCATGATTTGACTCCGAATGGCCTCAACGGCAACGTCATTAGCTT
>CAZBIU010000437.1:0-5207 GCA_964491625.1 uncultured Myxococcales bacterium
ACAGGCGGTACATCCTGGGTGGGAACCGGCGGGTTTGGCGAAGGACTGCCATGGTTCCCGAAACCGGACACGTCAAGAGCGACGCTGCCTGGCTGACTCTCGTCGAGTGGCCAATGGGCCAGCAGGCCAAGATCGGGATTGAAGATGTCCAGGGTGGTGTTGGTGCATGCTGCCCCAGACAAGAGCATGACGCCGAGGCAGCCGGTGACCAATCGCTGCGCGCGCTGAGCGCCGGAGCAACGACTTCCTGACTCGTTGGGGGCGGTGATCAAAAGGTAAATACTCCTGCGAGATCGGCGGCCACGACGACGCCCGACATGCTTGGGGTCTCGACGCCTTGGATGCGAACCACGATCCCTCGTGGTACCCAACCAGCGGCGGCAGATACCTGCAACGAAAAGCGGCGTGTGAGGGTGACCATAAGTCGCGGCTCCAACGCTAGGGCAAATGCGCCGAGGTTCGCGGTCTCGGCGTGGCCGTTGCCAGTCGCCTCGGCACGAAACTGAACCAGGTAGCCCTGGGCCCGCAAGACCAACGCGCCGCCGAAGGTGCGCCTGCGCGACCATAGGTTCACTCCAGCCGCCACCGCTGCAGCCGCTGCACGGGCTGTCAGATGTTCCCCAGAAAGCGTTTGGTCGCTTCCCAGGCGCCCGCCGATGCGCAATTCGGCTAGAAACCAACGTCCCAGGCGCGAGGACACGAACAGATCAGCGCCCACGAGTCCCTCTCCTCGCGAGAAGTGCTCGAAGGTCCACAGGAGACCGAGCTGCCAGCGCCCCTCCGGCACTTCGGCCGCGGGCGTGGCAGCGATCGCAGGCGTGGAAGTGATCGTAGGCTTGGAAACCGACTCTGGGGGTGGGGGCGCGGGAAGATCCTGGGGAGGCCGCGAGGCAGGACCCGGCAGTCGAACGAATTCCGCGATGGCCAACGCGAGCTCGCGCGATCGGGCTTCGCGATCAGCGGGCGTGTCGTCATCGTCGGCCGGGGCGATGTGGATCGTGCGCACGTCCTCCCGATCGAGAGAGTTCGATCGCCGAATGCGAATCTCCTGCGCCCCATCGACGCATCGGACGGTCACCGATGCCGGCGACAGGCGGGCGTCCGAAATCTCCAATTCCATCACCTGTCGAACGGTCGCTCGGTCCACGGCGATGCATGAATCGATGGTTAGGGCAGGTCTTTCGGCGACGACCGTTGGTGTCTGGTCATCGGCGCCCAGTAGAAGAAGCGAGACCGCAAGCAGAGTTCCCGTCAAGGTTCGCCGACTAGGGCATGCATCAGCGGCATATGCCGCCCGGTTGGATACAGCCGCTCATAGTGGCGTGCCGCTTCGGAAGCTCGGCGAGAGTCGCCCGCCCTCTGCCAAGCCTCGGCCACGCGCGCCGCCGCATCTTCTGCCAGCATTCCGCGAGGTGCGTTGCGCTCGGCTTCAGCGAAGGCAGCCGCAGCTTCCTTGGCGCGTGCGAGATCGGTGAGCAGCACCCACCCGAGCGTGAACGCGGCCGACGGTGCGCGCGGGTCCTTCGGGTACTTTTCGACCAGGCGTCGCAAGGGCACCACCGCCGCCTGCGGGTGATGCGATCGTCGAGCGCGGTCGGCCGCCAGCAGAAGCGCGGCAGGCTCGTCGGCGCCGCGAGCACGGGACGGGACGGGCGGACCTGCTGTAGCTGGGCCGGGTGGCGACGACAGCTTGGGCGCTTCCTTGGGCAACTCGGAAGCATCCCCGGAAACGGGCAGAGGGTCGAACATCCGGCTCTCGCCAGCACCGAGCTCAAACCGAGACTTGCTCGCGGGATACGAGACCGCAACGCGTCCTTCTGTAACCGCAACCCGGACTTTTCCAGCGGCCTCGTGAGCGACGCGAAAAAACGTTCCCAGGTCTTCTACTTGCACGGTCCCGGCATCTACGACAAATAGCCGACGACTGTCGTGGCGGACGCGGAATTGCGCGCTTCCCGACCGCAGGCGCACCGTCGTACGCGTGGGCGACTCTTCCGCAACCTGGATCGCCGTGGTGGCGGTCGCTGGCGTGACCTCCGAGCCGTCATCCAAAACGAGGGGACGCGAAAAGGCTACGGGCACGGGCGATGACACCTTCTGCTGGGTGCGGAATAGGAAAAGGCCGACAACGACCGTCGCTGCCACGCCAAGCGCCGCCAGACCGACGACCGGTCGTAGCGTCCGATTCACGCCCAGCCACCGTCGCAACCTTTCACGCAAGGTCTCACGCTCCTGCAGCCGCTGCATCGCCCCGTCGATGGCCGCACGGTAGAGAGACTCGTCCTGCCTTCCCGGAGCAACAGACGCGCGGAAAACGCGGGCGGCTTCCAGCTCGACCCCGCACATGGGACAATCGGCGACGTGCCTCTCGAGGACGGCACGTTCACTCGAGCCTAGCTCGCCACGAATCGCTCGATCGAGCAACTCTTGCGGGTGATCCTGCGAACTATCGACGTGCACGGGGGGCCTCTCCACTCCGCTCAAGCCAACGGCGAAGTTGAATCTTGCCGAGCCGCAAGCGGGTCTTGACTGTGTTTAGGGAAACCCCGGTGATAGAGGCGATTTCGCCGATCGAATGTCCCAGCATCAGGCGCAAGCGCAACACGTTGGCTTGTTCCTGGTTGAGCTCGTCGAGCAGATTCCGAACCAAATCTGCGCGCGACTCGGTTCCGTCGTCAAAGCTCGGGACGGGCAGGCCCTGGCCATCCATCGTCGCGAGCCTTGTCGATCGAGCCCGTGCTTGCTGTCGTGCCGCAATCGCCCTCCGCAGGGCGATCTTCGTTACATAGTGCCTAGCATCGGACTCGAAGCGAAACTGTGGTAGTGCGCGCACGATGTCGACCAGGCAATCCTGGATCGCATCTTCCAGATCGGAATTGTGGCGACCCATGATCCCCCGGCAAACGGTGCAAACCAAAGGCGTGATCGCACCCAGGAATTGGCGCACCGACAATGGGTCACCAAGGAGTGCCGCTCTGGCGAGATCATTGAGCGCTCCACCACCCAACTGGCCTTGCTCGACCCGCGCAGTCTCCCCCTCCCGGAGTGAGTCAGCTTGGGCGGTAGAAGACATGGATTCAGGATGGAATGGCTTGCTTGTCCCGTCAATCGAGCGTGCCGCCGCGGACGATGCGAACCTCATGAACTCTAAATCTTATCACGGTAAGCCGTCACCGCCGGCCGCAGAAATCGTCCGTGCCTGCAAAATCGACAGACCCGTTTCACGAGCAAGATCCCCCTTCTTACACTGGAGAGAACCATAACGCGGTCGATAGATCCGCATCAGAAGAGCCTTGCCGATCGGGCGATCCGTTCAGTGCGGCCACCCCGAAGTTTGACTGAGCTTCGGCTGAGGGACTGTGCCCGCCGAGAAACCGTAGGAGTACCGACATGACGACCGTCTTCAGATGTAGGGTCACACCCGCTGCGCTGGCAATCTTTTGTGCTGCGGCGCCGCTCACGTGGTCGCTGCAAGCTTTTGGCCAAACCCGTTACACCGCGTCCTGGACCTCCCTCGACACCCACAACCCGGCACCGGACTGGTTCCAGGATGCAAAGTTCGGGATCTATTACCACTGGGGCGCGTTCGGTACCCCCATGTTCGGATCGGAATGGTACCCGCGGAACATGATGAACAAGGCGGGCAATTCCGCCGAGTATCAGCACCACATGGCGACCTACGGCGATCCGTATGGAAGCTGGGGGTATGACAAGTTTCTCACCGGCGCCAACGACAAGTCGGGCAAATTCACCCAGTTCGCGCCGAAGCTGGTGTCGGACGGCGGGAGCTGGGATCCCGATGCCTGGGCGCAGATGTTCCTCGACGCTGGTGCCCGCTTCGCAGGGCCGGTGGCGGAGCACCACGACGGTTTCTCCATGTGGGATAGCAAGGTGAACGAGTGGAACTCGGTGGCCATGGGACCGAAGCTCAACTTGGCCAAGCTGCACGCGGATGCAATTCGCAAAAAAGGCCTCAAAGTGTTCATGTCGCTACACACCGAATGGAACTTCGGGGGCTATTGGGCCTACGGGACGCCGACGACGACTGACCCGAGCTTGCAGAAGCTCTACGGCCAGCTCCCCAATGCCACCGAGCAGACACTTTGGCTGAACGAGCTGAAGGAGGTCATCGACGAATTCCTGCCCGACATTCTCTACCAGGATCGCTATCTCAGCGGAATCAGCCAGACCAACCTGATGACGTTTCTTGCCTACTATTACAATGCCGCTCTCGACGCGAACGTAGACGTCGTCGCGGTGGCGAAAGAAACTATTACCGATCACAAGGGCCAACTCTACGACTACGAGCGCGGGGGACCGGCGGACATCAGAACGCCGTATTGGATGACCGACGACTCGGTTGGCTCGCAGAGCTGGTGCTACGTGACTGGCCTGTCGTATTACACCGATGCGCAGTTCATCGGCGCGTTCGTCGACCGAGTCAGCAAGGGCGGCAACATGATCCTGAACACGTCGCCCATGCCTTACGGAACCTACCCGCAGCGGCAGAAAGACATCTTGGCGGCGTTCGGAAAGTTCCTCAAACAGATGGGCACGGCGATCTACAGCACGCGCGCGTGGGTGGTGTACGGCGAGGGCCCGACCAAGATGGGTGGCGGCGAGTTCACCTCGCCCACGGCCCTGACGACCAGCGACGTTCGCTACACTCAGTCCAAGGACGGCGATGCCGTGTACGCCATTCTCGGCGGCTGGCCAGGCAACGGAAAGCAAGTCACCCTGGCCTCGGTGACCACAAGTCGGTTCGCGCTTGGCTCCGGGAAGGTTTTCCTATTTGGGCCGAGCGGCGACGGCACTGGAGAGATCACGCTGCAGGCCACCCAGGACAGCTCGGGCCTGCACGTCACGTTACCGAGCACGCAACCCTATACGGCCCTCGCCTATGCCATCAAGATCAGCAAGAGTGGCACCGCGCCCGTGGCTACGCCGTGGATTACGCCCCTGTCTATCAGCGACGCTGGCGCGGGCGGAGCTGGCGGCACCGCCGGGACGGGCGGCAGCCAAGGTACGGGCGGCCGCACTGGAACCGGTGGCGGCGGGGGCACAGATGGCGGGACAGCCGGGACGGACGGCAGCCAAAGCACAGGCGGCCGAGGTGGGGCTAGCGGTGCGGGCGGCGCTTCGGTGGGTGGCGGGGGCGTCAGCGGCACGGGCACGGGTGGGTCGGCTGCGGGTGGGTCGGATACGGG
>CAZBIU010000438.1:0-5199 GCA_964491625.1 uncultured Myxococcales bacterium
TTCATGGCCTCTTGGAAGCCCTTGTCGCAGGCCGGGATGAACTCGCGCGGGATCGCGCCGCCCACGACCTCGTCGCAGAATTCGTAGCCGGAGGCGTGATCCATGGGCAGTTGCTCGATGAAGCCGGCTACCTTGCCGTACTGGCCGGAGCCGCCGGTCTGCTTCTTGTGGGTGTAGCTGAAATCGGCGCGCCCGGCGATGGTCTCGCGGTACTTGACCTGCGGGCGCCCCGGGATAACCACGCAGTTGTACTCGCGCTTCATGCGCTCGATGTAGATTTCCAGGTGCAGCTCGCCCATGCCGCTGATGATGGTCTGACCCGATTCCTCGTCGCGATGGACGCGGAAGGTGGGATCTTCCTTGGTGAAGCGGTTGAGCGCTTTCGAGAAGTTGGTGGCGGTGGTCTTGTCCTTGGGCTCGACGGCGAGCGAGATGACCGCGTCCGGCACGTGCATCGAGGTCAAGGTGTAGTTGATCTTGCCGTCGGTGAAGGTGTCGCCCGAGGCGCAGTCGACGCCGAACAGGGCCACGATGTCGCCGGCCGTGGCCTCGCTGATGTCCTCCATCTCGTCGGCATGCATGCGAACCAGGCGCGGCACCTTGATCTTCTTCAAGCCGGCGGAACAGTTGACGATGAAATCGCCCTTGGCCACTTTGCCTTGGTAGACGCGCATGTAGGTCAGCTGACCGTAGCGACCGTCTTCCAGCTTGAACGCCAACCCGACGAAGTTCTTGCTCGGTTCGGAGCTGAGCACGACGATCTCTTCGCTCTTGTCCTGATCGAGGGCTTTGTTTTCGACCTCGGCAGGGTTGGGCAGATAGGCGTTGATGCCGTCGAGCAAGAGCTGAACGCCCTTGTTTTTGTAGGCCGAGCCGATGAACACCGGGGTGGCCTTGAACGCCACGGTGGCGCGGCGGATGGCCGGGGTGAGGTCGGCAACCGTGATCTCTTCCTCACCGATGTATTTCTCGGCGAGGCCGTCGTCGACGTCGGCGACCGATTCGATGAGGCGCTGGCGGGCCACCTTGGCTGCTTCGACCATGCCGGCCGGAATTTCTTCCTCGCGGAGGTTCTCGCCGTTATCGCCGTCGAAGTAGATCGCCTTCATCTTGATGAGGTCGACCACGCCCTCGAAGCGGTCTTCCTCGCCGATCTGGAGCTGCATCGTGATCGGATGGAGCCCGAGCTTTTCCTTGAGCTGGCCGGTGACGCGTTCAGCGCTGGCGCCTGAGCGGTCGAGCTTGTTGACGAACGCGAGGCGCGGCACCTTGTAGCGGCGCATCTGGCGGTCGACCGTGTACGACTGCGATTGCACGCCGGCGACGCCGCAAAGCACCAGCACGGCGCCGTCAAGCACGCGCAACGCGCGCTCGACCTCGATGGTGAAGTCCACGTGGCCGGGCGTGTCGATCAGGTTGATGGTGTGACCCTCCCATTCCGCGGTGGTGGCGGCGGACTGGATGGTGATGCCCTTCTCGCGTTCCAGATCCATGAAGTCCATGGTCGCTCCCACCCCGGATTTCCCCTTCACTTCCTCGATCTTGTGGATCTTCCCGGTGTAGTAAAGGATGCGTTCCGAGAGGGTGGTCTTGCCCGAGTCGATGTGGGCGGAGATTCCTATGTTGCGGACCTTGTCGATGGACGGCATGAACTTCTGTGCTTTCTTGAGGTATGGCTGTCGGGCGGTTGGAAGTTTTTCTTAAAGGCGCGGCAGTCTAGTCGACGGAGATGCAAAAGCTAGATATTTCTGAACGACCGCGTTGCGACATTTTCGCGACGTCTCGTCGACGGTACGATGTCGCTGGCCGGCCGCCGGTTGTTTGAAGGTTTTCGCGCGGATGGGGCGCTTCGGCCTGCCCGCGTGGAATCGCAAGGCCGAATGCGACCCAAAGCCGCCGGTTGCATTTTGAAGGGCGGCGCGCTTCTAATGCCTGCCGTGCCGAAGATGCATGACGCCACCGAACCACAGCTTCAACTTAAACTGCCAGAGAGTGCGGCCGAGGTCAGCCACGTGCGGCCATTCCTGAAGTGGGCGGGCGGCAAAACGCAGCTCCTGCCGCAGCTTGCGCAATTCTACCCGGCCCGGGGAACGGTCGACCGCTACGTCGAGCCGTTCTTGGGCAGCGGGGCGGTATTCTTCCACTTTAAGGCCGCGGTCCAGCCTCGTCGCGCGTTGCTGTGGGACAACAACCGCGAGCTCATCGAAACGTTCCAAGCGGTGCAGTGCGACTTGGGACAAGTGCTTAAGCTTCTGCGCAAGCACCAGAAGCAGCACAGCAAGGAGTTCTTCCTGGCCACGCGCGAGAAGATGCCGATCTCGCTGGCGGGCAAGGCGGCGCGGCTCATCTATCTCAACAAGACCTGCTTCAACGGGCTTTACCGCGTGAATAGCCGAGGAATCTTCAACGTGCCGTTTGGCCGGTACACCAACCCGGGGATTTTCCACGAGGACTGGCTGCGCCGAGCCTCGCAAGAGCTTTCCATCGCGAAGATCGAGGCGCGAGATTTCCGCCTGCTCGAGCTGCAAGCCAAGAAGGGGGATTTCGTCTACTTCGACCCGCCCTACCACCCGCGGTCCAGCACCTCATACTTCACCGCGTACACCCGCGAGTCGTTCGGCGAAGCGGACCAGCGCGAGCTGGCCAAGGTTTACCGAGCGCTCGACAAGAGAGGGTGCCTCCTGATGCTTTCCAACAGCGACACGCCGCTGGTTCGTGAGCTGTACCGGGATTTTGAGATCCGCGAGGTGTCGGCCCGGCGCAACATCAACTCAAAAAGCGAGCGGCGCGGTCCGATTTGTGAGCTGGTGGTTCTAAACAAAAAGCTGCTAAGGGCGCGTGCCGGCGACGCACAGACCTGATATGGGCACCTCTATCCATCGCGGCGACGGGGGCGAGACCCGGCTAGGCAGCGGGCAGCGGGTTCGCAAGGACGACCTGCGCATCGAGTGCGTGGGAGGCATCGACGAGCTATCGTCGTTCCTCGGGCTGGCCCGTGCGGCGCTGAACCAAGCGGGGAGCGCGGAAATTCGGCCACAGAGCGCGGCGCTGGGCGCTTGGCTGGTCCGGATTCAGGGCGAGCTTTACTTGCTGGGCGCGGAGGTCGGCCGGCGCGACGATTCCGCGGCGGTCTCGCGAATCACGGCCGAGCACGTGCAAGCGCTAGATCAGGATCTCGAAGAGACCGACGCCAAGCTGCCCAAGCTACGATCCTTCATCTTGCCGGGGGGCGGGCTGGCGTCCGCGCACCTCCACGTGGCGCGGGCCATCTGCCGCCGGGTGGAACGGCAAGCGGTCGCGCTCGCCTCTGTGGAACCGCTGGGCTCCCAGGTCGTGCCCTACCTAAATCGGCTGTCGCTGGTCCTCTTTTCGATGGCCCGCTGGGCGGCCACCCTCGTCGGCGTGGCAGACGAGACCGTGTGAGAGGCCCGGCGACAGACGAATCCAACCGGAGGGAACGGCGGTAGTCGTGGTCGTGGTCCTGGTCGTGGCCGTGGCTGACTAAGTGATCACTCCGACCACGGCCACGGCCACGTTTACGACCACGTTTACGACCACGAGCTTTTGCGGCTACCTCAGAATCGCGATGCCCAGGTTCAGGTCGCCGTTCACCATGAAATTCGGGAAGCCGGCCAGCAGGTTGACCGCGGCGTAGGCGGCGAAGGTCTGGTCGATCATCCAGATCGCGCCTCCACCGAGCCCGGCAAGCCCAAGCCCCCCCATCACCGTGTCGTCGCAGGTCGTGCCCGCTCCGCAGCCGGTCAGATTCGCGCTTTCGGGGGTTGTGATGCTGTGGCGGATCTGGCCGGCGCCTGCCTCCAGACTTACGAACGGTCGCAACTTGGCCTCGATGTGGCGCGGAAACCACGAGAGCTTCGCAAGCCCGGCGAGCGCGAGCCTGGCCGGATGGAAGGTTTTTCTGTCGACGACAACGTCTTGGGTGCCGGTGACGTACTGTAGGCGGGCCTCGACCGAAATGAGCAGCCGGTCGCGGGGAAAGAAACCGATTTCTGGCGCTAGCTGTCCGAGTTGCGCAACCGCGAAGCCAGAATCGTGAATACCGTGCGACGGCGTGTTGGCGTCGACCGGATTCATCTCCGGCGCGCCCGAGTGGTACCCGCCGCCGCTGCCCAACGCAAACACCAGCCACAGTCCAGCCGGTGCGTTGGGATCGGTCGTCCCATCGCCTTCGGTCTGGGCAATGGGCTCCGGCGGCGGGAGGTCCTCCGGGCTTACTTCTGGCGCAAGCATCACCTGGTGGGGCGCCTCGGGCATTCCGCTGCCCGCGAACACCTGCTCGCGCCGGTTTCGCACCTCGATGTAGTAGGACACGCTGGCTCCCTGGGTCGCCTCCGCCGGAATCTCAGCTTCAAACCAGCCCGTGGCGTCCTTCGCGGGCGCCATGTCGCGCACCAGGAACAGCGCGCTGTCTTCCCCGCGGTATGCGAGAACGACCGTCGCCGCACCCAGGCCGGGCGGCACTTGCACCCTGATCGGGACGGGCCGCCCGGCAATGGCGTGGGTCACCGGCGGATGCTGGATGACCAGACGCCCTTCCCGCGGGGACGGGCTTGGGTTCGCTGCGGCTGCGGCTCGTTCGGCTTGCGCTGTCGGGGCCGGTCCCACCGCCGCTGGCGTGGGACTTTGCCTGGCCTCGTCGAACGCCGCCTGGACCTCGGGGTTCAGCAGGGACTTGGCGATGGTGATCTTGGGATCGATGGCGATCGCCTTGCGAAGCTCGGCGAGGCCTTGGGCGCGCAGCTTGAGGCCGCCCACATACACCACGCCCAGGTGGACGTGCGTGCGAGCCGCGGCGGGGGTGTCTGCCAGATTTGCGGTCTCGCAGAGAGCCAGGGCCTGCTCAAGCAGTGACGCTGCGCCAGACAGGTCGAGCTTTTCGTAGGCGCGCAGGGCCTTCTTGTTCAGCTCGACCACCTCATTGGCCGTCCCATCGTCGGCCGAGCCGGACGCGCGCGCCAAGCCGGCGAATGCCACACCAACCAAGAGCACGCCGTATTGCAGACCGAGGCGGCGGACGCGCATGGGGCTGGTGCTAGCCGCCGCCGCCCCGACGCAGCTCGGTCAGTACGGATTTGGCGATTGCTTTTAGGGTCTCGAAAACGCCGACGCCGGTGGTGGCGCAGGCTTCAAATTCCGGCACGCCAGTGGGGTTTAGCAACTGGCGCTAATGGTCGATGT
>CAZBIU010000439.1:0-5197 GCA_964491625.1 uncultured Myxococcales bacterium
CATTCCACGCAGGCAGCAGCACTTCGAGATCTGGTTGCGCCCGGTTCCTCCCCAGAGCGCCGGCTTTGCCATTCGCCAGGCCTTCTACGAAACCGACCGACTGATCCGCGACGGTATTCCGCCCGCCGGGTTCGAGGCCACGCGCGCCTTCCTGCTCAACTATGTCAACCTGTGGGCGCAAGACGGCTCGCGCCGCCTGGGCTACGCCATCGATGCCGCCATCTACGGCAAAGACGTCATCGCCGAGCTGAAAGCGCGCCTTCCGAAGATGACCAAGGACGAGGTGGACCGGGCGGTTCGCAAGCACCTTTCCACCAAGAACCTCGCGGTGGCCGTAGTGGGCGAAAATGCGCGCGCTTTGGCCGAGTCCTTCGCGACGGGAGCGCCGACGCCCGTCGTGTACGACACCAAGGACACTCCCAGCACCGTCATCGAGGAAGACAAAACCATCGAACGCTACCCGATTCCGGTTTCTCCGGTCCAGATGAAGATCGTTCCCGCGAAAAGCCTGTTCGAGAAGTAGAATAGCGGCTCATGCCGAGGCCCGGCAGGTATCACATCGCGCGCAAGATTGCCGACGGCGGTATGGCCGAGATCTTCCTCGGCACGCAGCACGGCATGGAGGGATTTGAGCGCCCGGTGGTGCTCAAGCGCATCCTCGCCCCGCTGGTGGCGGATCCGCAGTTCCGCAACATGCTGATCGATGAGGCCCACGTCGCCATGGGCCTAAACCACAGCAACATCGTCCAGGTGCTTGACCTTGGGCACGTTCGTGGTCGCTACTTCCTGGTGCTGGAGTTGGTCGATGGCTGGGATCTCAGCCAAATCCTTGCGCGGGCTGCGGCCGCCAATTTCCCAATACCGCCCGAAATCCTGCTCTACGTCGCGGCCGAGATCTGCCGGGCCCTCGCGTACGCCCATGCGCGCACCCGCGACGGAAGGCCCTTGGCTATCGTCCACCGCGACGTAAGTCCGCAGAACGTCCTTCTCAGCGAACAGGGCGAGGTGAAGCTCACCGACTTTGGCATCGCCAAGGCCATGGGCCGCCGTGAACGAACCAACCAGGGCGTGATCAAAGGCAAGCTCGCCTTCATGTCGCCCGAGCAGGCGTCCGGCGCCGTGCTCGACAGCCGCTCGGATCTCTTCTCGCTCGGCACCATGCTGTACCTCTTCTTCACCGGACGCCGCCCGTTCGAGGCCCCGACGGATTTCGAATCCATCATGCGCGTGCGCGAATGCCGGTTTACGCCGCCCGAGGAGGTCAAGCCAAGCCTTGGTCCCCCGCTGGCCAAGATCATCCGCCGCGCCATGCAGCTTGCGCCGTCGGGCCGCTACCAAAACGCGGACGAAATGCTGGCCGACATCGAGAACGTCCAACGCACGGTGTACCGGCCCGCGGGACAGACCGAGCTCAAGCGCTGGCTCGCAGATCTAGCGGGGCGCGATCATTGCCCAACTATCTCCAAAGCCGCCCCACCCAAGCCGGTATCGGGCGAATTCGAAGAGCTGGACGTGGGCGAGGGAGCGGAGCTGGTCTTCGACGAATCCGGCGTGGTGGATATCCACGACGTGATCGATCTGCACGAGCCCGTCAGCATCGACGACGTCGTGCGCGGCATCCAGCCGACCATCGCCGCCGCCCCATCGGAGATCTCGGGCGTGCACCCGAAGACAGAAGACAAGACCACCGCTGCGACCCCCATTTCCATCAAGCAAAGCCGGATCCCGACCCGAATCATCGTCTTCGCTGCGATCGTGATCGCCGTCGCGCTGGGCGCCTGGGTCGTTCTCCCCGGCGGCGATGCAAGCCGCAAACAGCGGTCGGAGGCGCCCGGCAAGCATCCCGAGCGCATCGCGAAGGGCGAGTTCGAGCCCGGTAAGAAACCGCCGACGCAGCCGGATGTGGATAAGCCCGAGGCTATGGAACGCCCGGACCGCGCACCGAAAGTCCCCGCCGTCGCGCATCAAACAAGCGTCGATTCGGGGGCAGCTGCCGGAGCGGCCGGGGCCGAACCCGCCGCAGCGACGGAGGGCGACGAGGACGAGGAAACCCTGCTTAAGCACGCCGAGCCAGGCGATGGTGAAACCGTGATTGGCGAAGACGAGGGCGTGGGCGGCCGGAACCAGAAGAGCAAGCCTGACAAGGTCGCGATTGAACCCGTTTCGGTCCACGTGGTTTCCGTGCCCGACGGCGCCGTGATCAGTATCGGCAAGCGAGTCTTCGGCCGCGCCCCGATGAACCTGCGCTTCCGCCCGGGCATAACCTTCGAGCTCAAGTTCGTAAAAAGAGGCTACGAGCCGGGAAGCAGACATTTCCCGGTAGCCAACCGAAAGAACCAAACCGTGAAGGTGTTCCTAAAGAAGAAGAAGCCCGTACCGAAAAGATCTCTCTTCCACCGCATTTTCGGACGATAGGAACTCACCGAGGCCGGGTCCGGAGCTGGGTCTGCCATCAAGGGGCGCATCCGGCCAGCGGTTTCTCAGTCGCCGCCCGGGTTGTATACGCCGGGCAGCCGGGTGCCGCCGCTGTCCCGATCGCCCGGCTCGCCGCGATGGCGTCCACGACGGCGACGACGCCTTCGCTTGCCGCCCCTCCCCTCGCCTTCCTGCTGATTGGAAGCTTGCTGCGGATGGTGGCGGTGATGGCTCCCTTGCTGATTCTGCCGCTGGGGCGGCCCGCCTCCGCCCCGTGCCGCCGCCACGACCGGCAAGGACACCGGCGGTGGAACGATCCATTCGATGAAGGGGCGAATGTTGGCGTCCCGGATAGAGGTCCAGCCGCTGGCGAAGGAATCGCCCTCGGGCATTGCCTCGGCCCCGGCTTGTACGGGTGACTCGCCCATCCAGGTCTCTTGCTCCCCGGGATCGAGAACGATTTCGCCCGCAGCTGGGGCGCCCGGCGATGTCTCGCCTTCCCAGACCGACGGATCGAGGGTGGCGTCGCTCTCGGGTGGTGGAACCCAGGGCGGCGGAACCGTGGAGGGCATGACCTCCGGAATCGCCGTCGCGAAGGTCGGACGCTGACGGGCCAGCGGGGCTGCCGCCTTCTCGGTACCGCGGCGCTTGCGCCGCCGGGTTCGTCCATGGAAGTCGGTGGCCGCGTGAAGGCTGTGGCGGGCGTCAGCGTCGCCTGGATCGAATACCTCGCTGTCGAGGCCGGCGCAAGAGTCGCACAGGCCGCATACCGGCCCGGGCTCCTCGCCGAAATACGTGCGCAGCATCTGAACCCTGCATTTCTGCAGGTTCATGTACTTGAGCAACTCGGCCAGGCGCCGCCGATCGGAAATCCGCCGCGCCTCGAAAACCGAAGCTGCCTTGTCGATCTGTGCGCGGGTCGGCCTCGGCTCGGCGCCCGCCCAGCGGGCTGCGCGAACTTCCTTGGCCACGCCCATACCTTCCAGAACCGAAAGCACGACACGGACACGCCGTTCAGGCAGGGCCATGGACAGCGCCAAGTCGCGGACCGATACCTCCTTGCCCTCGTCGCTCCAGGCGTATAGCCCCTCCGCCACCAGACGCGCCTGGGTTTTGGTGGGATGCGCCTCCTTGAGGAAGTGCTCTTGAATCGCGATGTCGTCGGGCTGGAACAGCAGCACGCATCGGGCGGGCTTGCCGTCCCGGCCCGCGCGCCCGGCCTCCTGCACGTAGGACTCGGGCGAACCGGGCATCTGGTAGTGGATGATGTAGCGGATGTCGGGCTTGTCGACGCCCAGGCCGAATGCGTTGGTGGCGATCATGACCACCTTGCGGCCCGACGCCATGAAGGACGCCTGCGCCTTTTCGCGTTCATCGGTGGTCATCTTGCCGTTGTAGCGCTCGACCGGAATCTTGCCGTGGCGCAAGGCCACGTAGAGGTCGTCCACCGCCCGCACCGTAGCGCAGTACACAATACCAGGGCGCCGCAAGCGCTGAATCAGCTTGCCCAGCACTCGCAGCTTGTCCGCCTCGCCGGCGACCTTGCGCACGTCGAAGGCCAAGTTCGGCCGGTGGAAGGACACCCGACAAACATGCGCGTCCTTCATGCCAAGCTGGACCAGCACGTCCTCGGCAATGGCCGGCGTCGCCGTGGCGGTCAGCCCGAGGATTGGGGGGCGCCCGAGCACCTCTGCGGCACGCCGCAAGCCCAGGTACGATGGCCGGAAGTCGTGCCCCCATTGCGACACGCAGTGGGCCTCGTCGACGCAGAAAAGTGCGAACTTGACCCCTTCTAGAGTCTCCTGAACCGCAGGCGAGCACACGGATTCTGGTGTAATCAACACCAGGCGAATCTTGCCCTCGCGAACCGCTTCAAGGTCGGCGGCGCGTTCTTTGGCGGTTCGCGTAGAATCGATGCGCGCCACGGGCACGCCGGCAGCCTTCATCTTGCCGACCTGATCCTCGATGAGCGCTAGCAGAGGCGAGACGACCAGGGTCGGCCCAGGCAGCCAAAGGGAAGGAAGCTGGTAGGTCAGCGACTTTCCGCTCCCTGTCGGCATGATCGCCAGCGTGTCGCGTCCGGCAAGCACCGATTCGATAACTTCGGCCTGGCCGGGGCGCAAGTCGCGAATGTGGAGCGTGGCCCGCGCGCGCTCGAGTGCCTCACGCAACGCAGGCGAATGCGGAACCGCGCGCTCACGGGCTGCGGGCGGAACCACGGCCGAGGTGTAAGCCGGGGGCGTCTGGTTCAGACCGGCGGAGACGGGCGGATCGCTGTCACCGTCGGAGAGATGAATCACGAGCGTCGGCTCAGATTCGCCCTCTTCGGTCACCGGCTCTGGCGCGTCGGCGGACGCAGGCAAAGAATCCTCAGCGGCGGACTTTGGGCCCTGCTCGCCATCAAGTACGGTACTCAGTCTCGACTCCTCTCCGAACTCTCTCGACATGAAGTTGCTGCGTTTTCCTAAGGCGACCGTAAGCTCCACGAGGAGCTACTCGGTCGGGGCTGCCTTTGGGGTCGGTCTCGGGCGCCCTCGACCCTGCCGCGTTCGGGCGAGCAAGAAGCCCACCTTGCTAAAACGCAAAACAACACTACCACGATTTTCGCGAGCGCCACAAAGATTCCTACCGGGGACGACTCGACGGCGCGCAAGCGACTGTCTGTTGGCACGACGCATGCTCTGCATCGAGCCATGCCAGCAATCCTCGAACTTGCACCGGAAGATCGGCCCCGAGAGCGGCTGCTCCTACGGGGCCCGCGCAGCCTGTCTGACGCCGAGCT
>CAZBIU010000440.1:0-5188 GCA_964491625.1 uncultured Myxococcales bacterium
ACTCGTCGGACATCGCCAGCGAGGCGCTTGGCGATGGGGCGAGCTGGCGAAGCGCGATCGCGGCGTGGCAGGATTCGGTGCTCCAGAACCCGACCTACCCGGACTGGCTCAAACAGATGCTGTTCAATGAGCTCTATTACTATCTGGTCGGAGGAACCTATTGGGAAGCGGGCGCCGCCTCTGGACAGGCGGACAATCCCGACGAAGACATGTTCAGCAGCCTCGAATGCTTCTCGTACGCGTACTACGGCACCTCCGACGTGCGCTTCTACGGCTCGTGGGCGCTCGCCCTCCTGTGGCCCGAGATCGACAAGCAGGAGGTGAAACAGTTCTGTGACAGCGTGACGACGACCCGAACCGACCGACCCGCCCCCTTGGGCACGACGGCGCACGACTTCGGCAGCGATGTTAGCGTCTTCACTCAATGGAACGCCTACAGCTATCGCGATTCCACGACTTGGAAGGACCTCAATTCCAAGCTGGTGCTGATGGTCTACCGCGATTGGGCACTGACCGGCAAGACCGACAACACGTTCCTACAGTACTGCCGCGGTGAAGGTGGCAATGGCCAAGGTGGGCACCCAGGACGGTGACAATGACGGCCTTCCCAACAGCACCGGCATCGACCAGACCTACGACGACATGTCACTGATGGGCAACACCGCCTACTGTGGCAGTCTGCTATTGGCCGCGTTGGAAGCCGCAGACGAAATGGCGCAAGCCATGGGCGAATCCGTGCTCGCTGAATCGTATGCAACGTGGCTGACCAAGGCCAAGACAAGCTTCGAGTCGAAGCTGTGGAACGGAAGCTACTACAACATCGATACCGGCAGCACAGCAGTAGACCGTATCATGGCCGATCAGCTCGCGGGGGAATGGTACGCAAAGGCGTGCGGGCTTCCACCCATCGTTCCCGAGGCACACGCGCAGTCTGCTTTCCAGACCATCTACGACAACAACTTCAAGAAGTTCGACAGCGGCACGCATGGCGTGGTCAACGTGATGACCGCGAGCGGAGCGACTGACACAACATCGCCTCAGACTGAGGAGGTTTGGGTTGGGACCAGTTGGGCCGTGGCCGCGGGAATGATCCAGGAGGGGCTCGCGAGCCAGGCCAGCGAGATCGGCGACAGTCTCCATTCCACCATCTGGCAGAACAACCAGCTGTGGTTCCGCACGCCCGAGGCGTGGATGGCCGGGGTCACCTACGTACGAGCCTACTATTACATGCGCGCGAACGCGATTTGGGCGGTCAAGCGGGCCTTCGATCTGTCGCAGACCCACTGATGCGGCACGACCTGGCGCACGTGTAGACACAGTAACCGACGTCACGGGGTTGTTACACGTCTCGGCCCAAGCGTAGGCGACGGAGAAGCGGCATCGCCGACGGAAAAGATGGCGCGATGTAATGGCCAACTGACAACGCGGTCAGACGCCAACGCGAGCTGAGCTTGGCTAAGTTGTAGGCCGATCATACACTTTGCGGATGCCCTCACAATACGACGCCATAGTTGTTGGCTCGGGGCCGAACGGTCTTTCGGCGGCAGTGACGCTCGCCGAACGCGGCCTTTCGGTGCTAGTTGTCGAGGCATACGACCGGATTGGGGGCGGCACGCGCAGCGCCGAATTGACCTTGCCCGGCTTCTTGCACGACGTGTGCTCCGCGATCCACCCTATGGCGGCGTTGTCTCCCGCGTTTCAGCATTTCGGCCTGGAACGCCGGGGCGTCACCTGGGTCCACGCGCCGGTGGCTCTGTCGCATCCCTTAGACGACGGTCGCGTGGCGCTCTTGAGGAGCTCCCTCGAGGAAACCGCAGAAGGCCTGGAGGCTGACGCCAAAGCCTACCGGACCCTGGTCGGTACCTTTGTCGAGCGAGCGCCTTTGCTCTTTGCAGAATTGCTCAAACCCTTGCGTTTCCCGACTCATCCCTTCCTCTTGGCTCGCTTTGGCTGGCGGGCCTTAAGATCCGCCAGGTACATCGCTCGCCATTACTTTACGACTGCCACTGCGCGAGCATTACTCGCCGGCTGTGCGGCCCATTCATTTCTGCCGCTCGATGCGGCGGGCAGCTCAGCCATTGGACTGACCCTGCTGGTTGCCGCGCACGTCAAGGGTTGGCCGTGCGCCAAGGGCGGCTCCGCCTCAATCAGTCTCGCGCTTGCCAACTATCTGTCGAGCCTGGGCGGGACCGTCGAAACCAATCATCTGGTGTCCGATTGGCGCGAGCTTCCGAAGTCCCGGGCGCTGCTATTCGATACCAGCCCCAGGACGATGGCACGAATTTGTCGAGACCGCCTGCCCACAGGCTATGTGGAGCAGCTTGAGCGGTTTCGCTCTGCCCCGGGAGTATTCAAGCTAGATTGGGCTCTCTCCCGACCGATTCCATGGAGAAATAGGGAATGCGGCGAATCCGGTACTGTCCACCTGGGCGGCACCATGGAGGAGATTGCTCAGTCGGAGCTTGAGGTCAGCCAAGGCGTTCATCCGACGCGGCCCTATGTTCTTGTTGCACAACAGAGTCTCCTCGATCCTTCCCGAGTGCCGCCGGGCAAACATACAGGCTGGGCCTATTGTCACGTACCCAATGGCTCCACGGTCGACATGACCAGTGCCATCGAACGGCAAGTCGAGCGTTTCGCACCCGGTTTTCGCGACTGCATTTTGGCCCGTCACACTATGACGACTGCCGATCTGTTCCGATACAACCCAAACTATCGTGGCGGAGATATCACTGGGGGAGCCAGCGACATTGGCCAGATCTTGATGAGACCGACTCTTCGCTGGTCTCCCTATGCGACGCCGACCCCCGGAATCTATTTGTGCTCCAGCTCAACGCCGCCGGGAGGCGGCGTGCACGGTATGTGTGGATACCATGCGGCAGCGTTGGCACTGCGCCGGACCTTCGGACTCACCGTTGCGATTTGAGCGCTCGCCTTGTCTTCCTCTGCCACTCAAGTCAAAGTAGAGGCTATTGCTCGAATCCTTTCCCCGCGCGAGCCGCGCGGGGCATGCTCTTGGGAGATTCACCATGCAAGACATCATTGGCCGTCGTTGCTTCCTAATCGCTTCGGGCGTGGCCAGCACGAGCCTCGTGGCCAGGCCTGGTGTGGCCAACGCGGCACGCGCAAGACAAGGCTCGGCCAAGTCCGGCGACGCTGGCAAAGAGCCCGAGGTCACCGCGGTCGAGGACCTGATGCGAGAGCATGGCGTAATTCGCCGTGCGCTTGCAGTGTACCGCGAAGCTGGAGCCCGCTTGCGAAACGGATCCGGCGCCGTACCTCCGGACGCGCTTGCCAAGACGGCAAAACTGCTCCGCAGGTTTGCCGAGGATTACCACGAGAAGAAACTGGAAGAGGCGCACATTTTTCCGGCCGTCAAGCGGGCCTCCGGCGCCGCTGGGCAAGATATCGAGCACGATATCGACACGCTCATCGCCCAACACCAGCGCGGACGGGAGATCACCGACTTCGTCGTCTCGATGAGCAACGGAACCATCGCGGCATCCCGGTCCGCTCAGCTCGCGAGCGCCATGGAGACATTCGCGCGCATGTACGAGGAGCACGCCGCTCGCGAGGACACGGTCATCTTTCCCGCCTGGAAGAGAGCGGTGTCGGCGAAACAGCTCGATGAGATGGGGGAGCTTTTCGAAGACATCGAGCACAAGACCTTCGGCAAGGACGGCTTCGACGATGCCGTCGAGCAAATCGCAGCGGTTGAACGGAGCTTCGGCCTCGACTTGGCGCAGTTCACTGCACCCAAACCGCCCAACCCATGACCTGAGCACGGCTTTCCCGACTTTGCGGTACCAGCGGCAGCGGCAACCTCTTCGACATTTCCAAACACCTCTTGACCCTCGGCCGCCATCGTCGATGATGTCCGCCATTATGGCACGGATCATCAAGCGCTACGCGAACAGGAAGCTCTACGATACGCAGGAGTCGCACTACGTTGCCTTGGCAAGGGTGGCTGAGCTGGTTCGAGCTGGCGTAGAGCTGCAAGTCATCCAGAATGGCACCCAGCGAGACATCACGGCTGCTACCATGGCCCAAATCATCTTCGAGGAAGAAAGACGCGGCCCAAGGTTGCCTGTAGACGCTCTCCGCCGCATTATCCGCAACGGCTTACCCGTGGAGCCGTAGTAGTATCTTTTCACGCGACAGCAACACCCAAACCAAAGGAATCAAAATGCCCAAAGGCCCCATCTCCAAGTCCGACTTGATCCAGAAGATTGCCGACCAGTTCGATGAAAAGCTTACCCGCAAGGACGTGAAGGGAATCATCGAGTCCGTGGCCACCATCGGTCACGCGGAGTTGAAGAAGAATGGCGTCTTCATCATTCCAGGCCTGGTCCGCATGGTCGTGGTGAAGAAGCCCGCCACCAAGGAGCGCAAGGGCATCAACCCGTTCACCAAGGAACCGACGGTCTTCAAGGCCAAGCCCGCTCGCAAGGTCATCAAGGGCCGCCCGGTCAAGGCCGCCAAGGACGCCGTCGCGTAGGACACGCGGGAAAACGTTCAGGGCCGCGCTTCTGACGTTCGCGGTCCTGGGCGTTGGCCATGCGCCTGCGGTGGTTGGGACAGCGGAGCGCCACCTGTTTGCGGTTCGTCCGCCGGGGCGCCTTGGAGTTCACCGTGCGTTCGAACAGTGCGCCCTTGAGCTGGCGTTCCAGCTCGCGGCTGCTCCAGCGCTTGCGAATCGCAAGCTGGAGGTAGAACTCCCGCTCTTCCGGGCGCTTGCACTGGCCGAGGATGATGAGGTGATGGGTCCAGGGCAATTGTGTCAGCGGTGCCGGCACAATTGGGCCGGTAGCGTCTTCGGCCGTCCTGGCCACCTTGGCTTCGCCCTGGTCCCGGTAGGCCTCGTAGAACTGCCGCATGCGGAAAAGCTTGAGCGCCGAGGGGAGGTCCGGATCGGTGCGCGTGGAGGCGTACTTGGTCCAGCACTCGGAAGCGCCGGAGTTACCATGGTAGCCTCAGAATTCTGAAGATCCTGGCTCGACGGCGCTGCGAGCGGGCCAGGAATCTTGAGGTGTTTGACAAGGCCGGGCCTTGGCGTGACCGTTGCATCCCTGCCAGGCAGGAGAGGAATCTTCGATGGGCAACCCACAGCATACTCTCGTCGTATCGACCTTGGTCGCGTTGGTCGCGGGCGGCTGCAGCCGCAGCGGCATCGGAGTCAATCCTGGTG
>CAZBIU010000441.1:0-5150 GCA_964491625.1 uncultured Myxococcales bacterium
GTCTGTAAGGAGAAGTACTGTTCCAAAGGAGCGCGGTGGGTAGTCGAAAGGAGCACTTCACGGTAACCGGCGAGCGTCCCGTTACTCCCGTCGGCTTGCGCCTCATAGAGATACAGTTTGCTGTTCACCGCATTCTTGATCGCTTTGCCGACCAGCTTGACGGCCAGACCGTTGTCCCGCCTCACGTCGTTGCGCCAGAGCTGAACAACACAATGGTCCGTGTTGCGCATGGTGATGAAGTCGACGACGTGGTCACCGTCAAGGTCGCCGGCCATGAAACGAGCCGGCCGTCCGTCGTCCTGAGCGTCGGCGAGGCCGACCTTGCTGGTTACTTCCGTGAACGTCAGATCGTGATTGTTGCGGAAGAGACGATTAGCACCCTCCTCCACCGAAAGAATGTCTAGCCAGCCATCGCCGTCGTAGTCGATGAAGACCGACTGGAGATAGAGCGCAAGGTAGACGTTCGTCGATCGGGTAGTGGTCGGCAGGCCGGAACTTGAGGTGATGTCAGTGAACTTACCCTTCGCGGGATCGTAGTGAAACAGTCCATACTGGAATGTCTCGAGGTCGGCGGGGGACGAGCCCATGCCGAAGACGTCCAGGTGGCCATCGTTGTCGATGTCTCCGAGCGCAACCGCCGGTCCGGGCAGATTTTCGAGGCCCAAGTCCGCCCCGCTGACCGTCGTGAACGAGGCTGAGCCTCCAAGTGAAGCAGTCGTGTTCTTGGCCAACGAAGTGCTGAGTCCAACACCAGTGGAGAAGATGTTGTCCTGGAGCGGCTGGAAGAGGATATCAGGGCGATCGTCACCTGTCAGGTCAGCGATGAAAAGCGTGGCGTGCATCTTGAGAGACACGTCGAAAAGGCCGTAGTTGTCACTGACGGCTGCAAATTTGCCATTGCTCGTACCACTGTAGACGTAATTTGCGTGAAAGCCGTTGAGAATGTAGTCGGGATGGCCATCGCCGTTCCAGTCGCCCCAGGCCATACCATTGCTGGCAGTGCTAATGGACGCAGACGAAGACAGTACGGTGAAGCTTCGGTTGCCTAGATTGTGCATCACTCCGAAATCA
Organism: uncultured Myxococcales bacterium; assembly: GCA_964491625.1. Lineage (GTDB taxonomy): Bacteria > Myxococcota_A > Polyangia > Fen-1088 > Fen-1088 > Fen-1118. Next base: position 1,072 of record CAZBIU010000441.1, read on the forward strand.
GCAGTGTCCCAGTTCTGGGAAAAATCGGTGAGCCCATCATTGTCGAAGTCGTAGGCCAACTGAGCCCAGGTCTGGGCAGTCCACGTGGGCAGCACTTGCTCGGCGAAAGACCCTTTGCCATCGCCCAGAGCCAGCCTCCGATCAGGATCGTGGTCGCCAAGGAAGATGTCGTTGTTCCCGTCCCCGTCGATGTCTTCAACCGTGATGTCGAAGCACCAGCTCAAACCGCCGTCCCGTTCCGCGATAGCGGCAAAACCCGAGGCGTTGGTGATATCGGAGAATCCCGCCCCTGTTCCTCCTCCAGCACCCCCCGAACTACCGCCACTGCCGCGAACGCCGCCGCTGCCGCGAGCGCCGCCAGTGCCCGGAGCGCCGCCAGTGCCCGGAGCGCCGCCAGTGCCCGGAGTGCCGCCAGTGCCCGGAGTGCCGCCCCTGCCTGCACCACCGCGGGGGCCACCACCGGTGTCACCGGCAATACCTCCGCCGCCAGCAATGCCTCCGCCACCAGCAATACCGCCACCGCCAGCAATGCCTCCGCCGCCAGCAATACCGCCGCCGCCTGAACTGCCGCCGTCGGAGGCTTCTTCGGGAACGTCGACGACGCCGATCACGCCACCGCCACCCTGATTGCTGTCGCTAGCCGCTACGCCCTCGTCGGGGGCTATGGCCGTCGCCGTATCGACACCGGTTCCCTTGCTGCCGATGCTGGCGCATCCCGTCCAGATTCCTACCAGGGCGACGGCAAGGAGACTAGAGCGACGCCAGGCCATCTCATAGCATTTCATTACAGTTCCTCCGGCAGGATCATATCAGCCGCTCTAATCTACCGCCACAATCGCCTGGGCATAGGGGATAGCCTCAGGGGGCGGGACAATTGTGTAGGCGTCTGTGGTTGGCTCATTGTTTCCCTGACGAAGCCGCTTGCACGGCAGCTTGGCGGTCGCCAGGGGTTTCCCCTACTGGCGCCCAAGGACATCACGGCCCACTGTCGTGGCTCTCGCGTGGAGGTGCGTCGCCTCGTCCAACCAACGAGAGACCGTCGGCAGTGATAACCGCATAGACACAGAGGTGGTCGGAGGCGAGGGTGTCGCCCTGACGGAAGTCGACAGCTCGAAGGCCGTGCCCGGTGAAAATGCGGTCGATGCGCAAGAAGGGAAGCTTGCTCGGAAAGGTGTATCCAAAGCCCCAGCCGGCCTCGACAAAGGCCTCGTCGAAGTCACCGAGGGAGTCATGCGCGACGCGACTCAATCCTGGCAGGTTGAAGTCACCCGCAATGATCACAGGATGTTTGCTGGCTCGGGCGGCCGCTGCCACGGCTTCTACTTGTCGACGGCGTCGATAGGCGTTGAACAGAAGCGTATCGGAGTTGCGTCCGAGCAGAATGTGACCTTGGCGCAACTCGTGGAGGAAGCCCGACCCCCGCATTTCATCGAGGCCCTCCCGGGGAGACGTGGTGTGGACACTGAAGACATCGATCGGCCCGAGATCGCTATCGAGGGTGTAGGCCATAAAATGCGCCCCACCCGCTCTCTCTTGCGTGCTGCCCGCCTTGTCAACCTTGTAGAGCAGCCGAGCTGGTTCCCGGACCTCCAGGATGGGAAAACGGGAAGCTATGAAGAACTGGTCGCGACTGTCGACGTGCCAGCCGACGAATGCCTCGCGCAGACCGGCTGCGAGGCCCTGATGCGCCTCTTGCAGCAGCACAAGGTTGGACTGGAATTGGGCGACCTGAGCCAGAATGCCAGGCATACCGCGCTGGCCGAGTTGGATATTGTAGCTGACCAGGCGAATGGCCCGCGGATCCGCGACTGCATGTCGGTCGCGCCCCAATCCCAGACTTGGGCCGAGCAGGCCGTACAGCGCCAGAAGCGCCGCTAGAAACTGCGATGCAAACCACCGCCGACCCGCCCATCGCCAAGTCACTGCCAGCACGAAGGGCGCGGGAAAGAAGAATCCGATCGGCGGTGCGTACAGACCCACCAGGGGCAGCCACCAACGCTCGCCTGCGAATCGCAACACCACCCATGCGACGAGCAGGCCGATTGTATACGCAACGCTAAGAGCCACGGCCACGCGGCGGCGCCACGGCCCTGAGCCAGTGCCCACGGTCTGCCTCATGCGATCTGACCGGGAAAGCAGTGTAGATCAGAATCGAGTGGGGCGTGGTTGGCGCACGCTACGTCGGACGACCTCGCATACGTCATGCCCGACGTAAGTGGCTGAAGAGCAACCGCAGCTTTGTGCCCGGTCGGGATTGTCGCAAACACGGGTACGAAATATACCCGGGTGATGACACTACGCAAGACGTTTGAGCCTGCTCACGTTGCGTTGACAAGGCGTTGGCACCGTGTAATACGAAGTCGGAATAATGTTTGCGTGGTTCAGTCCCGCCTCCTCAGCCCGCCGGGGCAGCATTCGGAGCCGCTCGAACCTCCGAACACCCATTGACGCACGCATAGAGCGGCCGCTGAAGAGGCAGGCCAGACCTCGATTCGCGAGAGGAATAGAGTCCCCTTGGCGGACTGGACAGGATCGAGCCCGATTGGCGCCCGCGTGCGAGGAGTGACCATGGCGCAAGATTCGGCAGAAGATACAGGTGCACAAGGCACGTACCTCAAGGGAGTGAGCGCCACTCGGCCGTCCGCTAGCGACGAGCACCAGCAAAGCCCCTCGACCAGTGGCCAGGACCATCTGCCCGTGCTGGATGGCATCAGGGGCATCGCGATACTGTTCGTTCTCCTCAATCATTTCGGCAGCTCGGAGATGGAGCCTGCGTTGAGGACTGGCAGCTGGCCCGAGCGCGCGTACAACACATTCGTGCACGCTGGGGGATGCGGAGTCGACCTCTTCTTCGTGCTCTCGGGGTTCCTCATCACACGGATCTTGATTCGCGCAAGGGGCAAGAAAAATGCCTGGCTCAACTTCTACTCCCGCCGCGCATTGCGAATCTTTCCACTCTACTACTTCGCTCTCACTCTGGTACTCGTGCTGGTTCCTGCGATCTCGAAGGAGGCGGGGACCGCGATTGAGGACATCAGAAGGCATCAGATCTGGTTGTGGACATACACGAACAACTACCTGTCCTGGCTTGGGGTAGAGCTGCAGAAGTCTTGGCTGAATCTGGACCACTTCTGGTCCCTGGCAGTCGAAGAGCAGTTCTACCTAGTATGGCCGTTCCTCGTGTTCTGGCTGCCTGCTCGACGTATCTACTGGGTGCTCGGTGGGGTAGTCCTTACGGCGGTAGTCACAAAACTATTCTCGCTGCATGCCGGGAATCGGATGGCGACCTATATGATGACGCCTTGCCGCTTCGACGCGCTGGCGATGGGTGCTGCCATCGCCTACCTAGCCGCGAGGCCGAGCGGACTCGCGGCGTTTCTTCCGACGGCTCGCTGGCTCCTCGTTGGCTCTGCTTGTACGCTTGTGCTTATTGGGGCTGTGAGTCACTCGGCCTCCTGGTTGTGGTGGACCACGGCGCTGGTACACACTGTCTTCCCTGTCCTGTTCACAGCGGCAGTGGCTCATGCGATCGAGGGAAGACCACCCATCTTGAGAACGGTGCTAAGCATCGGTTTTCTGCGGTTCTTTGGAAAGTACAGCTACGGCATCTACGTGTGGCACGGACTTATGCAACCGCTCTTCCCGAAGTACCTCCCAGTGACCTGGTTCGAGGATCTGGTTGGCAATCGCCTAGCTGGCGTTCTCGTCTTCACCGTGGTGGCCACGAGCATCTCGGTGATGGCCGCACTGGTATCCTGGAACTTGTTGGAGAGCCCCTTCCTAAGCCTGAAGAGCCGATTCAAGTGACCCGCAGTCATGAGACCCAGTGTCTTGCCGTGGCAGCTCGTCGCCTTGGTGCATGACTCGTAATTCGGCGATTCGTTTCCTAGTCCGAAGTTCCCGAAGGCTGTGGTGCAATTCAGCTTCCTGGACTCGCTGGTTCGCCCAGCACAAGGACTACTTCAATGGGGCACGGCCCCCTTTTTTCGGCAACGGAATAATCGCGCCTGTTCGCCTCATGCTCAGCTCCCAGGCGCAAAGACCGGCGGAAAAACCCGCGCTCGCGAGCACGCCGGTAC
>CAZBIU010000442.1:0-5150 GCA_964491625.1 uncultured Myxococcales bacterium
CTGGGGTCCGGATGCAAAAGGGGTATAGCCAACGTCCTGTGGTCGATGTCACAATGACTGCGCTCGGCCGATCCAGCGGCACCTTGCGCCGAGTCTATTCCTGCGGATTCCTGCGTACTTATCGCCTTACTTTCGGATTGACTTGTCGGCACCCTTCCTGCTAGCGTCCGGCCGCGTCTTCCGGGCTAACTTATCGAGAATGCTTGGAAAAGGCAAAAAAATCACAAGCGGCTTGAAAGGATTCCTCGTCACAATGGGTACTTGCCTTGCGGTGCTATCGGCCCCGGGGTGCGCTACGCGCACCAAGCGGGATCCTGATCAGTCGCAAGTGCGCTACCAACTTGCCGTCGGGTACTTCCAGAATCATCGCGAGGAAGCCGCGGTCGAGGAGCTGCAAAAGGCAATCGAAACCGACCCGCAAAACGCCGAAGCGTTCAACATGTTGGGGCTTATCGCGCTCAAGCAAGCGTACGACTACGAGGCGCAGGCCGAGACGTCGGCGTGTCTTTCCGGTTCGGATGAACAGATGGTTCGTGCCGAAGAGAACGCGAAGTTGCGTGAGGCGCAGACGCATTTCCGCAGGGCCGTGGCTCTGCGACCGGACTTTCCCGAGGCGTGGAACAGCCTGTCGGCGGTTGCGTTGCTTCTCCAGGCTTGGGACGAAGCCATCGTCGATGCCCAGAATGCGCTTAAGGATGCGACCTACAGCGCGCCGGTCTTCGCCCGGGCGAACCTCGGCTGGGCTTACTTTCACAAGAGGGACCTCCAGAACGCTTGGAAGGAGCTCTACGAAGCGGTGTCCCGTGCGCCGGCGTTTTGTGTCGGACGCTATCGTCTGGCCAAGGTGTATCTCGAACGTGGCGAGATCGATCAGGCGATGGACACCGTCGTTCCTATCGTTGCCGACGGTAAGCGATGCCCGATCCAAGAAGCGTTCCTGCTAGCGGGAATGCTGCAGGAACGTCGGAAAAATTCGGAAAAGGCTCGCGACATCTTTCGCACGTGCGCGGAAATGTCGCCCCGAAGCTGCGTAGCGAATGAATGCAGGCGCTACGCCCAGATGATCCAGTGAAGAAGGATCTGCGAATGGAAACAGCACACTTCGGTACGCTCCTGAAGGAAGAACGCGAGAAGCGAAAGATCTCACTTGGGGAGATTTCGCAAGCAACGAAGTTGTCGGTTTCTTCATTGAAATTCATGGAAGCGGGAAACCTCGACGACCTGCCTCCGGACGTCTTTGTTCGTGGGTTCATTCGTTCGTACGCGCGCACCCTTGGGATCTCCAGCAATGAGCCGCTTGAGCTGCTCGACCGAACGTTGCTCGAACGGCGTCGGGCGGCCGAGCCCATGGTCGTGCCTGACTTGCGTCCCCATCGAAGGCAGCTAGCGGTACGCTCGGTTGGGCCGCAGGTGGACCGGGTGTTGCCCGAGCCTCCCGTCGAGGACGAGAGTCAGACGCCGCGGCATGGGATCGGCTTGGCCGTGTTCGTCATCATCGTCCTGCTGATCGCTACCATCACGCTGTCGCTGTTCCTGCGTCAGCAGCCGCAGTCCGGTGAAGGTTTGAGCTTGGAGGACGGCGCCTCTTGGACGATGTCGCCTGTGCGACGGGTCTGAGCTCCTTCGCTTCGGTGTGCGGCAGACGATAGTCACCCGAGCCATCGTCCTTCGCCGTGTGGCCTACGGCGAAGCAGACTGGGTGGTGACCTTGCTCGGGCGTTCAACCGGGCACGTGTCTGCGCTTGCGCGCTCGGCCCGCAAGAGCACGCGTCGGTTTGCCGGCGGGTTGGGTACTGCCATGGTGGGCGAAGCCAATCTGCAAGAGCGCCCGGGCGCGGATCTGATGGGACTGGAATCGTTCGAGCTGGTGGCGGACCGGCCGCGACTTGCCACGGACATCGCCAAGGCGGCGCACGCGGCGTACGCCGTGGAGCTGTGCGATCGCCTATGTCCCGCGCGGCATCCCGAGCCGGCCGTCTTCGACTGGCTCGACGAGTTTTTGGCGCGCCTTGACGCCGGCTTAGCAACGGCGGAGAGGCTGCGGGTGTTGGAGTTGGGGCTTCTGCGGCGTCTTGGAATTGGTCCGTCCCTGAACCGCTGCGTGTCGTGTGGTCGAGCCGACCTGGCGGGAGAGCAGGTGCGCTTTCATGCCGCGGCGGGCGGTGTCTACTGCGGGAACTGCGCCAGAACTGGCGACATTGTCACGGGCGCTGTCCGGCAGGCCTTGGAGCGGCTGGGCAGCGCGGACCTGATCGACGCGGAGGGCATCTCACTCGCAAGCGACATCGCCGTCGCCTGCCGACGGATGCTGCTTGCTCTGTTGCGCGAGCACATCCACGGACCCTTGCGCTCTCTCGATTTCATCGAAAAGATGTCAGGCTCTCGCTGAACGCAGCGGAGACGTAGACGTGAATGATATTGCGGGCTAGATTGCCGCCCCATCATGCCAGCAACCACCCTCGACACGATTGTCAGCCTTTGCAAACGCCGCGGATTCGTCTTTCCGTCCTCGTCGGTTTACGGTGGGCTCGGGAGTACTTGGGACTACGGTCCTCTCGGGGTCGAGCTGAAGAACAACGTCAAGCGCGCGTGGTGGCGTGCAGTCGTGCACGAGCGGGACGACATGGAAGGTCTCGATGCTGCCATCCTGATGAACCGCCTGGTTTGGAAGTATTCAGGGCACGAGGCGACATTCTCGGACCCCATGATGGACTGCCGCGCGTGCAAGGCGCGCCCGCGTGCGGACCACGTATTCGCGGCCCAGAAGGGACGCGATCCCAAGGGCCTGGTCGAGATCAACGCCGCCATCGACGCGAAAGAGCTGGTTTGCCCGAAGTGCGGCTCCAAGGATCTCACGCAAGCGCGCCCGTTCAACCTGATGTTCCGCACCAGCGTCGGGCCGGTGGACTCGGGCGACGATTCCGGCCTGGTTTATATGCGGCCGGAAACTGCACAGGGCATTTTCGTCAACTTCGGAAATGTGCTGGATACCATGCGCAGGAAGCTGCCGTTCGGCATCGCCCAGGTGGGCAAGGCCTTCCGCAACGAGATTACGCCCGGCAACTTCACCTTCCGCACCCGCGAATTCGAGCAGATGGAAATCGAATACTTCGTGCGTCCCGGCGAGGACGAGGCTGCGCACGAGGCGTGGATTGCCGAGCGCAAGAACTGGTACCTAAAGCTCGGCATGCACCCCGAGAATCTTCGTGTGCGCGAACAGGAGAAACACGAGCTCGCTCACTACGCCAAGCGCTGCGTGGATCTGGAGTACAAGTTCCCGATGGGTTGGAGCGAGCTGGAAGGCATCGCGAATCGCACCGATTTCGACCTGCGATCGCACAGCCGTTCGGCGGAAAACCCCGACGCCGTCGGCGAGCTCAAGTACTTCGATCAGGAGCAGAAGAAGCACCTCATTCCGTACGTGATCGAGCCGTCTGCCGGCGCAGATCGGGCGACGCTAGCGTTTCTATGTGACGCCTACGAAGATGCCTTGGTCAAGGAACCGCCTGCCGAGGACACGGCAAAGCTGCGCGAGCTGGTCGAGAGCTTCGCCCGTTCCGTGGGCCGCCGCGAGGGCATGGCCGCCGATGTGAAACAGCGTCTGGTTTCAACTGCCGAAGCCATCGCAGCGGGCTTGCCGGGCACCCTGCCGCAGCTCATCGGGCTGATGGAGGATTCAGACGCGGCGAGTATCGAGGTGATGAAGAAGGTACGCGGGGTAGGGGAGAGGATCGCCGAGGAGCACACCCGGACTGTTCTCCACCTTCATCCCAGGCTGTCGCCCCTAACCGTGGCCGTCTTCCCGCTCAAGCGCAACGACGCACGCCTGGTGGACATGGCCCGAGGTCTCAAGCGCGACCTGCAGAAGGCCGGATTGCGCACGGTCTACGACGACACGGGCGCAATCGGAAAACTCTACCGGCGACAAGACGAAATTGGCACGCCTTGGTGCGTTACCGTCGACTTCCAGAGCCTTGAAGACCAGACTGTGACCGTGCGCGATCGGGACAGCATGCAACAAGAGCGGCTGAAGGCAGGCGAGCTGGCCTTGTCCCTCGCCTCGCGCCTGGCCTAGGGCTCTGAGCTCCACCCCATCAATTTCCGTATGCAAGGAGCGTCGCGGGCCTTTCCTTCCCCGTCGCTCCCTGATAGAAAGCCCCACCGATGCCAACCAAGAAGAAAACTGGAAGCAAAGCCATGAAACCGACCAAAGCGCGAGCCTCCCAAAAAGTGAAGGCCAAAGCCAAGCCACAGGCAGCCGGAAAGCGCGCCGCTAAGCGCGTGTATTTCTTCGGCGGTGGCAAGGCCGAGGGAAACAAGGACATGAAGAACCTACTCGGCGGCAAGGGTGCCAACCTCGCCGAGATGACGAACATCGGCGTGCCAGTGCCGCCTGGGTTCACTATCACCACCGAGGTCTGCACCGAGTTCTATAAGGTGGGCGGAAAGCTGCCGAAGGAGCTGGATGCCGACGTGAAGGCTTCCGTCGCCAAGATGGAGAAGCTGCTGGGCAAGAAGTTTGGCGATCCAGCGAACCCGCTGCTTGTCTCGGTCCGCTCGGGCGCGCGCGCCTCGATGCCGGGCATGATGGACACCATCCTCAACCTCGGCCTTAACGACGAGGTCGTCGATGGCTTGGCCAAGGCCTCGGGCAACGAGCGCTTCGCCTACGACTCGTTCCGTCGCTTCGTCGCTATGTACGGCGACGTGGTGCTGGAAATGAAGCCGGAGCGCAAGGAGGATCACGATCCGTTCGAGGTCATTCTCTCTGCCAAGAAGAAGGCCCTCGGCGTGAAGGTCGACTCGGAGCTCCCGGCCTCGGCCCTCAAGGAGCTGGTCGCCGAGTTCAAGGCTGCCATCAAAGAGCACAAGGGCGTCGACTTCCCGAACAACCCGATCGACCAGCTGAACGGCGCCGTCAAGGCCGTGTTCCGTAGCTGGGAAAACGATCGCGCGAAGGTGTACCGCAAGCTGAACAACATCCCGTCGGAATGGGGAACTGCCGTCAACGTGCAGGCCATGGTGTTCGGCAACAAGGGCAACGACTCGGCCACCGGCGTGTGCTTCACGCGCAATCCGGCCACCGGCGAGAACGAGTTCTACGGCGAGTTCCTGACCAACGCCCAGGGCGAAGACGTCGTCGCCGGCGT
>CAZBIU010000443.1:0-5134 GCA_964491625.1 uncultured Myxococcales bacterium
TTCCTTCGCGACCCATCTGGTCGAGCGCGGCGCCGACCTGCGATCCGTGCAGTCCATGCTGGGCCACGCCGACATCGGCACCACCGAGATCTACACCCACCTCTCGCGCGCCCATTTGCGCAGTGTCTACGATAAGTTCCATCCGCGCGCGTAAGCAGCGTTGACCGGGTCCGAGGACCCGGTTATACCGAGCGATCCGGAGACAGGTCTTGAACATCGGCTATGACGAGCTTAGGGAGGCAATCCTCTATCTGATCGCATTCATCCTGTGCATCACCGTTCACGAATTCGGTCATGCGTGGGTGGCAACGCGTCTGGGCGACCCGACGCCGCGCTCGCAGGGACGGGTCACGCTCGCGCCTCAGCACCACATCGACCCCATCGGCACCATCCTGATGCCGATCATCATGGCGCTGTCGGCGTCCTCGGGGGGGCTGCCGCTTCTGGCGTGGGGCCGCCCGGTGCAAACCAATCCGATGCTGTATTCGCGCCGCCTGTCCATGAGCACGGGCCGGATGCTGGTGTCGGTGGCGGGACCCGCGATGAACCTGATCCTGGCGCTCGTGGTTTCCATCGGCATCGTCATCGCCGCGAGGTTGCACGTCTCCGGCGAATTCCTCATGGCGGTGTTCGACCGCCTGGTGCGCCTCAACCTCTCGCTCATGATCTTCAACCTGCTCCCCATTCCGCCGCTCGACGGTGGCGCGGTTCTGGCGTGGGTCCTGCCGCGCTCGATGCACAACGTGGTTGATTTCCTCGCGCGCTGGGGTTCCTTCATCCTTCTGTTCTTGGTGATTAGCCCAAGCCTCGGGCTGCCGCTCATGCGAATCATCGGCTACCCGATCAACTTCATCACGTATTTCTGGGCCCGCGGGCTCAGCATGGCGATCGGCTCATGAGCGAAGAGAAGCCATCGTCCGTGCCGAATCCCGCGCCGGTGACGCTGCCCGCCGATTCGTCGGCCGGCCCCACTTACCGGGTCACGCTACCCGAATTCGAGGGGCCGCTGGACTTGCTTTTGCACCTGTGCCAGACGCACGAGATCGACATCCTCAACATCTCCGTCGCCTTCATCGCCGAAAAATATATCGAGTACCTGGAGATGATGGAGGACATGGCGGTGGAGGTGGCCGCGGACTACCTGGTGATGGCCGCCCACCTTGCCTACCTCAAGTCGCGCGAGCTGGTGCCCACGCCCGAGCCGCTGGAACCGAGCGAGGATGGCGAGGAGCCCCTGGACCCGCGCGAAGAGCTGATTCGCCGCTTGCTCGAATACCAGAAGTATAAGCACGCTGCGGAGAACCTGGGCAACCGCCCCATCGAAGGCCGCAACGTCTTCGTGCGTGGCTCGGTCTTGCAGGCCGAGGGCGAAGCTGGCCTGGCCGAGCACTCGGTGTGGAAGCTGATCGAGCACTGGGCATCCACGCTCAAGAAGGCCAAGCCCGAGTACACCCACGACGTCGTGGTGGACCGGATGTCGATCAGCGACCGCATCAACCAGATCGTCGACCTGCTGGAAGCCGGCAAGGGGATGGTGCGCTTCGAAGACCTGCTCGGGCATGAGCTCAGGCCCGCGGAGCTGCGCCACAAGGTTGTGGTTTCCTTGCTGGCCGTGCTGGAGCTGGCGCGCCTTAAGGTGGTGCGCATCCTGCAGCAAGAATCGACCGGGACCTTTTTCCTGGCGCAGGTGGAAGGCGCGGCGATGGACGACGCCCGCCACTTGAAGGTGACGTCGGCGAAGGAGGGTCCGGGGACGGAAGGGGAGGGCGCAGAGTCGAATGCCGAGGGCACAGAATCGGTCGAAGCACCGGCTGAGACGCCGGCCCATGCAGGGGCCGCCGGGGGCGCAGAGTCGGTTGAAGCAGAAAACCAGGAGAGTGAAACGCAACCGCAGGAGCCGGCGCCCGAAACCGCTGGCGATCCTGCCCTACTTCGCCCACAAGAAGAGGTAATCTCCGCACCTTCTCCTGCCTCTGCCGAAGCGGGCGAGGAAGCTACTGATGGCCAAACGCAAGAAGAGCAAACAGCACCCGAAGAGTAAGCCGGTCGCCCAGCAGGGGACCGCGCCGGAGGAGATCACTCCAGAGGCTGTCGCCGACGCGGCGGAGTCTGACCAGGAATCGCTGGCCGAGGGAAGCGAGGCATTCCCGATTGCCGAGGGCCCGAGCGGTGAAGACGGCCCAAAGACGACCGAACCGGCGTGGGAAGCGGCCTGGGCCGATTCGGACGCCGCGGTCCCTGCTGGCGAGCCGTCTCACCCGACGCCGGAGCCCAGCGAAGCCACCAGCGCCGAGGAAGCTGCGGCCGACGCCGCCGCCCCAGCGGCCCAGACGCACGCTGGAAGCGGCGAGGAGGCGGCGCCCTCACAGACAGAGCTGCCGCTGGATGATTCCGCGAGTCCCGAAGCGACCGACGGCGTGGTTGCAGAAGTGTCCGAAGCAAACGACGTTGCCGAAGGCGAAGGCCGCGAGCTTTTGGAAGGCGAGCGCCTGGAATCCATCATCGAAAGCCTGCTCTTCGCCTCGGACAAGGCGCTCGGTCTGTTCGACCTCAAGCGCTTGCTCGGCGAGCGCGACGGCAAGAAGATCACCGCCGCCATCGACGCGTTGATCGACAAACGCAGATACACCGGGATCCAGGTGGTCTCGCTCTCGACCGGCTGGCACCTGCGCACCCACGTGGAAAACGCGGCCTGGGTGTCGAAGCTCTTGGTGGGCAAGCCGCTTCGCCTCTCGCGCGCCATGATGGAGACCCTGGCCATCGTCGCCTACCGCCAGCCGGTCACCCGCCCCGAGATCGACGACATTCGCGGCGTGGACTGCGGGCCGGTGCTCAAGACCCTGCTCGACCGGGGCCTGGTGCGCATCATCGGCAAGAAGGAAGAGGTCGGCCGGCCGATGCTGTACGGAACCACGCCCGAGTTCCTGCGCGTGTTCAACCTGCACGACCTGGCTGATCTGCCGACCCTGCGCGAGTTCTACGACCTCACCACCGAGGATCAATCGAAGGTCGATGCCGAGCACGGGGGAGAGCCCGCGCCTGCCAGCGCGACCACGGCAAAGCCCGACGTCGCGCTCACCTCGGTGGCCCGCGGCGCGCTCGCGTCCGAGGAAGAGGACGCCGACCCGCTGCTCGACGAGCTGGACGAGGCGTCCAAGGCGGCCAAGCAGGCGCTGGGCGATCTCGATCCCAGCAAGGAAGAGGAGAAGCCTGCGCAGCCCGAGGCCGATTCGGCGGCCGAACCCGACGCCGCACCCGCGACCGAACAAGACCAACCCCCGCGGACGGGCGAATAGGATCGCATGACGGCGAGAGCGAAGATCAGGCTGCAAAAGTTCCTGGCGCAATCCGGGGTCGCGTCGCGAAGGCGCGCCGAGGAGATGATCCGCAGCGGCGAGGTCAAGGTCGACGGCAAAGTGGTCACCGAGCTTGGCAGCCTGGTCGACTCGTACGATGCCCGGGTCGAAGCGCGCGGCCAGCGCGTGCGGCCCGAGGCGCCGCAGTACCGCGTGCTGCTCAAGCCGCGCGCGTGTCTGGCCACGCTGGCACCGTCGGCCGCCGACAACGCCGAACGTCGCTCCATCGCGCGCTTCATCCCCGACGTCGCGATCGGCTGGCACGTGGTGGCGCCTCTCGATTTCCTTTCCGAGGGCGTGCTGCTTCTAACCACCGACGGCGCCCTGGCCGAACGCATGTCGCGCGGTGGCGGGCGGGTGCCGATGACCTACCACTTGAAGCTCCAGGGTTTGGTGGGCGACGACGAGATCGCGCGCCTCCTGCGCGGCTGGCGATGGGATGGCAGGCCGGTGGTGCCGAGACAGGTCCATTCCCTTGCGACCACCGGAAAGAACACCTGGATCGAGATGGTGGTGCCCGAGAGCCGTCCCCGCGTCCTCAAGGCCGCCGGCGAGCTGGTCAGGCACACCGTGCTCAAGATCTCCCGCGTCCGCCTCGGCGAAATCAGTTTCGAGGGCTTGAAAATGGGCGGCTTCCGCGACCTTACCAAGAAGGAAATCAAGTCCCTTCTCGCTGACGCAGGCCTTACCGCGTCCTGAAAAAAATCGGTCCAGCGCCAAACACAAACGCTAGAATGGCCGCGTGCCGGAGATTCCGGAGTCGATGGACGGCAGGAAGCAGCGTCCCCTGTTCGGGCGCTGGAATTCGTCTACAGGCGGTGGTGGTGACCTGGGCGGGAATGGCACGATTTCGGCTGCGGTTTTCCTGTATGCGCCTGGCGGCCGCGCTTTGGGCTGTCGTTTTCATGAACCTTAGGAGGCTACGTTGGAAATCAACAAAGACTTCATGAAGCTCCTGCGGGCATTCGAGAAAGTCGATGCTCGCTATCTGCTCGTAGGGGCGTTCGCCGTCGAGTACTACGGTCAGCCGCGCACCACGCGCCATATGGACCTGTGGCTCGACGATTCGTCGGACAACATGGAACGCGTGTATCGCGCCATCGCCGAGTTCGGTGCGCCTCCCATCGCTGTCGATCACCTGAACGCTGCCCCACCCTTGGACGTGGTTTGGATTGGTGTGCCTCCCAACCGAATCGACCTGACCAAGGGCATATGCGGTCTGGAGTTCGCCACCGCCTGGCTGCGCCGTGAAGAGACCGCCCGGGAAGGGGTCAAGGTGCACGTCATTGGGCGCAAAGATCTGATCACCGCCTACCGCGAGCACGGCCGCGCCAAAGACATCGCCGACGCGGAAGCGCTGGAAGCTCGGCCCGCGGGCTGACTAACGCCGTCCGCTGCGAAAGCCTGCGCGCGCCGCCGCGTCGTCGATTGCAGGATGGCGCTGCCAGTTCTCATTTTTGGCGAGTTCGGAAAGACCCAAAGGCCCAACGGGTCGATTGCTGTCCATCAGAGCCTTTCGCGGCACGAAAGGCCTAGGAAGGCAATGAAAAACTCTACCCAGAGCGAGCTCTAACCGGTAGGTTTCGCCACCGCCACACTATGCAGCCATGGGGTGGGAATGCGTCAACTGAGGATGGAGCAATGAAAAGATCTCGACTATCGGTAACCAGTGTTGGACTCGCAATACTCTTCGCGGCATGCAGCTCGGGCGGCGGCTCGGCGGGCAGCCAGAACGGCGGCTCGACCAGCAGCCAGAACGGCGGCTCGACCAGCAGCCA
>CAZBIU010000444.1:0-5130 GCA_964491625.1 uncultured Myxococcales bacterium
ACCGAGCTTCGGCATCTCGGTCAAGACCAGCGGCAAGAGCTCGTCCATCCGCTTCACGAACAGGATCTCGATCTCCTTGCGTGGCTGCTCGGGGATGTCGATCACGTCCTTGCGGTTGCGCTCCGGCATGATCACGCGCTTGATGCCGGCGCGGTGCGCGGCCAGGAACTTCTCCTTGATGCCGCCGACGGGAAGAATGAGCCCGCGCAGGGTGATTTCGCCAGTCATCGCCACGTCGCTGCGCACCGGCTTGCCGGTCAAGAGCGACACCATGGCCGCGAACATGGTCACGCCCGCGGACGGACCGTCCTTGGGAATGGCACCCGCGGGAATGTGCAGGTGGATGTCGCTGCGCTCAAGGAAGCCGTCTTCCAGGCCCAACCATCTGGAGTGCGCCCGGATAAACGACAGTGCCGCCTGCGCGGATTCCTTCATCACGTCGCCGAGCTGACCGGTGAGCACCAGGTTGCCCTTGCCGTTCATGCGGGTGGCTTCGATGAACAGGATGTCGCCACCCACCGGCGTCCAAGCCAGCCCGGTCGCCACGCCCGCCTCGGCGGTGCGCTCGGCCACCTCGGGCAGATACTTTTGCGGCCCGAGGAAATCCGGAATGCGCTTGATATCGACGATTTCTTTTTCCTTGGCCTTGTCCTCCGCGACCAGGACCGCCACCGCGCGAATCACGTTGGCCAGCTCACGCTCGAGGTTGCGTACGCCAGCCTCGCGCGTGTAGCTGTCGATGATCTCGCCCACCGCGGAATCTTCGAACGCCAACCGCTGGTCGGTGAGCCCGTGCTCCTCGACCTGTTTCTTGATCAGGAACTGCTTTGCGATGTTGAGTTTCTCCTCGCGCGTGTAGCCGGGGATTTCCAGAACTTCCAAGCGGTCGCGCAGCGCCGGCGGCACCGGATCGAGAATATTCGCCGTGGCAATGAACATGACCTTCGACAGGTCGAACGGCACTTCCAGATAGTGATCCGAGAAGGCGTGGTTCTGTTCCGGGTCGAGAACTTCCAGGAGCGCCGCTGCCGGGTCGCCCCGGAAGTCGTGGCCGAGCTTGTCGATCTCGTCGAGCATGAAAATGGGGTTGTTGGACCCGACCTTCTTCATGCCCTGGATGATGCGTCCGGGAAGCGAGCCGACGTAGGTACGCCGGTGCCCACGAATCTCCGCCTCGTCGCGCACCCCGCCCAGCGACATGCGCATGAATTTGCGCCCCAGCGCCCGCGCGATGGACTTGCCGAGCGAGGTCTTGCCCACGCCGGGAGGACCCACCAGGCACAGGATCGGCCCCTTCTTGTCGGTCTTGAGCTTGCGCACCGCCAGGTATTCGAGAATGCGCTTCTTGACCTTCTCCAGGTCGTAGTGGTCGGCGTTCAGGATGTCGCGCGCCGCCGGGATGTCGAGCTTGTCTTCGGTGCTGATAGACCATGGCAGCTCGACCAGCCATTCCAGATACGTGCGCGTGACCGTGTATTCCGCCGACGATGGCTGCATCACCTTCAGCCGTTCAAGCTGCTTGAGCGCAACCTTCTCGCTGTCGGTGGGCATCTTGGCCGTGATGATCTTCTCGCGGAAGTCATCGAGATCGCCGCCAGATTCGTCGATCTCGCCCAGCTCTTCCTTGATCGCCTTGAGCTGCTGGCGCAGGACGTACTCGCGCTGGTTGCGCCCCATCTCCTCCTGCACCTGGGTGTTGATCTTCTCGCGCACCTTTAGCACCTCGTGCTGGCGCGACAGGAACTGCAGCACGCGGCGGAGGCGGGCCTTAAGGTCGAAGATCTCCAGAATCTCCTGCTTCTCGTCCACCTGAACGTCGAGATTCGAGGTGATAAGGTCGGCCAGCTGGCCCGGCTCGCTTACGCTATCGAGCAGCGCCGAAGCCTCCTTGGGAAGCTCGGGCATCAGCTTGATCACCCGCTTGGCGACGTCCTTGACGTTGACCACCAAGGCGTCGATCTCGGGCGAGCTGCCCGGCACGTCGGGCAAAACCTGGATCTTCGCCATCATGTACGGGTCCTGCATGCCGAGCTCGAGCAGGCGGACGCGGGACACCCCTTGCAGGATGACCGAGAAGCTGTCCTTGGCCAGCTTGATGACCTTGAGAATCCGCGCCGCGCATCCGACGGTGTAAAGGTCAGCCGGGTTGGGATCCTCGACCCGCGCATCGCGCTGGGTGACGATACCGATGATCGGCTTTTCCTTCGAGATCGCCTCCTCGACGAGCTTGACCGACTTCTTTCTCCCTACGTCGATGGGAATGATCGAGTTGGGAAAGAGAACCGAGTTGCGCAAAGGAAGGACCGGTAGAAACTCGGGAATTTCCACTGGTCCTTCGGGAACGGACTTCTTCGCTGGCATTGCAGGGATCGTAGTACGCACCGAAGCCAGCCGCGACAAGTTTCAACATGGAAAATTGTTCGGATTTCGGCCGGTAGGCCGGGGCGGGAGCCGAACCCGGGCTGGGGCCTGAACCGAATCCGCAGGCGCATCCGGTTCGAGTCACCGCTTCCGGCCGCCGGTTCCGGCCTCGCCTCGGGTTACTTGATGTAGCCTTCTGCGGTCAGAAGCTCGGCGGTCAGCACAGCGCCGCCAGCGGCCCCGCGGACGGTGTTGTGCGAGAGGCACACGAACTTGTAGTCGTAGATGGGATCCGGGCGCAGGCGGCCGATGGTGATGGCCATGCCGTTGCCGGCGTCGCGGTCCAGCTTGGTCTGCGGGCGATTGTCTTCCGCAAAATATGTGATGTAAGGCACAGGTGCGCTCGGCAGCTTGAGCTGCTGCGGCTTGCCTGCCGCCTTCTTCCAGCAGTCGATAATCTGCTCGGGCGCGGGCTTCTTGTCGAAGCGTACGAACACCGCGGCCATGTGGCCGTCGCTGGCGGGCACCCGGATGCACTGGGCCGAAATCCGCGGGCCGGTGGCGGGCACTATCTTGTTGCCGTCGCGCTTGCCCCAGATCTTGAGCGGCTCCTCCTCGGACTTCTGCTCCTCGCCCTTGATGAAGGGGATCAGGTTGTCCTGCATCTCGGGCCAGGTGGCGAAGGTCTTGCCAGCGCCGGAAATCGCCTGGTACGTGCAAACGAAGATGTCCTTGGGGCCGAAGCCCATCAGCGGGTCGATGGCTGGCACGTAGCTCTGCAGCGAGCAGTTGGGCTTGACCGCGATGAAGCCACGCTGAGTGCCGAGGCGCTTCCTTTGCTCGGGGATGATGGCGGCGTGGTCCGAGTTGATTTCGGGAATCATCATCGGCACGTCGGCGGTTCCACGATGGGCCGAATTGTTCGACACCACCGGGATCTCGCGCCGCGCGTAGTCCTCTTCCAGCTTCTTGGTGTCTTCCTTGGGCATGTCTACCGCGCAGAACACGAAGTCGACGGTCTTGGCCACCTCGTCGATGGACGACGCGTCCAGGACCTTCATGCCAGCCACGACGGCCGGAATGGGAGTCTTCATCGCCCAACGACCGGCCACCGCGTCCTGGTACGTCTTGCCTGCCGAGTTGGCGCTCGCGGCCAAGGTGGTAACCTTGAACCACGGGTGATTCTCGAGCAGAGCCAGAAACCTCTGACCCACCATGCCTGTCGCCCCCAACACCCCGACGCGTAGTGAAACGGACATCGTGCGAGCTCCTTTGCTTGAAAGTTCAGCGAGGCAGTATAGCAGGTCGGTAGCGCGGGGAGGACACAGAGACGAAAGAGGGCGCGGAGGCGTCCGAGGCAGCTCGGCGGTCCGCTCCTGGCCTACAACACGGGCTACGGATACCCGCAGTAGTAGTAGCCGGGGCCGGGAGAACAGTGACCGCCTGGGGGTTGACACACGCAGGAGCAGTAATCTTCACAGCCGGCCGGAAGGTCGTAGCACTGAGGACTGGCGGGCGGCGTGGTGCAGCCCGGCTGGTGGTAGGCTCCACCGGGCTGGCTGCACGATGCCACGAGCACCAGGCCCGTGAACAAGTCGTCGGCACAGGTCCCTGCGTCTGTCGTAGGCATACATGGCGGCGCCGGACCGCCCCCGACGAGAGCACAGGCTTGACCCGGCCGGCACGCGGCGTTCCCACAGGGCTGGGTGGCTGAATCCACGCTTGTTTCCGCAGCCGGTGCGTCCACGGTTGCATCCAGCGCCGCCGGCATCACATCCACAGCCGGCGCGTCCAAGCCTCCGTCGAAGGTTGTAGCGACGTCGGATGCGTCGACTGTTGCGCTGCCGGTACTCGTCGCGCCGCCGGTTCCGACGGAGCCGCCGCTTCCCGAAATGCCGCCGCTTCCCCGTGCGCCGCCGGCTACCGGCGCCCCATCCATTCCCAAGCTTCTGTCGCCGCCGGCGGTGGAAGTCGCACTGTCCTTCTTCGCGACCCCGTCCGAGCCACAAGCCAACCCGCCGAGAGCGAGCGCCCCGATCGCTGCGACAGCAAAGGACCGACAACCGTGCGTGTTCCCCATTGCCAACCTCATAGGTTTGGTTCTTGCGAGCCGGGCACGGGGCCTGGCACACCTCTCCTTTGTATCAGGCTGAAACGGCTTCGGCGCCGGCTTGCCTTCGGCAATCGCAATGTGGGTGGAACCGAGATCACGGAGCGCGGCTCGCGGCCCGCTTGCCGCTGGTCCCACACGAGCTCGCCCTCGCCCTTCTATCTTCTCTTGTCCGGCTGTCCTGGCTTCGGCACGGCGGTGCCGCCGCCGCCACCGCTGGGAGTGCCGGTGTCACGCTTCACGCCATGGTGGGCGAGAACCTTGCCCTCAATCTCTTTGGCGATATCGGCGTGCTCGCGCAGGAACTGCTTGGCGTTCTCGCGGCCCTGGCCAATGCGCTCGCCCTCGTAGGCGAACCACGCGCCGGACTTTTCCACCACGTTGCATTCAGATCCGAGATCCACCAGGTCGCCTTCGTGGCTGATGCCTTCGCCGTACATGATGTCGAATTCCACCTCGCGGAACGGTGGCGCCATCTTGTTCTTCACCACCTTCACACGGGTGCGGTTGCCGACGACCTTTTCGCCGTCTTTTAAGGCACCCACACGACGGATGTCGAGGCGCACGCTGGCGTAGAATTTCAGCGCGTTGCCGCCGGTGGTGGTTTCCGGGTTGCCGAACATCACGCCGATCTTCATGCGGATCTGGTTGATGAAGAT
>CAZBIU010000445.1:0-5127 GCA_964491625.1 uncultured Myxococcales bacterium
GCCGGTGATGGCGCGCCCTCCCAGCCGGCTTTACAGGTTCCAAAAACTGGTTCGCCGGAACAAACTGGTTTTTGCCGCTGGCATTGCGGTTGCCCTTGTGTTGATCGCGGGCCTGGGCACTTACACCTGGCTCTTCATCCAGGAAAAGGAAGCCCGCAAGCATGCGCTCCTTCTGCGCGCCCTCGCCGACGAAGTCGTAAAGAGAAACTGCGCCGGCCTTGGACTTGATCCCTTTGCGCATTTGTGCGCGACCCGCTTCGTCTACCGGCGCAAGTCCCACTTGTCCGCGCCAACGGTTGACGTTGCTAAGCTCGCCCCCGGCCGTGCCCGGCAGGACGATTACGCTGACGTCGACCTTGCCGGCGACGGGCGGCTTCAGGGTCGCAAAGCGCATGCCGCTGGCACGCGCCTCTTCCCAGCCTTTGGGCAAATCCCAGGCGATCGCATCGCCCGCAGCGGGCATGGACGGCGGTGGCAGGCTGGGCATCGCGCCCGCGCCAGGATCGAGGGACGGATGACCTGGGGGCAAGGATGGGTTGAGCATTTGTTGCCGGGCTTCCTCCGACGGTGAGGACACCGGCATGGGGGGCTTGGACTCGTCGCGCTTGCAACCGAGCGGAAAGAGCCCGACGGTGACCAGGAAGCCGACGGAAGGCAGCTTGTGTTTCATGACGCCGGCTAGTCTACGCGGCGAAGACTCACGATGCCAGGTCGGCCGATCGCTGCTATCCTCCGGCGCGACTTCACCCTGCGAGGCAATCATGACGACCAACGAGCCCGCCCAATCCCGCGCCTTCGGACCCGCGAAATCCACCATCGGCGGCGCGCCGCTTTCCCCTGATCTACTTGCCCGAATCGACCGCTTCTGGCGAGCATGCAACTACCTCGCGGCAGGCATGATCTACCTGCGCGACAACCCGCTTCTCGTCGAGCCGCTCGCGCCCGAGCACATCAAGAAGCGATTGCTCGGCCACTGGGGTTCGAGCCCCGGGCTCAGCTTCATCTACACGCACCTCAATCGCGTGATTTGCGAGTACGATCTCGACGTCATCTTCATGGCCGGGCCGGGCCACGGCGCGCCCGGCGTGCTGGCCCCGGTGTACCTGGAAGGCTCGTACAGCGAGGTGTATCCCGACCGCAGCCAAGACCTGCACGGCCTGCAAAAGTTCTTCCGGCAATTCTCCTTCCCGGGCGGCGTCGGCAGTCACTGCACGCCGGAAACGCCAGGCTCCATCCACGAGGGCGGCGAGCTCGGTTACAGCGTGTCGCACGCGTTCGGCGCAGCCTTCGACAATCCCGGTCTGCTGGTCGCAGTGGTGGTGGGTGACGGCGAAGCGGAAACCGGCCCGCTTGCGACGTCGTGGCACGGCAACAAGTTCCTGAATCCCCGCCGCGACGGCGCCGTGCTGCCGATCCTCAATTTGAATGGCTACAAGATCAACAATCCGACCGTGCTAAGTCGCATTCCCGAGGTTGAGCTCATAAGTCTCATGCGGGGATATGGGTGGGAGCCGCTCTTGGTCGAGGGCTCCGAGCCTCCCAGCATGCACCAGGCGATGGCGGCGACCTTGAATCACGCGGTGGAGGAGATTCAGCGCATTCAATCGGCGGCTCGCACTGGCTCTGCGAACAATCGCCCGCGCTGGCCCATGATTGTTCTGCGCTCCCCCAAGGGCTGGACCGGACCCGCGGTGGTCGGCGGCCACAAAGTGGAAGGCACCTGGCGCGCGCACCAAGTGCCGCTCACCGACGTAGCGAGCAAGCCCGAGAATTTGAAACAGCTGGTAAGCTGGCTTAAGAGTTACAAGCCAGACGAGCTGTTCGACCCCGATGGGCGGCTGGCGCCCGAGCTGCGCGACCTGCCGCACAAGGGCTCGCGGCGCATGGGCGTCAATCCGCACGCCAACGGCGGACTTCTGCGCAAAGATCTGCGCTTGCCCGATTTCCGCAGCTACGCCGTTGCGAAGATCGCGCCCGGCCAGACCTGGGCGGAGAACACGCGACCCCTGGGCGCGTTCTTGCGCGACATCCTGGCTGCCAATCCCGACAACTTCCGCCTGTTCGGCCCCGACGAGAACACGTCGAACAAGCTCGACGCGGTCTACGCTGTGACCAAGAAGTGCTGGATGGGCGAGTCCCTGCCCGACGATAGCGACGGCACCGAGCTTGCCCCCGACGGCCGCGTGATGGAGATGCTGTCCGAGCACACCTTGGAAGGCTGGCTGGAAGGGTACTTGCTTACCGGTCGCCACGGTTTCTTCTCCACCTACGAGGCGTTCGTGCACGTGATTGATTCCATGTTCAATCAACACGCGAAGTGGCTGGAGATCTGCAGCCACTTGCCTTGGCGGGCCGATCTCGCGTCGCTCAATCTGCTGATCACGTCGACGGTCTGGCGGCAGGACCACAATGGATTCACACACCAGGATCCCGGTTTTCTCGACGTGGTCGTCAACAAGAGCGCCGCGGTCACCCGCATTTACATGCCACCGGATGCCAATTGTCTGTTGTCAGTGGCCGACCACTGCCTGCGCAGCCGCAATTACGTGAACGTGATCGTCTCGGACAAACAGAAGCACCTGCAGTACCTGGACATGGACGCAGCGATTCGCCACTGCACCAAGGGCGTGGGCATTTGGGAATGGGCCAGCACCGACGCCGGCCAAGAACCCGACGTGGTGATGGCGTCGGCCGGCGATGTGCCAACCAAGGAAGCCCTGGCCGCGACGGCTCTCCTGCGCCAAGAGTTTCCCGACATCAAGTTGCGCTTCGTGAACGTCGTCGATCTCTTCCGCTTGCAGCCTGATACCGAGCACCCGCACGGTCTTTCCGACCGCGACTTCGACAGCCTGTTCACCACCGACAAGCCCGTCATCTTCGCGTTTCACGGTTATCCGTGGCTCATCCACCGGCTGGCTTACCGCCGTGCCAACCATCGCAACCTGCACGTGCGCGGCTACAAGGAGAAGGGCAACATCAACACGCCGCTCGAGCTGGCGATTCAGAACGAGCTCGACCGCTTCAGTCTGGCCATCGACGTGATCGATCGCGTGCCCCGTCTACGCGCCATCGGGGCTCACGCGCGCGAGCGGTTCCGCAACCGCCAACTCGACTGCCGCACCCACGCCCACGCCGAGGGCATCGACCAGCCGAGCGAATCGGATTGGACCTGGCCGCACAAGTAGATTGGTACCGCGGCCGCCTGCCCAGCAGGCAGCCACCGAGCTCACTGCGCCGATTTGTCCGTTCACATTGCGAAATTCGCAGCTAGGCGCGGTTGCGGCAGCGCCGGTTGAGGTGATTTGCTAGCTTCCAAGCCAGCGTCCGATCGACAAACCCGCTCATGCCCATTTCACGCGGTTCTTCTAACTCTCGGTCGAGGCAACTCGGAAAAGGGAGTCTTCTGGCGATCGTCTTCACCTGCGTCGTCGCGTTTGCTCCATCGACAAGCGCGCAGATGTCGACCTCGGCGCAGTATGCGCCGCCCACCAATACCGTCGACGGCGAATTGGTGCTCGCCCTGCCTGCGTCCCTCGGCACCGGCCTTTCCAGCGGCGTCGGTGCAGGCTACCTGCGCCATCTCAGCGCAAGCGGCAGCTTCGCGCTGGGGGCGCGCGCCTCCTGGTCGACGGCGACGGAGTATTCGCAGACCGAATCGGTCCGAAATGACGAGATTCGAATGCGGGTCTGCGCGCTCGCCCAGCATGTGGCCGGACGCGGCTCATTCGGCCTGCGCCTCGGCCTGGGCGCCACCGCGATGTACGAGGCGCGAACCCGGGCGCAGGGCAGTCGTCTGGGGCTTACTGGCAGCGATCTCGAAACCACAAATTGGTATCTTTTTCCTGCCGCCGACTTGGACGCCGTTGTGTTGCTTCGGATTTGGAGTGGCTGGGGCATGTCCTTGTCCGGTGGCCCAACGGTTCATTTGATTGACGGCTCCGCGCACGCGGGCTGGAGCAGCGCACTGGGAGTCCTATGGCAGCCGTAGGCCGATTCTGTTGGGCGCTCGCCGCGGTGGCCCTTGGCTGCGGCAAGCCAGTTGGCTTTGGTGGGCCAGTTACCCCGCTGGCAGAGATTCATGTTCAAACCACCGGCGACCTGCCGCAGGCGACGGGGGAGTCACGCACGCCGAATCCGCGGGTCGCCCTGGTTTGGGGGTTGCAGTGGATGCCTGAGCCGTTCTGCTTCCTGCCGCCCGAATCGGACGCGGTGGCGGCGGTCATTCAGGCAGGCTGCCGCGACAACTTCGGCTTCGTGCCCAATGTGGTGGGCGCTGACGTGCCTATTGAGCCGGGCACACCAACCACGATTCCACTGATCAACTTACCGGCCGCCGACGTTATGGTGGGCGATGTCACCGCACGTATCGCTTACGCGAGCCTGGTCGTCTACGACGACAAGAACGGCAACGGTGCCCTGGACCTGGGACAGCCGCAGCGCCAGGCCGGAGGGGGAGACAATGCCGACGCATATGTCGACACCGGTGACGTGGTCTTGGGCGCGAGCTTCAGCTCGATAACCCGGCCTGACCAGAGGATCGCATACATCGAGGGAGACTCCTCGAAGCTGGCGAACATCGCCTTCTATCCGCGCCCCGGCTGTCCGGAGCTGGCGGCGTCCCTCCACGAGTTTTGGGTGTTTTCCGCTGGCGGGCTGTCGGAGGCAAGTCTCGTCGCAAGCCTGCTGTCCGGCTTCCAAGCGCTGCCGAGCGAGCCAAGCTGCGGAGTCGGATCACTCGACGACACGGTGGTAACCGTCGGGTTGGGCAACGCCCAGGCGAGCCCACCACCGATTCCACTCGATGCCTCGCCGTTGGATGCGCTGGATACGCTGGATGCCTCGTCGTCGGAAACTGTGGACGCCACGCCTGGGAGCCCGCTCGACGCCGGCCCAGTAGCTGGGCCGGATCTGTCGCAACTGGCCTGCACCACCGGTGACACCAGTGGATTCACCAGTTACCGAGGACCGCTGGGGTCAGGTGGTCGAGGACCGTTCGGACCAGGCGGAAAACAGGCGGTGCTGCCGGACTTGAGCGATCCCAACCTGTTCTCGGCCTGCGCCAGCTTCCCATCGCTTCCTGGAGACACCGCCAGTCGGCCATCGGGACAACAGCTGGTCTTGGCGTAC
>CAZBIU010000446.1:0-5126 GCA_964491625.1 uncultured Myxococcales bacterium
TTGTTCGTCGCGAACTCGAAGGATTGTGTGGCAAACTCATGGCCCAACAGTTGTAACTTTCACACCTACTACACCTCAGCGGCAGTAACTGCCGCAACGACGGTGACGCTGACAGCTAGCTACACAGGCACCAGCAGCTCTGCAACCGGCGTCTGGAACGCCACCACCAGGGGCATCGCAACTGGTGACCAGGCAGAAGCCGAGTATGCAGTGTTCGACGGCAAATCGTCGAACCAATGGTGCTGCTTCGATTACGGAAACTCAGAACTTGACGGCATTGACGACGGCAATGCCACGATGGAGGCCGTCTATTTTGGATCCAACACGCAGTTCGGGCCCTCCGGGGGCGGCAGCGGTCCATGGGTCGGCGCCGACATAGAGAACGGGCTGTTTTATGGCTATGAAAACGGGTCGACGACTGTTCCAAGCAACACCTCCGTAACCGGTTTCTCCTACGTTACCGCGATGGTGAAGGGCCTTTCGGCGAAGGACTGCCCCGCAGGTCTAACTAGTTCGGGCTGCTTCGCGCTCAAGGCTGGCAACGCCGCGTCTGGCCAGCTCGCGTACAAGTGGAACTCTGCTACCAACACATACGGAGCGCGCCCGCCCGGTTACAGTCCGCAGAAGAAGCAAGGCGCCATCATCCTGGCAACGGGGGGCGATGGATCCGTCAGTGGCACCGGAATCTGGTTCGAAGGGGCCATGACGATGGGCGCCCCGCCGGATGCGACCGACGACGCGGTCCAGGCGAATATCGTCGCAGCGGGGTACGGAAAATAGCCGGTCTTCTTTGGCCGACTGTTCGCGCCCCGAAACGATCCATCACGTGGCGACATCTGGCTTCGACTGCGAGGCCGCGGACAAACCGCATCAGTTGGGGGACAGGCTGATGAGGCAAACGTTGAACGCTTGTTCCACGCCGTTGGCCCCGGGAACCAGGAGCATGACTTGTTGGAGCGGTGTTTGCCCGTCGTAGGCTTCCCAGGAGAAGTTGAACCAGCATTCCTTGTTGAAAGTCGACCAAGCCACGGTGCCGCTGGTTGAACCAGAGATGTCCGCGCACCAGGTCTCGTCAGGATAGGTCTTGGCACCCTGAATTTGGATTCTGATCGGCGAGCCTCCAGGGTTGCTGAGCTCGTAGTGGATACCCGTGGTGTACGGAAAAGCATCGCTGAAATTCTCTCACGGAATCGAGGAGATCGGGAGCTTGGAAAGTCGGCGAGGTGCCAGCAATCTAGGCCAACAATGCTGCCGATGACGTTGCAGTTCATCATCGTGATGATCGCCTCGGCGATCAACGATCGGCTGCAGCGCAGGCTCGACTACGTCGAAGAAGAGAGACGCGTTCTCCAAGAGCAGCTCGATGCCGCCACCGGTGGATAGAGGTTGTCGTTCACGGCCCACCAGCGCCGCCGCCTGGCCACCGCCGGTAAGCTGCTCACGCCGGGCGAGCGCGAGAAGGGCTGCCACCTGGTGAGGCCGGCCGGGACGAGTGCTTGCACCATTTCGTAATCTTCGGAGAGCGACACCTGCGGTTCGTGCCCAAAGAGTTCATGGCGCACTATCATGGGGAACGGTTCCATCAGGGGCTCGGTGGACAGCTAATCGAGCACTCGGACGACGAGAATCGGACGAGCGGCAAGGTCGTCTGTCGGTCTCGGCTCGGCGGTATCCTCAACTTCTATCATCGAGAGGCAGCTTGAGCCTCGGCGACGGATTTTCGGACATCGCACCATGAGAGGTCGTTCCCTACGTCGCCGCAGGGGCTCACCCCCTAACTCTGTATCAGTTTTCTGAGCCGGTGCTGGGCTATTGTCTCGTCCTTGCGTGCCTCCAGAGCGATCTCCTCGTGGCACGGAGGTTGCTGACCAAAACCGGCCATGAGAAACACGCAGTTCTTGAAAGCGCTGACCATCGGTGGCTTCGTTGCTCTGACTTGTGCATGCGGCTCGGCAGCGAGCCATGACGACGGCGGGAGTTTGGCCGGAACGGGCGGGACGGCTGGCACCGCGGGCGGCGGCTTAGGCGGACAATCCGCGACGGGCGGCATCCTCGGCAGCGGGGGTGGATCTGGTCTTGGTGGCAGCGCCTTGGACGCGGCCAGCACCGGGGGCGGTGGCTCGGGCGGGCAATCTGCGACGGGCGGCATCCTCGGCAGCGGGGGTAGCTCTGGCCGCGGTGGCAGCGGCTCCGACGCGGCCGGGACCACGGGCTCAGGCTCGGGCGGCAAGCCGGCGACCGGCGGCATTCCCGGCGACGGCGGCAACTCCGGACGTGGCGACGGCGGCATGGATGCAGCCGTGGTTTGTACGGATGACGGGGGGACCGGCCTACCCGCCGTCGCTCGCCGCTGCAGCAGTGACGCCGACTGCACGATTGCAATCGCTGCTCGCTGCTGTGGCGCCGATCAGGCCCTGGGCGAGGCGAAGTCGGCGACCGACGCCTATGCGGCATGTCTTGCTCTGCCACCGGGGGCGTGCGCCGGACTCGGATGTGCCAAGTTCCTCGGCTACGTGACGGACACCGGACGAACAACCCCGGTCGTCGCCGCTACGGAAAAACCGATCGATTGGGTGGTGGTGCGTTGCTCGAACGGTTTGTGCACCAGCGACGTCCCCCAACAGTCGTGCGACGGTGCCTGTCAACCCGACGTGGACAGCAGCGCTTGCAGCGACTCTTGTGCAGGAGGCACGCCCTGTCCCGACCGATGCTCCGCCGCCTGCGCCCAAGGCAAGATTTGCTGTCCTTGGGCCGGGGGCCCCTGTATCCCCAACGATGCCGGCGGCTGTTCCGGGGCGCAGGGCTACAGCTGCGCGACGGCAACCGCGGCTGGAACCTGCCCCAACCAGTGCTATCCGTAGGGTGAGGTCGCCGGAGAGCACGCCGGCGGGTTCCTTGCCATGGCCAGTGGTTCTCCTTTCTATCCCTGGAGAGTAGTGAACAGCCCCGTGTTGGCTATTCAAGTCGTCCGTCGAGAAACACAGGTATCATGCGGCTCTCCGGCAGTCGTGGTGAAGCCCTCCGAGAACGGGCTTGGCGACGATGGGCTTCGTGATGTCGGCAACTTCCGGCGGCTTCCCGGGGATCCGTTGGCCGATTCCCTGATGGGGCCTCGCCTCATCGTCTCGGGTTGCACGACAACGATCGTCTTCCGCCATGTGGATAGCAGCGATGCGCCGAGCAGAAGGCGAATGCGGTCACCCAGGCCCAAGCGCGGCTGACCTGCGCTACGTCGGAGCACGTTGACCTGGTGCCGGAGATTGGCGTTTTCCACGACGAGCTCACGTCGAGAGCGACAGCCCAGGTCGGCGGCGACTTGGAGAGGTTCAACGCAGACGGAAAGGGGAGGGAAGCTCGACCACAGGCGGCGGGCGACTGCTCGGATCTTTGCGACGATGGAGGCTATCTTCATGGTGTTCTTCGACCACGATCCGGGTAGCCGGTCCAGGGCTTCAGGTAGAGCCTATCTACGTGATATCCTTTTGGATGAGAAAGTAGCCAGCACGGCCCGCGCCGGTGAAGGAAAAGGGACCGGCCTGGGTGGTATTTTCCTTGAAGTAGAATGCCAGTGCGCCTCGCTCGGCGTCCGGTACGACCGCCTCGGGCCAGGCCGTCTGGCGGGCTCCACAGTCCGTGCCTGCGGGACACGGGTTGCCGTTGTGCGCGTCATCGAAGGCTTGCTCGGCTGCCGTGTGTGGGATCAGCTGGGCGGGCTTGCCATCGGCGCCTAGCCCGTGATTCCAGGGTTGCAAGCCATCGGGTGCGTCGGTGTCGTCGGTCCACGACCAGGTCGACGCTCGCCACTGGTATCCATCGGCGGCGGCCTTGGCGAAGAAGGTGTCGCCAAAGATCCAGACCGAGCGCCCGCCGAAGGGCACGCTGAATCCGCCATCCCGTCCGCTGGCGCCCAGAGGATTGGAAATCCTGCCGATCTCGCGCAACGAAGCGACGTGGGCCGTGGGTGGACCGGGGCTCGACTGACAGCCGCCGGTCGTCGCCGCGACGAGGGCAAGCAGGGGCGTGACCAGCGCCGACCGAAGAGCGGACGGAGCGCTTCGCTCACGAGGGGAAGGGTCGCAGCCGGTGGGCACGGGCGATCCATTCTGTCATGGAACCGGCGGTTTCTGGTCTGTTTCCCTGACCAAGACGCCAGGGGTCCGGAGGGCGTCGAGCTTGAAAAAAGGAGGAATGTAATCCTGTTTTGGGCTTGTCCAGACGTAACGGTTGAATCTATGGTGCGTGTACGTCATCGAAGACGTCCTAGGAGGGTTCCTGTATGCAGAAATCGAATAGTCGTTCGTTTCTTGTCCTGACCGCGGCGCTCACCCTGGCGATGGTGGTTGTCGCGTGCTCCGATACCGGTAATAGCCCCAAGACCGACAGCGCCACCGGCCCGGGGCTGGATAGCTCGACGGCCGTGGATGGCGGCAACGCCCTCGTCGCTCGTGGCAGATACCTCGTGAACAACGTCATCGCTTGCTCCGACTGCCATACGCCGACGTTGCCCTCGGGCGCTCCGGATATGAGCAAGTTCCTAGCCGGAAATCCCGCCTTCGCGCAGCTGCCTAATGGGCAAGCGCTGCCGTCGCGCAACCTGACCCCGGATCCGACGACTGGTCTCGGCAGCTACACCGCCGCCCAGATCAAGCACATGTTCCTCGATGGTATGACGGTTCGCGGAGTCGACGGCGGCACGCAGGCGCTGAATCCGACGATGCCGTACTACGTGTTCCACAACATGACGAGCGACGACGCCGACGCCATCGTGGCCTACTTGCAGTCGATTCCTGCCGTGCACAACCCGCTTCCGGCGCGCTCCCCGGCTTTCGATGTTCCCGCACCGGCGAACTACCTCGACCCTACTACCATCCCGACGCCGGCCACGAGCAACCCGCAGTACGCGAGCGCCATTCGCGGGCGCTACCTGGCGACCGAAGCCGGCATTTGCATCGAGTGCCACACGCCTCACTTGGCGAGCGGGCCGAACGCCATCGACACCAGCAAGTACTTCCAAGGCGGCGAAGACTACAGCGCGCTCTTTGCGTCGAGCTTGAAGATTCATCCCGTGTCGGCGAACTTGACGTCGGATCCAACGACCGGCCTTGGCAATTGGACGACCGATCAGA
>CAZBIU010000447.1:0-5084 GCA_964491625.1 uncultured Myxococcales bacterium
TGGGAGCGCGATCGCCCAGCGAAGGTATCGCCAGCTCAAAAGGCGAGTTCTGCGCGATGAATTGCGAATCATGAAAATCCTCCTGTCGAGCAGCCGACGTACGGTTATCTCTCGACGAAGTACCTTACAGCAAGATACGGGCCGATGGAACCCTAAGAAAACTTCCGAGATCTCAGTGTTTCTATTTTTCGGTAGCCAACACTGTTGTTTGCGTTGTCAACGATGTTGGCTGAATGGCTAGGCGCATAAGGGCAACGCGGTTTCGCGGCATGGTCGGATGAGGACCCGTGTATTCTGGGCACCATGAGGCGGAAGCGCCAAGGAAAAGGCGACACCAGGCATCGGAAGCAGGGTTTGGCGCCATCGCAAGAGGGGCGCAGCCGGTGGGCTCCCTTTGCCGTGCTCACCATCGCTGCGGCCATCGTGACCGCGTATTTCCCCGTGCTCGGCGCAGGCTTCACCAACTGGGACGATGACCGCTTCTTCACCGGCAACCCCCTGTTCACGGGGCCCGTCGGCAAGTACGTCTGGGCCGCGCTGACCCGGGTGCAGTTTCAGGCCTACCATCCCCTGCATCTCCTGTCCTATCTGCCGGACCGCATCTTCTGGCCGCAGCATCCGGCGGGCTTCCATGTCCTCAATCTGGCGCTCTTCATCATCGCGCTGTCCCTGCTTTACTTCCTTTTGCGGCGAACCGTATCTCTGTGGCCCGCGTTGGCGGCCACCTTGCTGGTCGGGCTTTCACCGCTGGCGGTCGAGCCGGTGGCCTGGGCGGTGGGACGCAAGGACGTGCTCGCCTTGTTGTTTCTGGTGGCGACGTTGCTGGTGGCCGACCGCGAGCAGCCGACTCGGCGATCGACTGTCGCGGCCTGCGCGCTGGCAGCCGCGGCTTGCCTGGCGAAGACCTCGGCGGTGGTGCTGCCCATTGTGCTTTTCGCGTGGCTCCTTTTTGTGCGCGATTTGCCCTGGCGAACGGCGCTGCGGCGCTGCGTGCCTTTCGTGGTGATCGCAGTCGTGTTCGCGGTGCCGGTTCCGTTCATCTGGCAGAAGAACCAGATGATTCCGTCGACCCGCCCCTTGCCAGCGGCGCTGGACGTGCTTGGCACCATCGGGATCTACGCCTATCGGCTGGTAGTGCCGGAGCGGCTGTCTCCGGTCTATCCAAACATGGTGCGGGGACAGGCGCTGGCCGGGCTTATCGCCGTGGTCGTGCTGCTTGCCGTGGTCGGGCTTTGGCGGCGGTTTCCGCCCGCTGCGAAGTTTGCCGTGGTCGTGTTTCTGGGCTGCCTTTTGCCTGTGGCGAACATTACGCCGGTCTACTTTCGCTTCGCCGATCGATATGCGTTGCTCGCGGTGGCAATGCTAGCGTGGCCCTTGGCGAAGTTGTTCGCGTGGCCGCACGTGCGCAAGCTGGCTTTGCTGGTCGTCCCGATTCTCATCGGCGTCGAGATGTGGGCCACCATGGGCTTGGTGCCGATCTGGGATGACTCGCTTTCGTTGTGGCAGCACGCCACGACGGCCCAGCCGGCCGCGGTGTATGGGCACCTGAAGCTTGGGGAGACCTATCGCGAGGAGAAGCGGTACCAAGAGGCGGCGGCCTGCTACTTGCGCGCCGGCGAGATCGAGCCCCACGGCATCAAGGGACCGGCCGGGCTTCTGCACACGCTGGGCGAACGGGCCGAGGCCGAGGGCCGCATTCCCGCGGGCAGCACCAAGCAATGGGAAGACGAGATGTCCGAGAAGCGGTTCGACGCCCGACAGATGGACATCTTGATCGAAACCACCGACCTTGGCGGTTGTCGTTCCTGCGCGGAGGCCATGTTGTGGCTGGGTCTGCGCCTGTATCCGCAGAAGGACGCATCCCTGGTCGGGTTCGCGCGCAAGGCGCTGGAGCACGGGCGCCCGACCACGGCCATGGTGTATCTGAGCGAAGTGCGCGACAGCAACACCGAAGGACTCGTGGAGGTGGTGAAGTTGCTGAGGCAGAAGCAGACGCCCACGGAACCGGAGCCCAATCCGTAGCCGTTCCGGTTCCCGGTCCCGATGCCGGAAGCCTATTTCGAGTCGACCGTTGCCTTACCGGCGCTTGCGCCACCGTCAGCCGCCGGCGCGAGATCGAGGATGGCCTCAGGCGGTGGCGGTCCCTGCGGTGCGCTCGACGGGCTGCGCTTCGGCTTGTGCGAGACGATCCAGTCGGCAACCCGCGCAAAATCACCGAAACGGGTCAAGTCACCCTCGGTGCCCAGCAGGGAAATGCCGTAGTTGCGGCCGTCGATGCGGGCGGCGATGACCAGGCAGTAGCGGGCGCTGTCGTTGTAACCGGTCTTGCCGCCAAGAACTTGCACATTCGCGCGCGCGGCGGGGTGGTGCGTGTTGACGTAGTGGATGGGGGGCTTCGAGACAGGATGGGCGTCGTACTCGGGGCGCTTCACGATTGCGTCTAGGATCGGGTGCGCCATCGCGGCCTTCAGCAGCTCGATAGTTTCGCGCGGGGTCGACTGGTTGTCGGCGGAGAGCCCGGTGGGCTCGCGAAAGCGTGTGTAGCGCAGACCAATGGATGCGACCTTGCGATTCATCGCCGCGGTGAATTGCCCAGTGCCGAGCCCGACCGCGCGCCCCAGCGCCGACACCGCCCGGTTGTCAGAGCCGAGCAGCGCCGCATGTAGAAGATCGCGGTTTGAAAGGGTCATGCCTTCGAGTAGGCGCGACCTGGCGCCCCCGCGGGCCACCTCCACGTCGACGTGGTTGATGGTGGTCAGTCCATCGAGGTCCAGGTTCCGGTCTGTCACGGTCAGGGTGGCGGCCAGCTTGGAGATCGAGGCGATCGAACGCGGTTGATCGGGCTTTCGCGCGAAGAGCTCTTGCCCGGTGTCGAGATCGACGACCAAGGCGCCGAGTGACTGCACGTTGGGAAGGTTGCCCTTCATGGCGGCCACGTGCTTTTCCGAGTGATGGTGTCGAGGCGGCGGGCTTGGCTTCCCGGCCTTCTTGCCCCTCTTCGGGGCAGACTTGGTTGCGCCTTTGGCGCCTTTCTTGGCCGGCTTCTTGGCGGCAGTCTTGTCGGCCGGCTTGCGGCTGGCTGCTTCG
The DNA here is from genome assembly GCA_964491625.1 of uncultured Myxococcales bacterium. GTDB lineage: Bacteria > Myxococcota_A > Polyangia > Fen-1088 > Fen-1088 > Fen-1118. The sequence continues at coordinate 3,088 of CAZBIU010000447.1, forward strand.
GCCTGCGCCGACGCGAGCGCTGCGAGCAACGCGCACGTTCCGAGGAGGCGAAGCAATGTGCGAGAGCGATTCGCTTGAAGAAACTGCGTCATCAGTGGCATCGGGCGGCGGTTGGGTCTTCGTATCACGCCAGGCCAGGCTTGCGAAAGCGTTCAGGTAGCCAATCGACGAGATGCCGGCTGTAGCGCGTCCTCAACAATGACAAGCCGAGCATCATCCCGGCTAGCGTGAGAAACAGCAGCGCTGCTCCCAGCAGGTGAAAACGCGCGCGCAACGCGAATACGAAGCTGCCGTAGCAGAGCTCGATGTGAACCCAGTAAATGAGAAGCGACGTGCGACCCAACTGGCGCAGCGCCGAGAAGCGGCCGCGCAAAAGGCGGCACCACAGAAAGCCGATTCCGCCGAGCGAGGCGATGAGGCCCAATCGGTGGAAGAAGATGCCCGGTCCCATTTGCTGAATCACTTCATTCGGGTACCGAATAATGGTCGGATCCAGGTGACGCACGATGCCCACCGTGGACGTCATGACCAGCCCGATGAAGAAGGACGCTGTGAAACACCGGCGCAATCGGCGCTGGTCGCGATTGGCAAAGACCCACAGATGTCCGATGGCCACGCCGACCAGCGCCCAAGCCGCCCAGGGAAAAAGTGGAAACCAGGCCATGGGGCGCTGCCCGCCGATGTACGACGTGATGGGGCGGGGCAGCCAAGACGGAAAATGCGCGGGTCCGACCGCGCGGCCGAAGCCCAGAAAGATAGCCGCGAAGAGGAGGGCGGGCACGATCTGCCGGCGCCCGCGCCACGGGGCTGCCAACGCCGCGACGACCAGCATCGACGCTCCGATGGCATTTAGGATGTCGATGCGTAGCACGGTCTCCCAGCCGCCGTAGAAGCCGGACAGAATCCATTCTTGCAGACGAAACAAGTATGCCAGCACCAGCACCTGCAAGCCGCGCTTCGCCAGGCGCCTTCGCGCGACTCGGTCGTCTAGCCCTTTGGCGAGGCCAGCCTCGAACTGGATCGCCGCCGAAACGCCCACCAGCAGCAAGAACAGACGGGCCGGGATCCCGCTGCCGACCTTGACGATGCTGTAGACGAAGCCCGATTTGGCGGAAGGGAGCAGCCAGGCATCCATCCCGTGCGCCATGATCATCAGCACCACGGCAAGGCCGCGCAGCCAGTCGACAACCTCGATGCGGCCTCCGCGGGCAGGGGCCGTGCTGGCGGATGACGATTCGGGGCTGCGATTCACGAGGTCTGCAACACTACCAGGGCGGCGCACGAAAAGGGTAGAGTCGGGGTCGTGCAAGTCTCATTGGCCTATTCTGTGGATGCTGACGACGCATTCATGTTTCACGCGCTCACGACGGGCGCAGTCGACACGCGCGGGCTCGCCTTTTCACACCGGCGTGGTGACACGGCATGGCTAAACGCCCTGGCCGAGTCGGGCGGCGCGGACGTGGTCGCGATCTCCGTCGGCGCCTTTCCGCGTGTCGCCGACAGGTACCTGCTGCTGCCTCATGGCGCCTCCGTGGGGCGCGGCTTCGGCCCGGTGGTGGTGGCGAAGCGCCCCATGTGTCCGGCCGATCTCGCCGGTCGACGGGTCGCGATTCCCGGCCTGTCGACCACGGCGTTCTTAGTGCTGAGGCTCATCGAGCCTGCGGTGGTTCCGGTGGTGGTTCCCATCGCTCCGTTCACGCGCGTCTTCGAGGCGCTCGACCGCGGCGAGGTCGATGCGGCGTTGCTGATTCACGAAGGCCGGCTCATCTACGATCGGCGCGGCTGCGTAGCGGTGGTGGAGCTGGGACAATGGTGGCTGCACGAGACCGGGTTGCCCTTGCCACTTGGCGTGAATGTGATTCGGCGCGCTCTGGGAGCCGAAGCGACGGCCAAGATCTCCGACGTGCTCCGCACCTCCATCGCATACGCCATCGGCCACCGCTATCAGGTCATCGGCGCGCTGGCGAAGGAATCCCGCGGCGACGCTTCGCTGTCCG
>CAZBIU010000448.1:0-5077 GCA_964491625.1 uncultured Myxococcales bacterium
CGCTGTGTTTTCCACCGAGGCCGCGCTTGGAAGCGCCGTATTCTGCCGCCCCAGCGTGGACTTTCGCCTGCTCGACGTGAAAGACGGCACCGAGATCATGTCCGCCTCGCTCGGCGGCGATCCTGCGCGGGCCGCCGGGCGAGATCGAGAAGTCGCCACCCGCGCGGCTCTGAAGAAGCTTGCCGCCGTCTGCGCCCCGAAACTGTCCGAGGCTCTGGGCGAACCGCCTCGCGGGCTATCGCAAGCTCAGGTCTCGAAGTGAGTCGACGGCGTCGGCTCGGGCGGCGGGTTGGCCGGCGCTGGGGGAGCGGCGGGAGCAGCCGGCGCGGGCGGTGCCGCCGGGGCCGGCGCGGGAACAGCAGGCGCGGCTGGTGACGGCGCGGGCTCGGCGGTCCGACAGGCTTCGATCACGGCGCGATCTCGGGTGGGAGCGATGGTGCCGATGGCGTGCCCGTTGCTGTCGCGTTCGACGGCATGGACCTTGGCGCCACCAACCCCGGCATTACCCACCGACGCGCTTCCGCCACCCGATTCCAGTTGCACCTCGACTGAATAAATGTTGCCAGCCTTCATCTGGAAGGCATAGACGGTGCGCTTAAGTCGCACAGACCAGGCGCCATCGGAATTGCCTTCACCAATCTCGGTCTGCAGAACCACCAGGTGGCAACCAGGCAAGAGCGCATAGGAGGGCTTCCGCGGGACTTCTGTGCCGTCCACCGTGGCGATGGGACCGCTTAGGGTGGCGACCTGTTCCTGCGGAAGCGCTGGCGCCGGGTAGAGCGCAAATGGTACGCCCCGAATGGGCGAGCAGGCAAGCCCCGCGACGAAAAGCGGGGACAAGGCAATCAGGGGGCGGGGGCGACGGTTGGACATAGGCGTGGCGACAGCTTGCGCCTGCGGCCAGCAGAATTCAACCCGTGGCTGAGCTGCCAAATCCGCTGGCTTGCTTGCTGATGACGTGAATGCTTCCCGGCGGGTGATCTTACGGCAATCGGACCGCGGATGGGTGACGCCGGTAGGCGTTCGCGGCCGAGAACCGGACGATCGGCCGAACCCTGGACACCGTGTGCGGGTTTCGGATCGTGATTGGTGACGGGGAACGAAACTTCGACGAAATGCTGAGGTCACGGCTTGGCACGGTCTTCGCTTTGACTGGGTCTCGTGCTCAGTCATGTGCTTTCTGCAACGGTTGTCGGCATCGACGCGGCCCCGATCCACGTCGAGGTGGACGTCGCCCAGGGTTTGCCGGGCTGCCACATCGTCGGGTTGCCCGACGCTGGCGTGAAAGAAGGGCGCGTCCGCATCCGCGGCGCGATTGAAAACAGCGGCTTCAAGTATCCGCTCCGTCGCATCACAGTGAATCTGGCGCCTGCTGATTTGCGTAAAGATGGAGCAGCCTTCGACGTCCCCATCGCGGTCGGCATTCTTGCCGCCGCGGGCGCAATTCCCGCCCAGGCCCATCAAAGCTCGCTCTTCGTGGGCGAGCTGGCGCTCGACGGGCAGGTGCGACCGGTGCGTGGGGTGCTGCCCATGGCAGCCTATGCGCGCGCCTCTTCGGTCGCGCGTCTGTTCATTCCGCGCGAGAATGCGGCCGAGGCTGCGGTGGTCGGCGGCGATTGCGCCATCGTTCCCGTCGGACATTTGAACGAATTGGTCGAAGCATTGCAGGGCCAACCGCGAACCGCGGACACAGTAGCGCCGCCCGATTTTCTTCCGTCGATTGGCGCCGACATGGCCGACGTACGCGGGCAGGAAGTCGCGCGCCGGGCGCTGGAAATTGCCGCGTCGGGCGGGCACAACATCGTCTTTGTCGGACCGCCTGGGTCGGGTTTACCGGGGTACATAGGACCCGGAATCGAAGTTGTGGCCGCTTTCCCGAAAATCGCGACGCGGCAACCGACAGTGCCTGCCTTTTCCGGCGTTTCCGGACAGGTATCTGCCTGGTCCAAGCGCATGAACACAGCCAGGCGGCGAGCGTCGAGCACACGAATCCGTAGATCGTGATGGCGATGCAGCTTCTCTATGAAGGCCCTACGCTTGACCGCTGGTGCCGAGGGCAAATCACGTAGCCGCGCGAGATAGGCGGCCGTCTCTTCCAGAGTAAGCTGTCGTGTACTCGAAGCCCCGAGCTGCTGCTCCAAACCATCTGACTCGCGTCGAAGCTCCAGCTCTTGGTTCTTGAGCTCGCGGATGCGCTGCCAAATGATCTCCGCAGAAGCGTCGTCGATGGCGCTTTCGTACTTCTCCATCCACCGGCGCTGCTTGGCTTCGAGTTCTGCCATCGATGCTCTCACCTCGCGGAGCCTCGTCTCGAACTCTGGCGCGCGGTCCGCGAGTTCGCGATTCACCCGTTCCCTGATCGCCTGAAGGGACTCCGGCGTCTCGAAGAGCTTGTCGAGGTAGTCCAAGACAGCCTCGTCGGCCCAGCGCATGTGCATCGAGGGACCCGAGCAGCCATCCGTCACGCCGTAGTACTTGCGTCGCGCGCAGACGTAGTACGGTGAACGCTGGGTGCCGGAAGATTTTCCGGACATTTGCGACCCACAAACGCCGCACACGAGCACCCCGGTGAGCGGGTAGATGCGAGCGCTAGAACTGCCCTTGGTGCGAATCAATCTGGAGTTCACCTCGGTTTTGATCCGCTGGGCCTCATGCCAGCGCTCGACCGGAATGATGGCGGAATGCTGGCCCGGGAAGAGTGTCTGGCGAAAGCGGGCTGCCTTGGAGGGCAGCCCTTTAACGTAGGCTTCCTCGTCGTATGCCGTAAGACCGGCAACGGCCGGGTTGTTCACGATCTTGCCGACCTTGACTGCGCTCCATGCGTAGCCGTTGCGCCGCCGGTGCCCGCGTCGGTTCAGCTCCTGCGAGATTCGGCGGGAACCCAGCCGCTCTTCAAGGTACAGCTTGAAGATGATGCGTACTACTTCAGCCTCCCGCTCGTCCAAGTACCAGGTCTTGGCGACTGGGTACTTCTCACAGGCGAGCCGGTGGGCTTCGTCCTCGCTCATTCCCTGGTGACGAAGCTCAAGCTTGTAGCGAGACTGGGACGTGTAGCCGAAGGATGGTGGGCCCCCGCCCAAGCGTCCAGCGTGGGCCTTGCCTCTCTTCATTTCGCGGATACGCTCGCCTGTGAGACCCTTCTCCAGCTCGGCCGCAGCACCGAGCACTTTGATGGCAAAACGGCCACCGGCAGAGCGAAGCTCCCGCTGGCCAGCGAAGGTCCATAGATCCACGGTGTTCCGGCGGAGAACATTGAGGATGACGTCCTGCACTTCGGTCGAACGCCAGAGTCGATCGTCATGCCGGACGAGCACGCGCTTCACGTGACCAGCTTCGATGTCGGCTAGGAGCGCGGCGAGCGCCGGGCGCTTCGCAGGCGGTTCGTCGCCGCCGACGTGGCGCGGCTCCTGATACACTTTGACCGGGGACCAGTTGCGCTCAGTGCAAATCTCAAGCCCTCGCCGCCTCTGGTTTGGAAGGGAGAGATCCGTCTTGATGGATTCTTCGGCGGTGACCCGCAGATAGATTCCTGTCACAGCGTCGCCAGCACTGCCGGCATCTTCAACCACGCGAACCCGAGCCATTGCTTCCTTCTTCTCCGACCAACGCAAGAACTAGGTCAGCTAGATTCTCTAGCACATCCTCGTTCACGTGCAGCTTGCGCTTGCTCATCAGCTTGTCGAGGTTGCGAACGCGGGCGAAGTAGATGGCGTCGTCCCGCTCCTCGATGAAGATCATCTCTACCTCGGCGCCGGCATGAGTGGCGCGTGCAGGGGTCGCCGCGGAACTCGTTGGCCCAGTAGGATCGGGCGGGATACTCGCAAGCGCTTGGCCTCTGGGCGTCACGGCCGCCTCACCTCGCAAGAAAAACCGTCGTCCAGGTGGGCCAGGCCAGCGTCCGGCCGGTCAGGACGCCCGAAAGCGGCCTCTCCGACAGGAACCTTGGGCGCGGCCTCCCCGAGACCCGACACCATGGAGCCGCATCGTAGGTGCGCCGAAGCGCCCCCGATGCCCTTGGCTCCGGCGGTCGTCTGATGAGACTGATCCCCGCTGGAGACTGTCGTCATCTGGCGAGCGCACGGATTCGAGGATTCGTGAAACACAATGTGTCCCGCGATCTCGGTCCGCGTGTCGTGCGAACGGTTTTTCGGCCATGTCCTTCGGATTCCTTGCCGAACCAGCTCCACCTTACGGTGGTGCTTGTCCGTCACGGTCGCGTGCACTGACCCACCGGACGCCGGTGGGGATTCTTTTGAAAACTGATGCTCGGAAAGCCCGGCCAAACGGGGGAGAGTCCGGTTGGAACACCTCGGACGCGAGACAGCCCCGATGAAGCCGGCGCCCATCCCCAGGGCGACGTGCCGAACGAAGCGGTTCCGTGCCGCGCTGGACCAGCCCACCCTCCTCCGTCTGCCGGTCTCCGAGCCCAGATGCTGAGGGTCGCTTTTGCCCGTTCCTGCGTTCCAACCGCGATGGCTAGCCTTGCGCGGCTCCCCAGTAACCGATCTTCGGGTGCACAACGAGGCCGCGGGCGGCCAATCGTTGAACGACTTGGCGAACCTTGTCGTTCGTCCAGTCGGGGTTCCCTTTGACCAGCTCAGGAGCTGCTCGGCGTACGGCACTGTAGAGCACGGAGAGATGGACGGGGCCAGCTTGCTGCCGGAGGACGGCAAGCACGACATCGTTCCAGTTCCGCGATTCTGCAGAAGCCTTCTTCTTGGTGGTGTCAGGTGACATAGGGTCGTGGGTTGAAGAGTGAGTTTTCCGGTCCAGCGACGGCACGGTTCTCCGCTCTCGTTCGGCCACTCGTCGTCACGGGCGAGGCAACCCGGCGTGCGGGTCAGAGACTTTCGAGGCTCATCAGCAAGGGCGAGAGCCGCAAACCAGGGTCCGCCGGTCGGGAGACGCCGGACGATCGTCCGGGCGCCACTTGCGCGCGAATCCTGTCCAACGAGTCGACACGCGCGCGATCCGCCCAGCCATCCCCAAGCCGTGCGAAGCAACGCGTGCGCCTCCTCGTCATCGAGGACCAAGGCGAAGGCGGGCGGCGTTTGGCTCGGCCCGCGTTCCCGACCGG
>CAZBIU010000449.1:0-5075 GCA_964491625.1 uncultured Myxococcales bacterium
GGCCAGTGGCGGGCGCAAGATGCATCGGCACAAGCGCTCGCGGCCTTGCTTGTCGTTGGCAGCGACGCGGGTGGCGGCTTGCAGGTTAGACCCGAGGCTCAGCCCGCACAGAGCCCCCTTGCCGACGGGGCGCTCGTCGGGGTCGAGCACGATGCGGATGGGCTTGCTGCTGCATCACCTTGTAAAGCGCAGTCCTTTCCGGCTGCCGGCGCGAATACACCGGTCCCGCGGCCGTGGGCTGTGCGCGTGCCGCCGCCTCCACAAAGGAGAGTTGTCGGCAAGCCGCCCTCGCAAGTTGCTAGCGCGGCTACCGCCACAGCCCATCAGCGGAGCCGGTACCTCTGGCGTCGGCAGGGCAGGCTGTCCGGTGCTACGCCGCCTTGGCCTCTTGCTTGAAGGCGGTGGAGAACTCGCTTACGGTCTTCTTGGCGTCGCCGAGCACCATCATGCAATTGGGCATGTAGAAGAGCTCGTTCTCGATGCCGGCGAATTTTAGGCGCCATCGAGCGCTTGAGCAGCAGCATCGACTTGGCTTTGTCGGCGTTGAGGATGGGCATGCCGTAGATGGGGCTCGCCTTGTTGTCGCGGGCGGCGGGGGTTGACCACGTCGTTGGCGCCGATGACGATGGCGACGTCGACGTCAACGCGGGGAAAGTCGATAATGTGGCCCGATCGGCTCAGTCTCTGAAGGCTGGACAGCTGGCACTTTACTTTGCAGCTGCTTCACGTATCCTCTCGCCCGTCGTTAAATCTCGGCTCAATTCTGGCCTGTGCCTTGGCCACAGTGAGAGCGAGCTCGACACACTTACTACCCGGAAAGGCTTCTAAAATGGTAAAGTCTAGCCTGATCGTCCAATCGTCATTGTTCTCTGCAGCTGTGATGCTCGCGGCATGTGGAAGCTCTTCACCGAGCGGCAATCAAGGTGGCAGCGGCGGCGGGGGGCATGGAGGCAGCAGCACCCCGGCCAGCACGGGCGGAATTGCCGGCGGTGACGGCGCACGTGATGCCGGTCACACCGACGTTGCTATCGGATCCGACACGGGGACCGCGCTAGATACCAGCTCACTCGACTCAATCGACGGCGGGGGCGGCGGAGTGCCGCAGCAGTGTCTCACTAGTTTCGTGAACCCCTTCGCGGCGCTGACGCCCTACTGGGCCAACTGGTCCAATTCGACCTGTGGCACTGCCGTTGCGTCGAATGGCAACCTCGTGCTGACCCAGAACGAGCCATGCGGCACGGCCGCACCGGATGTCACCCTGGGACTGACCGAGCCCAATGTGCTGTGCGGGGACTTCGATGTCCAGGTTGGCTATGCATTGACCGGCTTTGGCGCTGCCCCTGTCGGCGGCATGTTTGCCTCGCTGCGAGTCGATGACCCGGCAGCGCCGCTGACCGGGATGACGATGGAGCGCTATTTGGCAAGCTATCTGCCGTCGAGCAATAGCTACCAGAACTACAAGAGCTACACCGACAACTCGGGGAACGACGCGACCTCTACGCTTCTCGCTACGAGCGACACGACCGGTCGGCTGCGCATCACGCGGACCGGAACCACGGTGACGAGCTACTACTGGAAGGTGGGATCTACGGACGCCGGGACGGGCGAGTGGGTCCTGGTCAAGACGGCCGTCCTGACCGGTACACCCTGGGTGGTCCTTCTTTACGCAGGTGACAACTCGACTGCGGGCGCGGGACCCCCGAACTACACTGTGACGTTTTCCAACTTGCAGGTGACTGCCCCGATCCCAACGGACGCCGGAGCTTCGGACGCTTCTGACACGGCGGTCACTGGAGACGCAGTTGATGCCCCTGCGGGCGGGGACGCAGTCGGGGGCACGGGAGGCAGCCCAAACACCGGGGGCTCGGGCCAGGGTGGCACCACGACCGGCGGCGCAGCCGGCACTGTCGGCACTGGTGGAACGGGCGGCGCTGCGGGGGCCACGACCTGCACGCCGACCGCCCTAACGGATACGGTGTTCAGCCCTTCGGCCGCGGCGGGCTACGTTCTTGCCACGGACGGGACGAACGTCTATTGGGTGGATGCCCCCGACAATAACACGGAACGCCTGAACAGAGTTCCGGTTGCAGGGGGCAGTGCGGTCACCATGGCCTATGAGGTCAGTACCGTGGGAGGCCTAGGCACCTACTCCTATATCGCTGTTGATGGTTCCAACGTCTATTTCAATGCCTATGACGTTCTTTCATCTGTCGGATATGGGGGAACTGGTTCGGTCCTATGGGCCATACCCAAAGGGGCGGGGCCTGCTCCCCAGACAGGTGGGACGGTGATGTGTTACTCGGGCTGGTCCTCAGCCGGGACCACGACTTGTCCGTACACACAATATGGCGGCACATTGCTCACGAACGGCGGCCTTCAAGCGAGTGGCAAGTACGATGGAACGGCCAACGGCGATAGATATGGGCTCATCAGCACAGGAAGCGAAGTGTGTTTCGTGGACGGCAACCTGACTGATCTGAGGTGTGTGCCCGTCGCGGGTGGCGATCCAGTTACACTTGTCAGCGTCACCCCCAACATCCATCGCTCGCCAATTGCGACGGACGGAACGAATGTCTTCTACAAGTTTACCGCGACGGGTTCCCCGATCGACGTCATGTCGGTTCCCATCGCAGGGGGAACACCGGTCAAGATCGGCTCGTTCGATTCCACAGCCATCGACGGGGGGTTCTTTCTGGTGAACGGTGGCTACATCTACTTCTCCGGCAGCGGGGCGGGGCAGAACATCGTGAAAATGCCGACGACTGGTGGAACGCCGGTCGTCGTGGCCTCCAATCAAATCATTTTGGGTTCGGGTTTCTCGGCTACCGACGGCAAGAACCTCTATTGGTGGGGGCAGAGCCCAAACCTCCAGCCGCAGATGATGAAGGTGTCCGTAAGCGGCGGGGCTCCCACGGTCCTCGTGCAGGATGATGGAACCGTAAGCGCCAACTTGCTCGAGGTCGCCGTGGACGACGCCAGCGTCTACTGGATGCACCCGCCGTATATGTACAAATGCCCGAAGTGACGCGCCCCGCGACCATACTCCGGCCGAGTTGAGTCCGGCCCGACTTTGTCGCGGTCCGGCCGCGGGACCAAGGCAGCTGGCTCAGGCAGTCGCTGTCCTTCAGAGGTTCACCACCTGTTCGCTGCCGTCGTACTTGACGGTTCGATCGGGGTTCCGGGAAAAGTCGAAGCCGTTGCCTTTGCCGGCTTCGACGACGACGACGGGCGCTTTGCCGAAGGCGCCGATCAGCACGTTGGTGAAGGGGTGGTTCATGGCCTTGCACATGATGATCGATAGGATGAGCCCGGAGGCGCCGTGGAGGGTGCCGGCGATGACCAGGATCTTGTTGCCCGCTCCATGAAATATAGTGCGACGGCGGCAGGGTTCGCGGGGACTTGTCTTCTTGGCGCTGTCGGGGCCGGCCTCGGGCGCCTTGCCGACATCCATACCTCAGCCGCTTGTCGAGCGGAACTCCGGCGCCTGCGCGAAGGGCTGGCAAGAGAATTTGGGCACCTGCGAAGCGGCCCGGTTGTCAACAGTCCACGGGCTGGCTAACATGGACCGGTGCTGACAGCTCGAACACTGATGGGCTCCGGACCGCCAGCGCTCGTCGCATTTCTGCTTGGAAGTGCTCACGCCATTGCTGCTCCGGCACCTTTGCAGCCGGACGGGGCCGCGTCCGCCGATCGACCGACGCAGGGACTCGCCGACTACCCCGCCAATCGACACGGCCTCGCTGTCATGCCGTACGGCGGAATGCAATTTCGAATTCTTGGAAGCGATTTCTTTTCCACTGGTTATCGGTTCGGACTCATGATCGGTGGATTTCTTAACGATCATTTCTCTTTCAGCGGCGAAGGCGCTCTTGCGGCTTGGAATAGAGATTCCGTCAATTGCATAAGTCCCCAGTATGGCCCGTGCGAGTCGCCGCGCGCCCACGAATTCGACATCAACGCGACCCTCATGAGGCACGCTTATTGGTCCCGGTTGGGCCTGATTGTGGGACCGAGAATTGGAGTGTCATACTTGCGCGGTGACGGGTCCAACTTCACTGCACAGGTTGCCCAGGTCACTCCGCAAGTCGGCGCCAGGGTCGGTCTCTTAGCGTCACCTGTCCGTTGGGTCTCCTTGGGGGTCCTCGCAGACGTCGCTGCTCTGTTTGCCGCGGACGACTTGAACGCCGTCGGTTCGGTGGCGGCAGCAGCCCTGTTCTGATTCGGATCTCGGCTTCGCTGCGGGCAGCGAAGCGAGCCATTCCCGGACGCCAAGCTTACCTCGCGGCCTGGTCTCGCTTGGAGAGAGGAGCTGCCGCCATCCAACCCGCATTCGCCAGCTCTTCTCGCACCTTGATGGCGCCGGCCTCGTGTTCTCTGCAGTGAGGGAACCAGTGCTACGCCGCCTTGGCCTTTTGCTTGAGCGCGGTGGAGAATTCGCCCACGGTCTTCTTGGCGTCGCCGAACACCATCATGCAATTGGGCATGTAGAAGAGCTCGTTCTCGATGCCTGCGAAGCCCGGCGCCATCGAGCGCTTGAGCACCAGCACCGACTTGGCCTTGTCGGCGTTGAGGATGGGCATGCCGTAGATGGGGCTCGCCTTGTTGTTGCGGGCGGCGGGGTTGACCACGTCGTTGGCGCCGATGACGATGGCCACGTCGACGCGGGGAAAGTCGTCGTTGATTTGCTCCATGTCGAAGAGCTTGTCGTAGGGCACGCCGGCTTCGGCCAAGAGCACGTTCATGTGGCCGGGCATGCGGCCGGCCACCGGGTGCACGGCGTAGCGCACGTCGATGCCGCGCTCGCCGAGCACGTCGGCCAGCTCCTTGACCGCGTGCTGGGCCTGCGACACGGCCATGCCGTAGCCGGGAACCACGACCACGCTCTCGCTGCCGGCCAAAAGCTCGGCCGCTTGCTCCGAGGTTATCGAGCGTACGCTGCCCTTGACCCCGCTGTCGGGGCCGACCTCGGGCGCCTTGCCGAAGGCGCCGAACAGCACGTTGGTGATGGGGCGGTTCATGGCCTTGCACATGATGATCGACAAGATGAGCCCGGAGGCGCCGTCGAGGGTGCCGGC
>CAZBIU010000450.1:0-5031 GCA_964491625.1 uncultured Myxococcales bacterium
GCGCCGCCCTTTTCGAGCTGCAGGTTGCCGGCCACCACCTGTTCGACCAGGTTGGGCGACAGCAACCGCTGGAACTGGGCGCGGGTTCTCGCCTCCTGCTCGATCTTGACCACGAGCATGGAGTTGTGAATCGCCACCGCGGCCTGGTTGCCGATGCTGACAAAGATTTGCAGGTCCTTTTCGCCGAACGCGTTGGCCGCGATCATCGAATCCAGGTGCATGATTCCGAGAAGCTGGTCTTGGTGAACCAGCGGCACGGTCATGGTGGATCGAATGCCTTGCATGATGATTGAGCGCGCGCCCTGGAAGCGGCTATCCGCGCTGGCGTCGGACGACAGCACGGCGGTCTTGTGCTGCACCACTTCGGACAGAATCGATCGCGAAAGCAGGATCTTCTCGTTGCGCCCATCGCGCGTCTTAGCCACCCGTGGCTTCGGCCCGTCGGCCTCCATGAGCAGAATCACGCCGCGGTCGGCGGGAATCAGATCGAAGGCCTTCATGATGATTTTTTCCAACAGGCCGTCGATGTCGACTTCGAGCCCGATCGACCGGCCGAGCTCGTGTGCAAGTCGCAGCTTTTCGTAATCGGCACGAAGTGCCTCCACGCTCGCAATCTCGCGCTCGGGCAGGAACTCGGCGCTGGTGTCCACCTTCTGCTGGATGAATGAATCGTCGCTGACCACCGGTTGCTGGATGCTCACCCGCTGGGCCGCTTGCGATGCCTGTGCCGAGATCTCCTGGAAGATCAGCGTGGTTCCTCCCAGCGCGATCTCGTCGCCGTCCACCAGCATGTGGTCGCCGATGCGCTGGTCCTTCATAAACGAGCCGTTCAGGCTGCCGAGGTCGCGGTAGAGGAATCGTCCGTCCGCCTGACGGATGATCTGGGCGTGCTCCTTCGAGACGATGCGGTCGAGGATCTGAACCGCGTTGTGGGGATGCCGGCCGATGGTGGTCACCGGGCCCAGCTCGAATTCACGCCGGTCCTCGCTGCTCTGAACGATGATTTTCGCCATGCCTAGCCGGAGGATTGTACCACGTTGGCCGAGCTACCAGTCGATCCGTGTGGCGTCGGAAACCACCTTCGGGGAAAGCTCGAACTCGAAGGTTCGATCGGGAATCGGAAAATGCGCTTTGGCCTTGAAGCGCACCTCGAGGCCGATCTCCTTCGGGCTGCGGTAAATGAGGATCTTGGCCGCTTTGTCGTTGATGCGGGCTTTTTGCAGCTCGGTGCTGATGCTGCTTTTCATGTCCTCGATCATTGCGTGGCTGACGTCGTCGTTGCGGAGATTGGCTTTGTAGAGCGCGGGGATATGGTCCCACAGAATCCCTTTGACCCGGGACGAGGCCGAGTAGACCGGCCACAGGTACACCAGCAGGTAGACGCCCAGGCCCACGAGCAGCAGAAGCAGGAAGGTAACCCCGTTAAGCGCGCTCGGCTTCTTGTACCTCATGACGATTCACTCCCGGCCGGTTCCTTCGCAACTTCTTTGCCGACCTTGCGGAGGTCACGGGCGAGCTGATTGCGCATGCAGAAGAAACCGATGGAGAGTTGGATGGCGTTGGCGATCACGCGGCAGAGCAGGTTTGCGGCCAACACGGCCGCCCGATGCGATTCGTCAGTTGCTCCCGGAGCGTAGGTGGCAAAGAAGAGGATCAGCATGGCCTCCGCGGTTCCGAGCCCCTGGGGAGAAATGGGCAGGACGGTGACGAAGTACACGATGGGCAGGCACAAGATGGCCTTGCCCACCGGGATGACGACCCCGAAGGCCGCCAGGGAAAACCAGCTAAGCGCGAGCAAGCTGGCGATGTGCGGGAGCCGCACCAACATGGCGCGCAGGTGTCCGCTGATGCCGGCGGACAATAGCACGTCGAAGATGGGCCGCTTGGCCAGCCAGTGCGGCTTGAGCGATACCACCACGATGTAGACCGCGAGGCCCGCGTAGGCGATGAGCACGATCAGTCTCAGTCCCGTGGGGACGTCGGGTGCCACCACCAGCCCCAGCGTCGCCAACACGAGCAGGACCAGGACATTGATGCCCATGATGAGTAGCACGGCCGCCGTTCCGCGCAGGATGGGCACGCCGCGGGAACGATTGACGAAGTACACGATGGCGCCCTGGCCGACGCTGTAGTTGAGCAAGGCCAAGATGTAGGTGGCGCCTCGGACCACGAGGACTTCGCGATAGGTCAGCGGCGCAACGAACCAGCCGAACGTCTTCTTGATGGCGAACGAGTCCGCCAGATAGACAAGCACTATCAGGATCGCGTTGGCCGGGATGGCCCACCAGTACGCGCCGCGAAGGGCGTCGGCCACCTTCGCAAACGGAATGCCGCGAAACAAATAGACGAGAATGGCAATGGCGACTACCCATGCCAGAAAGGGGCCTAGCTTCTTGCGCATGTTTCGCCACTATCGCATGAAACCACCGCGGCTTCCGCTTTGGCGCGTTTTGCTTCGTCAGGCGCTTGTGTAATCGGCAGCGAGGGGCGAAAATTGCACCAGGGAGCCGGATGACTCATCCAGTCGACTACGCATCATCGTCCCCCGTGGCGTTTACGCCGGGGGAGGAACGAGGGGAGCCACCCCACGGTGGGGCCTCGGCGCAGGATATCGGCGGTTCCCCTGCGGCAGATAAGCCGGTGGGGCTTTCATTTTACCTTTTCATCGAGCCCTTCACGGTCGGAAAAGTCGTGGTCGACTTGGCGGCCGGCGGTGATGGGCCGGGGCCAGAGCTTCTGCGACGGGCCGGGGCGATGCAGGTTCTGTCGCCCGCCGGGCCGAGCTTGCCGCTAGCATTCCCGGACGGGGGCATGGACGTTGTCATCTGCGCGCTGGGGACGGCTGAGATCTCCGATGACAGTCGTCGGTCGACCCTGCTCGGGGAAGCTCGTCGCGTGCTCAAACGGGACGGCATGGCGGCGGTGCGGGTGGTTACGAGCGTGCTCGAACGCGTGGCGGTCGGGGTCAGCCTGCGGGCGGCCTTGGCCGACCTAGCCTTGGAGCACTTCGCGACCGTGGACATCATCGAGGAAACGCCGTTTCGTGCGGTTTCCTATTTCGTGCCGGGCAGCGACGACCTGGCGGTCAGCGAGGCCATGTCCAAAGTCGGCGGGCGGCCATCGCATTTGATCGCGCTGTGCACCCCGGCCGCCGAGCGCACGTGGCATCTTTCGGAAAGCCTGCTCGTGCCCACCGGGCCAGGCGAGGCGAGCGAGCCCGCGGAAGGCGAGCTCGTCGCCTGGCGGGCTGAGGTGGAACGCTTGAACGCCAAGGTGGCGGAGACGGCGCGCGAACGGGACGAGCTGCGCGAGCGGCACATGGTGGCGCAGGATCAAGCCGAACGACTCGGGCGGACGGTGGCCACTCTACGCAAGGACGTCGAGCGCTACTTGCGCCAGATCAGCGACGATGCGGCCGCGCGCGAGTTGCTCGATCTTGAACGCGATCAACTTCGGCGCAAGCTCGCCAAGGCCGAGGAAGCGATCCTTACGGCCGAGCGCGAGGTCGACAATCAGAAATCGACGGCGCAAGCGCTGCGCAAGGAGGTTGCGCGTCTACGCGCGGCGCGGGGTACCGCGGCGGGGCCGGGCCGCGACCCGTGAATGCGAGGACCTCCGCGCAAGCAGAAAGCAGGCCAGCAGCAAGGCAACCGTGAAAGAGCGCGAGGTCGAGCTAGGCGAGCGCGCGATGCTGCAGCCGCCGTGGGGCGCTTCGGGGGTTGCGGTCGGCGCGTCCGGCATCGTCGGCAAGGTTCGCGCATAGGCATCGAAGCCCGGTAGCACGCCGACGTTGACGTCGGCTCCGGAACCCTGTCCGGTACCGGAAGTCGGCGCGTCGGCGATGTCCGGAGATGCGGCGTCGGGCGTGCTGGCGTCGGGCGTGCTGGCGTCGGGCGCTCTGGCGTCGGGTGTGCCGGCGTCGGGTATGCCGCGCGAGGATACGTCCGGCAGGGCGGTATCGGGAGCTCCGGCGTCGCGTGTGCCGGCGTCGGGGGGCGCGACGTCGGGCGCACCTCCGTCTGGTATGGCGATGGTCAGCGCAGGTTTCGCGCCGCCAGGCCACGCGCCCAGCGCCGTGAGCATCTGTTGGTAGGAATTCTGCGTTCTCTCGTCGCAAATATCGTCGCCCTGGATGGCATCGCTCTGATTGTCGAACCCCAACGTTGTGGCCCGGATGGTGGGGTACATCACGTCGGAGGTGCTGGCGACATGTTCGAGCCCGACCAAGTGGCCGTGCTCGTGAGCGATGATATTGGCGCAGTCGTGGGCATTGCCGCCGCACTCGATGGCCAATGCAGTCTGGCCGGGATTGTCGTTGCATATGGCGGGCGCCAGTCCGGCTAGGTCGGCGGCGAAGAGCCCCATCTGAGCGGGCGCATTCTGAACGCACTTGTCCCAGCCGCTGGTGATGACCACCGTGTAATAGTCGCCGGTCGGCGGTCGCGTGAGGGTGAAGACGAGGTTGAAGTCCTTGTACCACTTGTCGAGAAAGGCCTGGACCTGCTGCTGGCAATCTCCCAGGCTCGAACCGAAGTTGCATTGGTAGGCTGGCGGTGTGAGGTCACCACAGTATTCGCTGTACTCGGGCATGGCGCCGCCGGTAGCGTACCAAAGCCAGACATAGGCCGGCTTGCCTGGCAGTCGACCGGCCATTCGGCGTGGGACGAGGCCGGTTCCGGCCCCGGGATCCGGTGCGGCCGACGCGACCGGCGTCGCCGAAAGCCACCAAGCACCCAGCAGTACCAGACAGGTCAGTCGAGTTGTGTAGCCATTGCCTTGGCGCAACATTGGTCCAGCCGCCTCCGGCACCAGTGTACACCAAACCTCGCACCTGTCGGCATGCGCCTGAAACCGCGGAGAAGCACTTGGTGCCTATGGTCTCTTGTGCTACAAGAGCCACCCTGGCCCGGCAATCCTGGCCAGCCTAGCTTGACAACCAAATCATGCGGTCGTGGCGGAACTGGTAGACGCGCCAGATTCAGGTTCTGGTGGCTTTACGGCTGTGGGAGTTCGAGTCTCCCCGACCGCACA
>CAZBIU010000451.1:0-4976 GCA_964491625.1 uncultured Myxococcales bacterium
GGGCTCGGCCGTCCACGCTCGCCGCGTCCGGCCCACGATCCCTGCCCCCTCCGCCGCTCGACATCCCGCCCATGCCCCCGCTTCCTCCAACAGCAGCATCAATCCTGACCCCTCCCGATCCCACATCACCGCCGGTTCCCGTTCGGCCGCCGAAGCCGAAGCTGCCGCCGGCTCCGATGTCTCCAGCTACGGTTCCCGATCTCCCGCCGTAGCCGAAGCCGCCGCCGGCTCCGACACCATTCATCCCCGCAGACCCGCCTCCCGAGCCACCGCCGGAGCCGACCTCGGCGCCGCCCGAGCCGGCACCGGCGTCATTCGTCTGACCCGCCAGGTGGCCGACCTTCTGGCACGACAAGCCGAGCAAGGCCAAGCAGACCGACGCTCGAAGAAGGGTGTCTCGTGTCTTCATTTTCGCGCCTCAATCCCTAGATACTGCGACCGAATTCGGGCGAGGGCAACATCGCCAGTTTGTGCGGTGTCCGCCCGCTCCTAATCATTGCCTTAGTCTATAATGGTTATTACAATGATAGTAATGTCAACGAATGTTCTCGAGGCCATCACCCAGCTGCGGCGCGCTGTGGCGCGTGCGGCCGCAGTGACCTTCACCGGCGACATCAGCGGACGGCAGGCGGCCATCCTTCGCGAGATCGGAGCCTCCGCGCCCGTCTCGCAGGTAGCCTTGGCCCGGGCCACCGCCATGGACCCCTCGGCGCTCGTGCGCATGCTCGACGATCTGGAAGAACGCGACCTGGTCGAGCGACGACGCAGCGATACGGATCGTAGGGAAATGATGGTCTCGCTCACGGTCCGGGGGCGCAAAGCCCTCGGGCCCCTGGATGTGGCTCACAGGCGGCTGGCCGACGCGACGGCGGGCACGCTCACCGCAGACGAACGGCGCGTCTTCACGGCCCTGGCGGAAAAAATGCGCGGATCACTTGCGGCGTTGGTCGAGGATGGAACCCGTCTGGCCGGGAGCACGCATGGGCAACGCTAGGCCCGCGCGGGACGCAGCCGCGTCGAGCGACGTTGGCACGGATTCGTCGGAGACCGTCTACCCGATCCGGCGTTCGATCCTGAACCATCCCCGCTTCCGCCGCGCGTTGGCCATCGTCGCGGCGGCCTTGTTGGGACTCTTCGCCCTGTGGTGGATCCGATTTCGGCCCTACGTCTCTACCGACGACGCTCGAGTCGCGGCTCCCCTCATCGTGGTGGCGCCCCAGGGGTCGGGCGGACGGATCGAGAGAGTCCTGGTCCGCGAAGGCCAGGCGGTCAAGGCCGGCGAAGCGCTGGTCATCCTCGATGCAGCGTCGGAGCGATCCCAGGTCGACAAGGCACGTGCGCTGGTCGCCAGTGCGGATGCGCGGGTCGGCGAGGCCGAGGCCGAGCTCCGCGTCGAGCGCCGCCTGTCCCAGGTTTCCGAGCGGCGGGCCGAAGCTGTGGTGCACTCGGCGCGCGCCTCGCGGGAACGCACCACGCGCGGGCCGCGCAGCGAAGAGCTGGAGAAGGCGCGTGCCGATGTGGCCCAAGCAAAGACGTTGGCCGCCCAGGCCAAGCGCGACCTCGATCGCGCGCAAAGCCTGGCCCGCGACGGAGCCATTGCCGAGGCCAAGCTGGAGGACGCTCGAACTGCCGAGGCCGCCGTCAGTGCCGCGCTCGACTCCAAGTCCGCGGCCCTCGACTTGCTGGTGCACGGCAGTCGCCCCGAAGACATCTCCATCGCCCAAAGTGGCGTGTTGGCGGCCAATGCCGGCCTGCTTGATGCGGGCGCGGGCACCGATAGGGTGGCGCTCCGTTCGCGCCAGGTCGACGAAGCCCGCGCGCGAGCGGCCGAGGCGCGCGCC
This sequence comes from uncultured Myxococcales bacterium, assembly GCA_964491625.1. Lineage (GTDB taxonomy): Bacteria > Myxococcota_A > Polyangia > Fen-1088 > Fen-1088 > Fen-1118. Next base: position 1,842 of record CAZBIU010000451.1, read on the forward strand.
GATCTCAAGCTCGCCGAGGTTGCCCTCGACCGCATGACCTTGAAGAGCAGCGTCGAGGGGATGGTGGTGCGCGTGCCGGTGGATCCAGGTGACTACCTGTCGCCGGCCCAGGGCGCAATCACCATCGTCGATATCGCGCACGCATGGATCGCGGCCAACGTCGAAGAGACATCGTCTGGTTTGCTCCGTCTGGGACAGCCCGCACAGGTCACCATCGACGAAGGCGGCGACCTATCGGGACACCTGGACGTGATCACACAATCGGCGGCCTCGTCCTTCGCGCTCATCCCGGCTGACAACGCCGCGGGCAACTACACCAAGGTCGTGCAGCGCATTCCTGTTCGCATCGCCATCGATTCGAGTCCGCGCGTCCAGTCGCTGCGCGTGGGGCAATCGGTGGAGGTAAGGATTCGCGTTCGATGAGCCGGGGGCCTGCCCAGGCCGATGCTTCGGCAAATCACGGGTATCGCTGGCGCGTGCTGGGCGTGGTCATGCTGGGCACTTTTATGTCCGCCCTCGACGCCAGCATCGTCAACGTGTCCTTGCCCAACATGATGGCCAGCTTCGGCGCCAATGTGGATGATATCGAATGGGTGGTGACCGGCTACATGCTCGGGTTTTCTACCTTCATGCCGCTCACCGCATGGTTGCGCGATCGTGTGGGCTACCGAGTGCTTTACATCGCCAGCCTGGCGGTCTTCGTCGCGGGCTCCGCGCTGTGTGGCGTCTCCCCCAACCTGCCCACCTTGGTCCTCGCGCGCGTGCTGCAGGCCTTCGGCGGGGGCGCCATCACACCGACGGGGCTGGCCATGATCGCCGAGGTCTTCCCCCCGGCAGAGCGCGGGCGCGCGCTCGGCATCTGGGGCGTCGGCGTGGTCGTCGGGCCCGCCGTTGGTCCCACGTTTGGCGGGTACCTGACCGAAACCCTCGGATGGCGCAGCATCTTCAACATCAACCTGCCCATCGGCATCGTCGGAATGGTTGCCGCAGCCCGGATTCTGCGTCCGGACCGGCCGCACGACCAAGCACGTCGGGGGTTCGACCTGGCGGGATTCCTTCTGTTGACCGTGTTCTTGATGGCCGCGCTGTTGGGCCTATCCAACGGCAATCGCGAAGGTTGGACCTCACGCTACGTCCTCACCTGCGCCCTGACGAGCAGCGTTTCACTCGCGCTCTTCCTGGTCGTGGAAAGCATCGTCTCCGAACGCATTCTCGACCTGGGGCTCTTCAAGATGCCACAATTCACCGTGGCCATGGTGGTCACATCCGCCCGCTCGGTCGCCTTGTACGGCGGGATTTTTCTCTTGCCGTTGTTCCTGCAGGATCTCATGGGCAGAAGCGAGATCGATACCGGCCTCCTCCTGCTGCCAGGCGCTCTGGTCATGGGGCTCGTCATGCTGGTTTCCGGTCGCATCGCAGACCGCTTCGGCACCCGTGCCCCGAGCATCCTGGGACTCGGGTGCATCGCCTGGTTCATGTGGACGTACCGCACGCTCGACGTCACCACCAGCACCTGGGCTGTGCTTTATCCGACGCTGATTCGCGGGATCGGGCTGGGCCTGCTGGTCACGCCCGTCATGACCGCGGCGATCAACGCCGTGCCCACCGCCAAGGCCGGCATGGCCTCGTCGATGCTGAGCCTGATTCAACAAATCTCCGGCTCTCTCGGCATCGCCGTGCTCGCCTGCGTGCTTGGCCGGCGACAGACTTTGCATCTTGCCGTGGTCGGGCAAAGTCTCGCGGCGGCCCGGCCGGCCCTGTCGGAAAGCACCCACGCGCTGTTCTTGCGCGCCCTTGCGCTGGGCTCGCCACCCGGCTTGGCCCGGCTTGTCGCCGGATCCTTGGTCGTGCGCAAGGTGGCAAAGGCGGCCTCGGTCCTTGCTTTCAACGATGCCTTCCTGGTCGGCGCAGGCATCGTCGGCGCGGGCGCGATCCCGGCGCTATTCCTCGCATCCAAGTCCAAGGCTCGCAGACGCGACATGCCCGCGCCTGCGGACCTCGCCGAATGATGACAACAAGGGAGACCCCATGAAGACCTTCAACGGAGTGGATATCTACGAGAATCTCGAGGAAATCGTCCAGCCACCGCACAGCTGCCTCGTGGTTTGGGACGTGCAACAGGGATTGGTGGGCGCCATCTTCAATAAAGACGCGTTCCTTGCTTCGCTTCAAACCCTGGTGGACGGTGTGCGCGGGCGCATTCCCATCCTCTACACGCTTATCACGCCCCTGCCCCAGGCTTATCAGTCGGGCTGGAACCTGCTGTCGATGATGCGCAGATTTCGCGTCGACGATCCGGCCAAGCTGCCCACGTTCATGGCGCCCGGATCGCCCGAGCGTGAGATCCCGGACGCGGTCAAGCCCCGGACCGGCGATCTCCAAATCGAGAAGTCCACCCCCAACCTCTTTCTCGGCCCCAACGTCGAGCTGATGTTGAAGAACCGCGGGGTGAAGAGCCTGATCTTCATTGGCATCGCGACTGAGCTCCGGGTCGAGCATTCGGCTCGCGACGCCGGCGCACGCGGTTTCTATCCGGTCATCGCCACCGATTGCGTCTCCTCGCGCAGCAAGGACAACCACGATCGATCGCTGGCCAACCTGGCGAGCGTGGCAACGCTGGCCACCGGCAAGGAGATTCTCGATTGCCTCTAGCAGCGCCGGCGTCGCTTGCCGCCATCGAGGTCGAAGGGTTGGTTCGCCGCTTCGGCGATCTGAACGCGGTGGATGATGTCTCGTTCGCGGTTCCCACCGGCCAGATCTTCGGCTTGCTCGGTCCCAACGGCGCCGGCAAATCCACGACCATCAAGATCCTTTGCACCCTGCTGCAACCCTCTCAGGTCTCGGCCCGCGTTGCCGGCCACGACGTCGTGGCCGAACCAGCGGCGGTTCGCCGCTCACTCGGGCTCATCTTTCAGGATCCAGCAGTCGACGACCGTCTCACGGGCAGAGAGAACCTGCGCGTCCATTGCATGATCTACGGTGTTCCGCGTGGCGAAAGGCGGGCTCGCATCGAAGACGCTCTGTCGTGGATCGGCCTTCGTGACGAGGCTGACCAGCGCGTGCGGACTTTCTCGGGCGGGATGCGCCGGCGCCTGGAGGTTGCGCGGGCGCTGCTGCACCGGCCGCGCGTGCTCT
>CAZBIU010000452.1:0-4959 GCA_964491625.1 uncultured Myxococcales bacterium
TTCGGTCCGAGATTGTCGCGGATCCACTGGCCAACGACCGGCTCAGCATCCTCGACCACGGGAACGTCCACCTGGCGTCTAAGCGGCCATGGTCTGATGGCACCTCCTCGGGTGCTTTCCTCGCACGCCTCCTCTCGCAGCCAGGTCGTTCCCTCCGCTCCCGAGCCTACGCCACTGGAGGCTGGAAAGGAGAAACCCAAGCGTTGTTCCAAGTACATCAGGTGGTCCGATCTGTTACGCCGGGTGTTCGGCATCGAGACCGTTTGCCCCCAATGTCAGACTCCACTGCGCCTGATCTCCCTCATCAAGAGCGAGGGCATCGCCAGGAAGATCCTGGTCGCGATGCATTTGCCGGCGGATGGGGCCCCAGCTTCACCCCGCGCGCCCGCCGCCGAGGCGCGACGGCATTTCAACGCGCAGATCAGGCGGCCAAACCCGCCCCATCGGGCCGTCCAGGCGCCCACCGAGGTATGCCCGCGCAGGGAGGAAGGGGTTCTCCGGCCGGAATTTCCCCCTTCGATTCGGCTATGCGCAGGACTTCCAGCCGCCGACCAGCCGCATCATCAAGGCAGACCAGGCTGACCAGGGTTTGCCCCCCGCGGCCCCTCGGACAGATCCGGCACTTGCACGTCGGTCACCAGGTACTGCCGTTGGCGAACCTGGACGATTTGCCCCTGTCGCGGGATCCCGTCCGCGCAGCGTGGCGATTGCCAAATGGCGGCGGGCTCGCGGGCGTGGTGGCCGGGCCTGGTCCGGCGAGCCGGCCCATGAGCTCGCCTCGCCCCGCGCCCGGAGGCGTCGAGACCGTGCGCACGGCACGCAGACCGCAGCTCGTCCCGACGCAGCCGCCCGAGAATGGTCGGCAGGTCCAGGGGCGAGTCTGCGAGCGAGGTGACCTGGGCCTCCTTCACCGCCGTCAAGGACACCGCCAGCCCGAACTCGCGCCCAAGGTCCTCGAGGCGCTGCTTCTGCAGTACCGCGAGGACGCTGCGCTTGGTGACTTCAGGGGACACGGCTCGACGATGTTATCCGACAGCCTGCGCGCAAGGAACGAGCTTCCTCGGGCACAGGGGGCGACAGCCGAGAAGTCCTAGTAACGTGCAAGGAGAAAAGGTATTTTGGGGACGATATTTGAAGAGATTGGAGAAGCGCATGACGAGGCCGGGTCCTGACCTATTCGCTCTCAGGTTGGTTTCATTCGCCACCGCGATAGCATTGCTGCACATTGGCGGCGCGTGCAGCTCGCCTTCGCACAAGGCAGACGGTGCTAGCGAAGGCGTCCCGAGCGATGCTGGCGCCGCTGGCGGTCCCGGCTCGGGCGGAGACATCGCCGGATTCGGCGGGACTCCAGGGACAGGCGGCGTCGTCGTGCCCGAAGGCTCCGGAGGAATCGCTGGCGGGACGGGGGTGGCGGACGGAGGCACAAGCACCAACGATGCGACCCGAGCCGAAGACCTCCCGTTGGTGCTTGGTACCCTCTTGACGCGAATCGAAGTTGCCAGCGGACCGGGGCGCTATCAGATAGATCGTGACCAGGAGGGCAATTTTTGGATTGTCCGCGGGCATGTCGACATCGGTTCGAACACTCTAAACGTAATGAAGGTTGCTCCGGATGGTAGCCTGCTTGGCACGTTCACCATTCCAACCGGCGGCGCTGACGTGGCACATGACAGTAAGGGCAATATCTGGATAACGAATGACCCGCAGTCGTTCCTGGACTCTCACGTTACAAAGCTCTCCGCTACAGGCGTGCAGCTCGGCTCCTACCTAGCATTTACTGTTCCACCCGGAACCTACAATTCATTTACCTCCATCCTGGCTATTGACAAGACGGACAACATATTTCTGGGAAACAACCTGAGCGGGTCACTGAGCAAGATGGCCCCTGACGGCACCATCTCTCAGACTCGATCGCTACCGTCGGACATGCCAAGATGCATTGCAATTGCAAACAACGGTGACATATGGGTGGTTGGCCATGGCAGAGTCTATCTGCTTGATTCGGACTTGAACACCAAGGTCGAGATCGACAACAGAACAGATGATTACATAGTGGTAGACGGATGTGCGGTTGATCAGGAGGGGAATCTTTGGGGCACAGCAGGTGACGGTAGCGGTCGCAAGTCACGCCTGAGAAAGTTCGCTCCCGACGGGACTGCGCTGGGCACCTACCCAATTGCTGAACACGGCCTTGTCAAGTACATCGCAGTGGACTCCGAGGACAACGTGTATGTTCCATATAGCCTCGATGGCCCGATGACGGATGGAGGATACGGTCTGTATTCCGGCTTTCTCTACAAGTACTCAGGGGCAGGCAATCTGGTTGGAATGATAGAGTTGGGAGATCTTGGTACTAACCAACTTGGCGAAGTCATTGTCGGTACCGCAGGAGAAATCTTTGTCGCAGGGGGCGTCACCAACGAGGGCAACGAGCTCATATTTCGTCTGTCCTTCTGACAACGTCCGGCCCATGGCATCCCCGCTGTCGTGGTCTCGGTGGCTACGAAGTCACGGTGCGTACTTGACGAGGACCCCTGGTCGGTAGCGCTCACGAAGCGCTCGTGCTCCAGACAGGCATTTCAACGCGCAGATCAGGCGGCCAAAACCGCCCCATCGGGCCGTCCACGCGCCCACCGGGGTGTGCCCGCGCAGGGAGGAAGGGGGTCTCCGACCGGAATTTCCCCCTTCAATTCGGCTATGCGCCCGGATCTCGATCCGAAAACACCTCGCCCCGCGCGGCGGGGAGAGGTCGCCGAGCGCAGCGAGGCGGGCGAGGGGCAGCGGCGGTGTGGCTGAAGGTTCAGGGCCACCCTCCCGGCGGCGTTACTGCTCCGCAAAGTCGCCGCTGCATCGGCGGTGGTGTTATCATTTTGAGGCTAGTTCCGGTTGGACGCACGAATCGATGATGTGCAGAAAGGACCCATGAGCCACGAGAAGACTTGCTTCGTAATTTCTCCGATCGGCGACCCGGAGTCGGACACGAGGAAGCGGGCTGACCAGGTTCTGAAGCACGTGATTAGGCCAGCAGTTTCTGCCTGCGGTTACAAGGCCGTGCGCGCCGATGAAATCGACAAGCCAGGAATAATAACCAGCCAGGTGATCCATTACCCGCACGATCTCCGTCGACCACAAGGACTTGGACAGTGTCGAAACGGCGAAGAACGAAATCATCGATCAGGTGAAGGCGCTCGAGAAGGATTCCTCGGCTCTCGAAACGCCCATCTCGGTCTCACTCGATCTGCAGATTCTCCGGCAAAGCGAAAAGCCCGAGGAGAGGTCTCTCGCCGACCTCGTTGCCGCCATGTCCGAGGTGCGCACTAGCCTTAACAAGGTTGAGTCTCGAATTGGGACGAAGGAACAGCAGGGAGTGCTCGACGAAATCCAGAACGAGCTCCGGGCTTTGCCCGGCCGGCTAGAGGACGGCGGGGAGTTCCCGCGAATTGGGTGGATGAGACGAGGGAGGATGCATCCCAAGATGCTGTACGAGATGGTTCACATGTTTCCCGGTCAACCCCAGGGACTGGGAATTCTGATTCTCGCCAGCATATTTCGCGATGCCATGCCCTGGATCTATGAGTTCGGGCTTGAAACATACCGGACGGTACGACGGGGGCCGACGTCTGAAGCCGCGGCCGCTACCAAGGAGTTCCGACATATGCTTGAACTCTCTCTCCACGGGCCTTGGTCTAGGGAACTCTTCGGCCGAAGCAAAGAGATGTTCATGATGATGGAAGAGATGGAGCCGCTGCTGGAGCGCCTGCTTCAGTCATCGGAACGTGAAGATAAATCGCACAAGAGGCCTTTGCCAATGCCTTAAGCGGGCGGCGTCCACCAAGCCGCTACGGCAGGTGGTGGTGCCGCAGGGAAATCGGGTAGAATCGGGACGCCGACTCGGCGGGCGGCTCGTGGCTGAACGGCAAGCCGTTGGGATGACCGCCGCACAGAATGGAATCACGAATGGTCTCCACACCCGCCGACACCAGACTCCACGGTCTACTCGAGGATTTCGATCAGCTGCCTCGTGCCGATCGCGCTCCAACCTACCGGGTCTCCGATGACCATTTTGGTGCCTACGGCGAGCCGGGCCGGAGGGTCATGACGAATTCCGGGTTCGAAGGCTACGAGATGGAAACCGTTGAAGCCTGGGCTGTGCGCGCGGAAGCCGCTCTAATCGACATCTTCGGCAAGGCCGACTCGCGCGTGGAGCGTTTCCAAAAGCTCATGAATGAGCGTGGTTTCATATCCATTGCCCAGCTTGACACTGCAAAACGTCTACGCAGCATGATTGCGGCTGCGCATAAGGATGTTCTTGCAGGCATCGCAGTGGGAGCGGACAGCCAGGACGCTGGCTCCGGAATGGGCCAGCCACGGGTCTTCCTAGTTCATGGTCGGGACGAAGCGGCCAAGGAAACCGTGGCGAGGTTCTTGGAACGCCTTAACCTTCAGGTTCTCATCCTCCACGAGCAAGCCAACGAAGGCCGCACGCTGGTGGAGAAGTTCGAAGCACATTCGAATGTTGATTACGCGGTGGTTATCCTGACCCCAGATGACGCCGGTCACCCGTCCAGTGAACCTGAGAACGCGATGCCACGTGCTCGGCAGAACGTCGTCTTCGAGCTTGGGTACTTCTACGGGCTTCTCCGTCGAAGTCGGGTGTGCGCTCTTTACAGGAGCGGCATCGAGCTTCCCTCAGACCTCAACGGCGTCGCATACGTTCCATTCGAAGCAGATTGGAAGTTGCTACTGGCCCGCGAGATCAAGGCGGCCGGCATTTTCGTGGACTTGAACCTGGCGGTGTAGGCGCGCAAGGCAGCACCCGCAAAACCGTTGAAGCTGGCAATCCCGCACACCGGGAACGACGGGGGAACGTTGCGGGCCCAAGCTACGCCGTGCACCCGGTGGCAGGCCGCATGCCCGGCCACATGAACGTGCTCTTGGCCGAAGCCGGCGTGCCCTACG
>CAZBIU010000453.1:0-4953 GCA_964491625.1 uncultured Myxococcales bacterium
AGACCGGACATCTAGGACTGCTTATGATCCGGACATCTAGGAGTGTCACCGACACCTGAAAGCACCGACACCTGAAAGCACCGACACCTGAAAGCAGCGACTCCGCACCTCGATCTGACCGGAGCCAAATGGCCGGACCGCCGGGTCCTATCTGGGTACTAGCGGAGTTCATTTCGATGGGGATCGCCGATCCCTCGGTGCCGCGCTCACCGACGGTGAGGCCAGCGCTGGCACCCCCGTGCAACCCGCCCCTTTTGACTTAGGATCTGGTTTCGCAAGAAGTGGGGGGGGCGAGTCCCCCTTCCCACTGCAATTCGTTCCGTCGCCGTAGGTGCCTTCGTCGGCGCTCGACGCCGGATACGTCGCCGCGACCGGCACTAGCCTCCGCACGCCAGACTTAGTGTTCGCGCGTCACTTCATCTTGTCGACGGTGGCCACCAGCAGCTCGCGCAGGAACTTGTGCGCGGAATCGTTGTGGCAGCGTTCGTGCCATCCGACGGCGATGCGGACGTCCCACAGCTCGATGGGCAAGGGATGGATGCGCACCGGTAGCGTGGCCGCGGCGATCTCGGCGACCCTTCTCGGCAAGGTGGCGACCAGATCGCTCTTGGCGACGATGCGACCGAGGCTGAACATGGTGGACACGGTTGCGGTCACCATACGCTTGCGCCCCATCTGGCCGAGGATAGTGTCGATGGGGCTGCGCGAGGGAACCTCCGTGGCCTTCGCCTTCGCCTGGATGTGCGGAATCGCGCAGAACGCGTCCAGGTCGAGCTTCTTGCGAATCTGTGGGTGCTTCTCGGCCGCGATGCAGACGTAAGGATCGCTGAACAGAAGGCGGCGCCGCGTGTTCGGATGCATGTTCTGTTCAGGCAGAACCACGAGGTCGATCTTTCCCTGCTCCAGATGCTCCCACAGCTTGTCGGTGATCTGGGTCAGGCGGACCGTGACCCCGGGGGCGCGATCGCGCAAGGCCGACAGCAGGGGAGGCAGAAGCACGTTCTCGCAATAGTCGCTGCCGGTCAGCACGAGCTCGCGCACCAGCGCCTTCGGGTCGAAGGCGGACGGGACCAGCAGGCCTTCCAGCTTGCCCAGCATCTCGACCAAGACCCTTCGATCGCGAGGGCACGCGAGGTGGGGGCCAGCCCTCCGCGCCCGCGCACGAACAACGGATCGTGGAAATGGGCGCGCAGGCGCTGGAGCGCACGACTGACCGCGGGCTGGGTGAGGTTGAGCAACGCCGCCGCCCGGCTGACACTCTTGGCCTCGAACAGCGCCGCCAGGATGGGCAGTAGGTTCAAGTCCATCGAGCGACTATGCATCCGGGTAATGGTCATCATGCGACTCCTAGCATTGAAGGGCAGGGGCTGGCTCTCTACATTCGACATGGAAGCGGTCGTCGAGGGCGCCAGACGGGCGCCAGGCGCCGCAACCATGGAGGACCATCATGCAAAGACCCAAGTTCGCATCACCCTGATTTCGCAAACCGGAACCTGCCCGCGGGGACACAAAGTAGAACGTGTTCAAGGTGGAGCGTCTTCCGCAGCAACCAGCCGAAGGTTGACTGCGACCGGAGTCTGCGCGAGACGGGAACGAACGAACGACCCTCGATTGGGAGCGCAGAAATAGGCGGGTTGAGTTATATTTAGGGATTCAGATGCTTCTTTGCGGACTAGCTTGCGTCGTTCCTCTGGCGACTTGCGCCCCCTGTCGCATATCTGGGGAGAAAACCCGACGATGAGCCCGACCCGGTCAGACCACGAGGCGATCTTCGGGACAGTGCTCGAAGTGCTCTATCGCATTGACGGCCTGATTGGCGAAGGCGGGATGGGCGCGGTGTACATGGCCTCGCACTTGCGCCTCGGCAGGCGCGTGGCGGTCAAGCTTATGGGGCGGGAATTCGCGACCAACGAGGAGGCACTGGCACGTTTCTATCGGGAAGCCCAGGTGACGAGCTGCCTCGGTCACCCCCACATCGTACAAGTGCTCGACTTCAGCACGACCACAGATGGCAATCCCTTCATCGTTATGGAATTCCTCGAAGGCGAGGACCTCGACCATCGCCTGCGCCGTGCTTGCCGCCTTCCCGCAGCGACGGTCGCCCACATCGTCAAGCAGGTCGCATCCGCCCTGACCGCCACGCACAGCCAGGGCATCGTCCACCGCGACCTGAAGCCCGGCAACATCTACCTACTGGAGGTGGCGGGCGAAACCGACTTCGTCAAGGTGCTGGACTTTGGCATCAGCAAGGTTCGCTCGGCGGCGACCAAGCTGACCCGAGCTGCGGAAATCATCGGCACTCCGAACTACATGTCGCCCGAACAAGCCCTGGGCCGGGTCGACGAAATCGACGACCGAACCGATCAGTGGGCCCTGGCATGCATCGCCTGGGAGAGCTTGGTGGGACGCTGCCTTTTTCTCGGTGACAGCGCACAGTCGGTTCTCTTTCAGGTGGTGCATGAGGCCACCCCACACATCGATACCACGACCATGGATTTTCCTGCCCAGGTGGAGCACGTCCTGCGGAAGGCGCTGGCGAAGGACAAGAACGACCGATTCGCGAACGTGAATGATTTCGCGCTTGCCCTGGAAGGGGCGACCCTGGGCTTGCCCTTTGGGCGGGGGATTCAAGCCGCGCCGGTACCCGCCCGGACCGAGCTCATTCAGCCCACGTATTCCTTATCGACACCCTTGACCTCCTCGCTGCCGAGTACTCTCTCTCAGACCGCGGGTGAATTGGACCCCGTGCTCGCCGACGTGCGCTTGCGGGCGAAATGGGGCTGGATCACGCTGGCCGGGGTGGTGGTCGGGCTGCTGGTCGGCGGCATTTTTTTGCTGCGGTCCCAGTCGACCTCCGCGCCGATTGTGGCAAATCCGCCTCCCGCGGCGCCTGTCGCCGCTGCACCAGCGCCCGCGCCGGCCGAGCCCAAAGTGGAACTGGTCGCGGTTCCCAAGCCTGCGCCAGTGCCCGCCCCCGGACCTTCCCCGACGCCAGCACAAAACGCGGAGCCAGAGGCAAAGGGGAATGCGGGCGAGGCAGCGGCAGAGATTCACCCAACCAGAGCTCCCGCCACAGCCGGCCCTTCCCATCCACGGCGAGACGACGGTCAGAATCCAACCCAACCCAAGCCACTGGCAAAGCCCAAGAGCAAGATCCTCAGGACGCTATGACGCTACAGTTTGCATACGCATCGCTTCTCCTGCTCGCGCAGGCAACCTCGACTACCACCGGATCCGACGCCAAGTCACAGCCAACCGGCGCGACGCAATCCCCGCCAGCGTTGGTGGACGAAGTCGCCCCGCCCGCGGCTGGTCCCAAAGAGAAGGCGAAGGCGAAGGCGCTGCTCTCCCAGGCGTCCCGGCTTTATGACCAGCACGAGTACGCCCAGGCGCTCGAGAAGTTCACCGTCGCCTACGACATCTACCCGTCCCCCAACCTGCTGTACAACATCGGCCAAACCTACCAGGATCTGGGAAGGCCGGTAGAGGCGCTGGAGACACTTCAGCGGTTTCTCGCGGTCACGGAAGACGACCGGACGCGCGGGGTCCAGCAACAACGAGGCGAAGCGCGCGCGCTGATGGACTCGCTTCGTAGGAAGATCGCGCGGCTGCACATCGAATGTACGATTCCAGGTGCAGAGATTCGGCTCGACGGAAAGAGACTCGGCGTCGCGCCTCTGCCAGGCCCAGTTTGGGTGGCGCCGGGCAGCCATCAGATCACGGCCACCATGAGCGAAGGTTTTTTTCCCGGGCTGGAGAATCTGACCGTGGCTCCGGGTGAGTTCAAGACCGCGACCCTGGATTTGAAGCCGCTTGCCGCGGCCGCGCCTCCTCCGCCACCCGAGCCCGCACGGCCGACCCCCGCCGAGCTTGCCGCCGAGCACGCCCGAAAGGCCAAGCTGCTTTTCGATGCAGGCAACTACAGCGGCGCGATCGCCGAAATGGAAACGCAGTACGTGATCAGCGCCGACCCGAATGTTCTCTTCAACATCGGACAAGCTTATCGACTGGCACAACGGCCCCAACAGGCGGTTCTGGCGTACCGGCGGTACCTGGAACGACTGCCGCAGGCCGAAAACCGCCAGAACGTCGAACGGTTGATCGCGAGTCTCGAAGACGCCATGAGACCCAAGGCCAACCCGTCGCCGGTGCAGACGCCGCAACAGCCGCACTATCCCCCGACGCCTGGGGCCTATGCTCAGCCCCAACCGGGGTATCCTTCGCAGTATGCCTACTACCCCCCGGTCGACATGCGACCGACGGTCCTCGACTATGACTCCGACAAGCCGATTCCCCCGGGATACAGACTGGAGGGCAGCGCCCGCAAGGGATTCGTGGTTTCGGGAGCCATCATTTTCGGGATCAGCTACGGGATAGCGCTGGGCGTGGCCGGCTCGACCACGCCATCCGGCTCTTCGACCTCGGCCTCAAATCAGGTTCCTTTCGACAGCTCGTCTCTGTACATCCCCCTCTTCGGCCCGTGGTTGGCCCTCGATTCGGTGCAGACCAAGACCTGTTCCAAGTCGAGTAGCAACTACCAATCCTGCCAGGACGCCAACAGCGAGGCGAATGCGTGGAAGGCAGGCCTGATCATTGGAGGTGCCACGCAAGTACTGGGCTTCGGGTTCATCGTCTTGGGACTGTCCGTGCGATCCCACCAGCTGGTCCTTACCGACAATGTTCGAGCCTCCGTGCTGCCCATCCCGATGGGGCGCACGGGCCAAGGCCTCGCCCTGCTGGGCACCTTCGGCGGTTGGTAGGCGTTTCCAGCGCCCACGCCGCAGCAACAAGCCTACGGCGAGATCCAGGTGCCGCCGTTCTGTGCGCAGCCCGACGTTTCGGTGTCGACTGTGTCGGAGACGCCGGAATAGTACCAAAACGTCGTGCTGGTCTGGATGCCAGCGGATGAGGTCGTCGTTTGGCAACCGCCGTCTGCACCATCGCGCGAACACG
>CAZBIU010000454.1:0-4953 GCA_964491625.1 uncultured Myxococcales bacterium
GGTGTTGGCCTCGACCAGCAAGATATTGCAACTGGGACAGACAGCGCTCACCATGGCGAGGTCAAGTGCGATTTCAACTGCCCATCCCGAATTCGCCGTGGGCAGCGGGCTCGGGGCACCGTTCTGGTTCACTTTTTTGAAGCAGCCGTTGGCCGTCGTACACGGCGGCAGTCCGAATTGCGATCGGTAAGTCGCAAGCTCGGATTCAGCGTAGGGGTCGTCGTAGGCGTCGACGATGGCTACGGTTTGGCCAGCACCACCGGCCGGAACCAAATAGGCGCTCTGCAGAGCGGCCGGGCCGAAGCCACTCGGCGTTGTGAGCGACTGCACGTCGCCAGCGGAGTTGGTGCGGACGTGTGCGTGGCAGCGCACGGATCCGGGTGTCACGTCGCCGCACACCCGCTTGTGATGGCCACGAGGAATCGCGCTCAACGCTATCTTGTCGAGGCGTGCGTTGTTCTCCGTATCGACCTTCGAGCAGCTCACACTTAGGAGCAGCAGCACGAATGCCGGTCCAAGGACAGTGAATCCGCGGCTTCGAGGAATTGAGCGCTTCGCAAACCTGAGCAACCTGGTCCTGTTCATGACTACCTCACTTCAAGGTTGAGAGGAACATCCAACTGACACGCCGAGCCTTGGCACGACCTCTAACATATGGCGCTGCAACGCTCAAGCTCGACTGGTGCCGATCGCAGTGACTGTCGTCACTTGTCCAGATGGCTCTTATCCGCCTTGCTGGCTACAGTCCCGCCGGCAAGGGCGTGCTCTGCGGACAGAGCCGCGGGTTCAACCTGCAAGTGGCGACTCGGGTGGCCGCCAACGACAAGAATGGCCGCGAGAGGCAGCGTCGAAGACGCGAACATCGATTTCAGCGACGGTGCTTGTGGCTGTCGTCAGCGACGGGATCCGATTGGGTCGACGCTTTTTTGCAGGTTGAAAGACGTCAATACAGGGTCTACGCCGATCCAAGCCCGAGCTCACGCAATCGTCGGCGGGATTTTGCTACCAGTGCCTCGAGCGCGACGTTCTGCAACCATCTGGGCGCCAGCTGATTGCATTACGCTGCGGTCGAGGCACTAGCGACCCAAGCCGCCGCTCGCGCACTGGCAGAGGCGGGCCCACGAACTGTCTAGGTGAGCTCGGCGCCTCCGCCCGGCGAGCAGGCGATGCACTGCCCGCCGGCGTTCCTGTTCCTGCCGCTATTCTCCGACCGGCGCATCTCGCGGACCGCCGCCATCGACCGGCGTGGGCTGGCCGCAGGTGCCTGGGGCGCCGTTGCCCCGGTTTCGGCCCGAACAGACGAGGCCCGTGCTGCAGGTGCCGTTGCCATTGGTTCCGCAACAGGCGTCGCCCTCGGCACCACAGCTTGCGCACACGTTGCCAGCCGCGGCGAGCACGCATTGTTGCGGCGCCGTACACGCCGTCACACCGCCATCGACCGGCGGCCCGCCAGCGACTGGGCAGCAAAGTTGGTTCGATCCGCCGCACGCATTGCAGCTGCCGGCCGTGCCGCTGGTGCTGTCTCGGCCCGAACAAACGAACCCGTTACTGCAAGTGCCGTTGGCACCGGCCCCGCAGCACGATTCTCCCGAGCCACCGCAGGTCGAGCACTGATTGCCGGATGCCTTGAGCACGCAGGAAATGCCCGTATTGCAGGGCGTGGCGCCCGCACAGCAGGCCTGTCCGTCGGCGCCGCAGGCTGCGCAGGTTCCTGGGGTTCCCTGGGCCACCGCTCGGCCGGTACATGCAAAGCCCGTACTGCAAGTGCCGGCGGTGCCGGTGCCGCAGCAGGGTTGCCCGGAACCGCCGCACGCCGAAGACGAGGAGCAGACATTGCCGCTCGACGAAACTGTGCACGAAAGCCCGGTATCGCAGGTGGCCGCGCCGAAGCCCCCTGCCGCTGGGCAGCAGGCCTGGCCGGAGCTGCCGCAGGTCTTGCAGGTGCCCGCGCCGCCGTCGCCTTCCACGAAGCAGCCGAGGCCGCTCTGGCAATTGTTGCCGCCACAGCAGGCCGAGCCCGCGGCGCCGCAACTGCTATCGCAGGTGCCGGTGCCGCCGAAGCGGTTCGGATTGTTGCAGCCGAGCCCGGTGTTGCATGTATTGTTCGCACAGCAGACCTCGCCCGAGCCGCCGCAGGTCGTGCAGGCGCGTGCCCCGCCATCGATCCCAGCTGGAGCAGCACAAACCAGTGAACCCTGGCATTGTCCGGCAGCTCCGGCCCCGCAGCACTCGGCCCCCGACGCTCCACACGCGACGCAGCTTCCGTTCGTGCATTGCGACCCAGAGGCGGTGCAGAACTGCGCGGGTGCCCCGAAGCCGCCATCGGCGCCCCCGCCGCAGCAGGCTTGGCCGATACCACCGCAGGGGGAGCCGGCCGACATACATGAGCTGGTGCTTGACGAGCAGGTTCCGCTCACACCGTTCGCCGTGCAGGCCTCGCCGGCACCGACGCACATTCTGGTCGCCGGTCCGGCAGCATCTGTGGTGATGGGCATGCAGCAACCGCCATTGTTGCAGGTGTTGGCAGCGCAGCAAGCTTGGCCGGGGTTTCCGCACGCAGCCGCTGTGTTGCCGCCGGTGCCGCCTACGCCGCCGGTGCCGATGCTGGCGTCGGCGTGTCCGCCCGATCCGCCGGCGATCCCGCCTGCGCCGCCTGCGCCGATGCTGGCGTCGGCGTGTCCGCCCGATCCGCCGGCGATCCCGCCTGCGCCAGCCCCGGTCGAGCCGCCCTTCGCGGTGCTACCGCCGCTGCCCGCTGTGCCGCCTGCTATGCCGCCGCTACCGCCGGACGGCTTGCTGCTGCTGCTGCATCCCGCGGGCACCATAGCAAGGATGCCAGCCAGCGCGCCAGCGCCGATCAACAGCTGCCAATGCGTAGCTCGGGTCACCGCCTTCGAGGTCGCAATACCAATCAATCTTGCCATTTCACGTGCCCCCTTTTTTTTGCCGTTGTGCCAGTTAGAAGCGCAAATCTTGCCACTTCGTCACGAAAAGGACGAAGCCGGTGACGCTCGTCATCTCGGCGGCCGCAGCATACAACCGAGCGCACACCGAGGGCAAACTGAGGGCTATCTGACCCGGGACGCAGCGCCGTAACACGAGCGACGGGCGGAATTGCTGGCGCCTCTCGTCTCGGAGCGTAGCCGCGCTATGCTGTGCGCAGAAGAACCCCTGCCGGAGGCTCTATGCGCTTCGAAAAGTCCACACGCGCCTACGAACGATGGCTACGCCGGCACATCGCACTTGTCAGCGAAGACCTGGACCTGAAACACACGCGCATGGCCGAGGGGATCTTTCCTTTCTTCCGCGCCACCTACTACCGTTGGGCGGAGATCTGGGCCGACCTGTGCCCTGAGCTCGCTGCGGCGCCCACGCTGCTTGCAGTTGGCGACCTTCACGTCGAGAACTTCGGCACCTGGCGTGATGCGGATGGCCGCTTGGTGTGGGGCGTAAACGATTTCGACGAAGCCTATCCCTTACCCTACACGGGCGATATCGTCCGCCTCGCCACCAGTGCACACCTTGCCTCCGCCCACCTGGCCATTTCCAGCAAGGATGCTTGCGAGGCCATTCTTGCCGGCTACCAGGCGGCGCTTGATAGCGGTGGAGAGCCCTTTGTGCTCGAGGAGAGACACGCCTGGCTGCGCGAGGCAGCTACGGGCGACCTGCGCGATCCGGTCGCGTTCTGGGACAAGATTGGCCGACTCCAGCCGATCTCGAATGGCGTTCCCAAGACCGCGCGCAAAGCGCTGGCCCGTATGCTGCCCGAGCGCGACCTGGACTTCGACGTCTTCCACCGCAGCGCCGGTATGGGTAGCCTTGGCCGCCAGCGCTTCGTGGCGGTAGCCAACTGGCGCGGCGGCAAGGTGGCACGTGAAGCCAAGGCGCTCGCACCGTCGGCGCGCATGTTCGCAGCCGACGTCCGCGGCGGTGCCATTCACTACGCTGACATCATTGCGCAAGCGATCCGTGTTCCCGATCCATTCCTGCGCGTTTACGGTCGATGGATCGTGCGGCGTTTGGCGCCTCACTGCACACGCATCGGGCTCGACGCCTTGCCCAAAGTGCGCGATGAAAAGCGACTGCTGCACGCCATGGGCTTCGAGACCGCGAACATCCATCTTGGAACGGCGAAAGCACGCAAGCGCATCGCACGCGACATGGCTGGGCGGAAAGCAGGGTGGCTTCCGGACGCGGTTCACACCATGGCGAAATCCGTGGAAGCCGACTGGCGAGCGTGGTGTAAGCGGCAGAGTTAACACTCTTTGGCTTGGCGGTTGCCCCCGAGCGTGCCGGTCTCTATCTCGTCAATGACGCCGACAATACCTTGCAGCTACTCCATTAAGGGCAGGCGACTGAGTGTCTGTCGACCATAGGGCGGACCGGTCACGCACCCGACCCCTCTGCCCGCCGAGCGCAGCGCTCTTGGCGATCGTGTCTGCGGCCCACCTCGGGCACGACGTCCGCGCCCGAAACGCCAGCGAGGGCGCGTGCTCGCTGGACCCATTCGGGATGTTGGCTTCGCCGGATCCCCACACTCCAATCGCACGCATGGGTGCCTCCTTGTCGGGTAGAAAGGATGGGCTAGCGTGTGACCGCTCACACTAGGCAACGTCGGTTGAATCATCTAGCCTGGATTGAGTGAAAGGCCTGCCATGAACCCGATTCGACTTGCGTCGCTCTTCGGCTTGCTCTTCATGGCGACGCTCGCATGTGAGCGCAACGGCATCCCCACAGGTGGCCAAGGCGGGGCCGTGGCGGGGCACTTCGACGCTGCAGCCGGCGGCGAAGCAAATCTCGGCAGCGACGCTGCCCCGTCGTGCCGGCCCGGTCCGCCTTGTGCATCGGGATGGTTCGCCTACACGGACTCGGTATGCCCGTATCCTCCGACGAATCCCTGCAAGCCGGCTGGAGATGGGCTCTGCTACCAAAGCTGCAACACGGACTCGGATT
>CAZBIU010000455.1:0-4951 GCA_964491625.1 uncultured Myxococcales bacterium
CAAGGCCGAGAAGGAAGTAAAAGCCGAGAAGGCCGCTCCCGCCAAGGCCGAGAAGGAAGTAAAAGCCGAGAAGGCCGCTCCCGCCAAGGCCGAGAAGAAGTAGAGCGAGCTCTACCGACCACGTGGGCCTTCTGGCGCTGCCAGGAGGCCTTTCGTGTTTCTGGGGCGGAGGCGCGCCGACTCAAGAACGAAGCAAGTCGACAAGCGCGCCCAGATCGCTGGCGTCGCTATAAAAGTGGGGAGAGACCCTCACACGTCCCCGACGGGCTGAAAGCATGACGCCGGCGTGCTGCGCGCGGATCGCAAACGCCTCGGCCGTTCCGGTGGGCGCGCGAAAGGTGAGGATGCCCTTGCGCACGGCTCGATCGGGGCCCGGATCGAGTCCGAGGGCGGCCAGCGGCGTTTCCGCCTGGTCGAGCCAGTCGGCGATGTGGGCGGCGATTCGGTCAATCCCGACCTCTTCGAGCAAGACCAAGGCGGCGCCGAGGCCGAGAATCGTGGCGAAGCTCTGCGTGCCCTCCTCCAGCTTGGCAGCGTCGTCGCGCAGAACGAAGCTCAAGTGGTCGAAGTCGAGCGGGGTCTTGATGCTCTTCCAGCCGACCACCGACGGCCTCAGCCTGGGAAGCACGTCACGCCGAACGTACGCCACGCCGACACCCGGAAGGCCGAGCTGCCACTTGTGGCTATCGGCCGAGAGCAGGTCGATCTTCGCTCTCGCAACGTCGATGGGAAACGCGCCCACGCTTTGAATCCCGTCCACGCAAAAGAGCACCCCGCGCTCGCGACAGAAGCTGCCGATGGCCTCCAGATCGGTCGCCACGCCGGTCGCAAATTGTACCGAGCTCACCGACACCAGTCGCGTGCGTGGGCCGACCGCCTTGGCAACCTCGTCGACAACTACCCCGCCGGCCGTGGGCGCGATGGGGCGCACGACCACCCCGCGATCCGCAAGATGCATCCACGGATATACGTTAGCGGGATACTCAAGCTCGGTGCAGACGGCGACCTCGTCCGCCGGTTGCCATGCCAGCCCCTCGGCGAACGCGCCAAGTCCGTGCGAGGTACTGCGCACGAATGCGATCTCATCGGGCGACGCACCCAGGATGCGAGCGGCGGTCGAGCGGGTCTCGCGCTCCCGGCGCACCCAATCCGCGATGTTCGCCATGCCGTACGAGGTGAGGTCATCCACCCACGCCTTGACCGCGTCACGCACGCGTGTCGAGGTGGGCGATACCGCCGCGTGGTTCAGGTAATGGCAGGTCTGGGTAATGGGAAACAAGTTGCGGAGCTGTGCCAAGCTCGCCATGGCGCCAGCTTAGCCGTTTCCGTCAGTAAATGCCCGCATGCGGTGTCCCAGGAACGGTCCCGAGCAATGATGGCTGGACTATCCGTGCGGTTAGGAAGTCGAAGCTCCCGGCTGCGCTTTGCCAATGCGACAAGATAGGACAGGCAAACGGTAGTAGAATCGGCCCGTCATGACGCCCGATCATCTTGCCAAACTCGAAAATGCGCTACGCACGTCCGCCGGAATACCCGAAACAACACGGCAGGAGTTGCTAGAGATCGTGGCCGGCCTGAAGGCGGAGGTCTCGTCGGTTACGCCGGGCGCGCAGCCGCCGAGCTCGACCTTGCAAGTTGCCCATGCCTTGTCCTCGTCCGTGCGTCAGATCGAGGCGACCCATCCGCATCTGGTTGAGATGGTGAACCAGATCGCGGACACCCTGTCGAACATGGGGATCTAGCCCTTCATCTTCGCCCGGAAAGCGCGTAGGCGCGCATTGCCGGTCCCCGACGACAACTTCTGGAACAAGATTCCGCGAAACACCATCGCGTAGTGTAGGCCGAATAGAATCAGTGGCCATGTCCAGGTGGGCCAGGCGGTGACCATCGCGGCCAGCCCAAGCGGCGAAGAGAAGGTGCCACCGAAGACCAGCAGCAGCTCGGCAGGCCGCTCGACAGCCAGCCGGCCGGTCGGCAACAGGAGCAACGACGCGAACACGACGTTGGGCAGAAGCCAAACCACGGGATTCGCGATCATGAAGCGCCCCGACTCCACGAGCAGAGCGAACGACCGCGAATGGCCTTGGTACAAGAGCTCGGGCACGGCGTTGAAGAAGAATGCCACCGCCAATCCGAAGATAGCGGCCACGCGCTCGCCGTTCGGCCCCCGAAGCGCAGGGCCCATCAACAAAGAAATGATCCAAAAGGCGAACATCACGCTGACCACGTCCCACAGCCGCGCAACAAAGGTGCGGCGAAATTCGTGCCAACCGAGCCGGATCTTGCTGCCCGCCACCGCCTGCGAGGCGAGCTCTAGGTAGCTGGACCAGCACGCTGCCAACACCAAACCCAATACCAGGCCGCCGATCATCCCAAGCGGCGCCAATAGGTTGGCCGCCGCGAGCATGATTGCGGCGTAAACAAAGAACGACAGCGCCACTGGCCAAGCACGCGCAGCACGCCGGGCCGATAGCAGAGTCACTTCGCGAAAGAGAGACAGCATGTGAGGCGAGCATAGCAACGTCGGATACGCGAGCCCAGAGATAGCTAGTGCCTCGACCGCAGGACGCCGGCGCGCGAAAGACCAAGCCAGATGGTTGCAGAACGTCGCGGTCGAGGCCCTAGTCCAGATCGAGAAAGGTCAGTGCATCGACGGTCATCGCCCGCGTGTGCGACCGGTTGGACACGCGAACTCGCACCTCCGAAGAAGAGACCTCGGGCAGAATGACCCCGGCGGGAAACAGAATATCCTCGTTGACTGGCACGGTCAGGTGGGCAATTTCCACCCAGCGCGTCCCCTGGTGTGCCTCGACGACGATCGTCCCCCCTGCCTTTGCACCGGTGGCGAGCGCACCAAAGTAGCGCCCCGGCCAAGCCAGGGGCCCCCAGACCATTTCGGGACACGGTCTCGCGTTGCAGGCGGGAACGAAGAGCATCGCCTGGCCCTGCCCTCCCACGCGCGGCACCGACGGCTCTGACACGAGCCATCCCCGCGCCGCTTCGTCAAAGTGCAGGCTACCATCCGATGCATCCTCGAACCCCTGGCGCAAGACGCGCAGGTGCGCCTCGATCCGGTCTGGACAACGAAGCTGGGACAATAGGTACGGCTGCAGCCCCAGGGCCTTCACCGACAGGCAAAGGGGATCGCGAGCCTCAGGTACCGTGGTGAATCCGCGTGCCAGCGCCGTGAGGATCGCCTTGTCGTACTGGCCACCCAACACGAGCGCGGCCAACCCAGCCCGCACCTGGGCTGCCGCCGGCAGCGGTGTCTTCAGCATCCGATCGGCCCACGCCCCTGCGACCTCGTCGTAGGGCGTGCTGCGAGCGCGGCCAATCAGACCCATCTGAAAGGTCGACGTGGGCAGACCCAGCGATTCAAACACCCGAAGTGCGTCGTAGCGATCTTGGGCGTCGTTCTGCGAGCGCGCCTCGCGCGAAATCTCGTTTGCAAGCGCTGCACGAGCACCACGCGACAGGCCCCCCCGACACAAATCTGCGAGCAGCCTGGCCCCGCGCGCTCGTGCACCGGCGCTCGCGTAGGCAGCCAATAGGTCGGCGGGTTGGCAAAGCGGCGTGGGCAGGCCGGCCAGCCGGAAGAGCGGCAGACGCGACAACGCCTCGGCGCTGTTTAGCCCGATCTCGATGCTCGGCCAATCGGTAAGCTGGATCTCGCCGGGGCGGATGGTGATGGGAAGCGAGGCCGGCGGCAAGCGAACCACGCCCAACAGGAAGGTTCCAGGCGGGCCATGCTTGACGTCTTGCTGGGAATGCCAGCCGACGTCATGCGAGGCACCGTCGGCACCCATCACCTTGAGGGCGGGTGGCTCGGCGTTTTCCGCCTGCAGCGCGTGAATGAAAAGGACCTCGTGCCCCTGCGGGTCGGGCAACGAGGAGAAGCCGAGCACGAGTATACCGCCCAGCCTGATCTGCACGGGCATGATCGGTGCCGCCGGTGGATCGACCAGATCCGCGCGAATAGCTGTCAGCCATGAGACGGAAAGCTGGTCCATCAGCTTCTGCCCCATCACCCGGTACTGGCGATCAAACGGAGACAAACTGTGCATGGGCCGCCCATCAACCCATCCGCCGTGGGTGTGCATGGTGTGCGGGCGACGATAGTCAAAGAAGTAGTCGACAATGGCAGTCGGGCGTCGGGTCCAATCGTACCCAAAGGTAAGATCCCCAAGTCCCCCCATGTCGAGCACGTCGATCCCAGGCGGAAACGACATGCCGCCGGCGTCTACGTCCGCGATGAGCAGCGGCCGGCCCAGATCCAGCTGATCCCCGAGCTTATGATAGAGAGTGCCGACCTTGGCGATCCGGCGCATGTCGAGATCGTGATCTGTTGCACAGGTATGGACCCGTTGCTTCCAGCCGTGGAGTCCGAAGAAGACCATCGGCAAGAGCGACAGCAACAGCAGGTTGCTGCGAGTAGAAGCAACCCACGCGCCGAAGCGTAACGGCCGCCAGGTCAGAACCCCCAACAGGCCCAGCCCGCACAGCACCCAGTACGGGCCCTCTATCGCCTGCATGAAGCGCCAGTGGCGCATCCAATCACCGCCCGCAATGACAGCAAAGACGACTGCGAACAGCGTCTGTGCCAGCGCCACTAGCGAGGCAACCCGGGTACGAGGGGCAAGCAGCGCAAAGGCAGGCAGACCGCACATGAAGTATGGCAGGCCATAAACGACGAAGAACGTCCGCGCGTAACCCCACCCCGACTGCCACGTGGTCTGGTTGTTCATCTTCGCGTAGAAGGTGTTGGGCAGCCATTGCAGGAACAGTGCGAAGCGCGCTACCAATACCAGCAGGCAGCCGACCCCGAAGATGCCCGCGCATCGCCAGCGCCGGCCGGGAATGAAAAGCCGCCCCAGCACTGCCAGCGTGCCGTACACGATGCCCCCGGGAATCGTGTACGGCACGCTGGCAGTGCTGGGGCGGCTTTTCATTC
>CAZBIU010000456.1:0-4916 GCA_964491625.1 uncultured Myxococcales bacterium
CGCTGCCGTTCCCGCTCGATACGGGCGATCAAACCCTCATGCTCGCGGTGCGCAACCTCACCAACACGCACTACGCGGATCCCGGCTTTGCCGGCGTCGATTATCCCCAGCTCGGTCGAACCTTCTTCCTGATGATGGCGCAGGAACTTTAGATCTGCCTTGGCTCTAGCCAACCTCCGGCTGACGGTACGCGCTCTCTGGCCGCGAGAATGCGAATCCCTGCAGCAGATCCACACCCGCCTTCAGCATGGCATCGCGCTCGGCGATGGATTCGATGCCAGCCGCGATGACTTGCGTGCTCATCGAGGCAAACAGCGTGGTCATGCCAGCAACAATCTCGACTTGCTCGGGCGTTTGCTCGGCGCCGCGGACCAGTGACAAGTCGTACTTCACAAATTCCGGCCGCAGGCGCGCGAACGACGAGAGTCCGGGGTATCCAGGTCCCAGGTTGTCAAGCGCCAGGCGGAAGCCCAGCTTGCGCAAAGTCTCCGCCCGCGATTCGAGGTGCTCGATGTCGTCGAGTAGGGCGTGCTCGGAGACTTCGAGCACGATGCGATCCGCGAACTGCGACAGCGGAGCGGTGGCCGAAAACAGCTCACCGTCCAAGAGCTCGTGCGGATGCAGATTGACGAAGACGAATTCGGCGGGTGCCTTGGCCATCGAGCGAGCCACCCGCTCGCGCACCAGGCGCCCGATTTGGTCGATGCGCGAGAGTCGCTCCGCGACCGCCAACACTGACGCCGGATCGGGCAATTGCGGATCGGAGCTGCGCAGCAAGGCCTCGTGACCGATCACGCGCCGGCCGGACCACGAGACAATGGGCTGGAACGCGATCGACAGTCGATCAAAGGCGCGCTCAAAAGCAACCTCCAGCGCCGCTCGATCGCCCATCTGGCTCCACTGGCCCCCGAGGATGTCCAGGGCCCGCCGGCGCAACCTGGCGAGCGCGTGAAGTTTCGCGGCGTATTCGACCTTCCCAACCAGCAGCTCGGCGGGCGCAGGCTTCGCGACCTGGCAAAGCGCTCCCTGCTCCACGACGATCGCGGCCAGCCCCGAGCCAGCCGCGTCGCTGGCCAGAATCAACGGCACGTCCAGGTCGCGTCGTCTAACCGATCGCAGCAATGCCAACGGATCGAGGTGGGGCAGCGAAACATCGGCCAGCAACACCTGGTAACGGGTGCTGGCCAATCGCGCCAATGCCGCCGCTCCGTCGCCAACCACATCGACAGCGAAACCGGCCCCCTCCATCGCGGTCCTGGCAGACGAAAGCTGCAGGTCGGCGCCGTCAGCGATCAAGATCCGACCCCGGTCCCCTTGCCCTCGCCCGGCGCCCTGCCCGACATCGGCCAGCCCAGCCGAATCGCTTGGCATCGCGGCCGACGAAGCAAGTCTCGCAGAGCGCATGGCCAACTATTCTTCTATCATGGTCCGGAAGGTTCTGCCGATGACACCGTGAGGTGCAGCATCTCATGAACGACACGCCCGACCGCGCACCAGCACAACCGGCCGAGGAAACTCTGGAAAGTCAGGTACGCCATTTCCTCGACCTGGCTTCCGAAGGACTCTGGCGCTTCGACGTCGATCCGCCTGTCGCCGCCGAGCTGCCCGTCCACCAACAGGCGGAAGCCATCGTCCGCGACGCCCGCATCAGGTTCTGCAACGACACCTTCGCCAAGCAGTTCGGGTTCGATGCCGCGCCGGCCATGGTCGGCAAGGCTTTCGGCGAGCTCTTAGCCAGCTCGCGGGAAGAACAGCTCGGCTTCGTGGTGGCCTTCATCATGTCGGGATACCGCCTCGACAACCTGCTGCTTGCCGAACGACGCCACGACGGAAGCGTGTTCCGTTCGCTCAACAACCTTTCGGGCGAGGTGGAGGCGGGACGGCTGGTTCGCATCTGGGGCGTCAAGCGGGACGTGACCGACCTGGTGTCGGCGCAAGAGGCCTTGCAGGAAGCCAAGGACCACGCAGAACAGCTCATCGAGCTGGCCAGCATCATCGTGGTCGGGCTCGACCGGGACGGCCGCGTGCGCGCCTTCAACCGTACCGCCGAGAGCATCACCGGCTACTCGCGCGCCGACATCGAGCGCCGAAACTGGTTCGAGGTCATGGCGCCGGCGCGCCTTTTCCCGCAGGTCCAGCAGGAATTCCGTCGTTTGCTCGACGGCGGTGAGCCCAGTACCTTCGAGCTCCCAATGCTCACCGCCACCGGCGACGAGCGCTACATCGTCTGGCAGAACAACCCCATCACCGTGCACGGCAAGGTGGTCGGCACCATCTCGTTCGGGCTCGACATCACCGCGCGACAACGGACCGAGGAAGCGCTACGCACCATGAACGAGCAGCTTGAGCTTCGCGTCGACGAGCGCACCGCCGACTTGGCCGCCGCCAACCGCGAGCTGGAAACCTTCGCCTATTCCGTTTCGCACGACCTGCGCGCTCCCTTGCGTTCCATCGACGGCTTCACGCAAGCGCTTCTCGAGGACTACGGCAACACCCTCGACGACCGAGCGGCCGACTACTGCGCGAGGGTGCGCAAGGCGGCCGCGCGCATGGGACACCTTATCGACGACCTTCTGGTTCTCTCGCGCATCACCCGCGCCGAAATGCGCATCGAGGACGTCGACCTCAGCGCGATGGCGAACGACATCCTCGTGCTCTTGCGCGAACGCGAGCCCGGACGCCGGGTCCACTTCCACGTGCAAGCCGGACTACGCACGCGCGGCGACGTGGGCCTCTTGCGCATCATGCTGGAGAACCTGCTCGACAACGCCTGGAAATACACGCGCAAAACCGAGGACGCCGACATCGAGGTCGGCGCCCGCTGGGACTGCAGCCGCCAGGTCTTCTTCGTCCGCGACAACGGCGCCGGCTTCGACATGGCCTTGGCCGGCAAGTTGTTCGCCCCCTTCCAGCGCCTGCACTCCACGCAAGATTACCCGGGCACCGGCATCGGGCTGGCCACGGTCCAGCGCATCGCCGCCCGCCACGGCGGCCGCGTCTCCGCGTCCGCGCAAATCGGCAAGGGCGCCCTTTTCGAGCTAGTTCTGCCGTCACACCGTTGACCAGACGTCAGCTCTTTGACGTTTGCCACCGTCGGAAAAGCGACACTTCGACCTTTCTGTCAGAAATGTGTTTTTTTCGCTCCACCCCTCTCAAGAAGGGGGTTCGGCCGCCGATGGTGTTACTCGACAAATGGCGGCCACAGACCTTTCCCGAAGCAGAGGAGCGACGGTAGCTTTTTCCTCGCGAGGCGTGGCCACCCGGGCGGTCGATGCCATTGTCGGGCAGACGCTCGGCTCGTTCAAGATTCTGTCCCTGCTCGGCGAAGGCGGCATGGGCCGCGTGTATCTGGCCGAGCACGTGCTCATCGGCCGCCGCGCGGCCATCAAGGTTCTGGCAGCCGAGATCGCGGACAAGGAAGAGGTAGTGTCGCGCTTCTTCACCGAGGCGCGCGCGGTGAACGACATTCGCCATCCCAATATCGTCGAGGTCACCGACTTCGGCAGCTTCGGCAAGCAGCCCTATATCGTGATGGAGCTTCTCGACGGAGAAACGCTGGAGCAGCGTCTCGCTCGCGTACGCAGCCTCGACCTTGCAGCCGCTGCCCGCATGATGGCACAGGTCGCGTCCGCGGTGGGAGCCGGCCACGAACATGGCATGGTCCACCGCGACCTCAAGCCCGCCAACATCTTCCTTCGCGATCACCCCGACTACCCGGACTTCGTCAAGGTGCTCGACTTCGGAATTGCCAAGCTGCTGGCTCCCGACCGCAACGTGCACCACCACACCGAGATGGGAATGCTGATCGGAACCCCGGCCTACATGTCGCCCGAGCAGTGCCTGGGAGACACGCATCTCGACTACCACAGTGACATCTATTCGCTCGGCGTGGTGCTGTACGAAGCGGTGACCGGTCGGCTGCCTTTCACGGCGGAGACTGCCGGTCGACTGATCGTTTGTCACGTGCAGGAAGAACCGCCTGCGCCCGAGAGCCTGAATCCCGAGGTGTCCGCGGCGATGAGCGCGGTGATCTTGAAGGCGATGGCCAAGAAACCGGAGCAGCGCTTCGCTTCGATGCGCGAGCTCCGCGAGGCCGTGGTCGAAGCGGTGCCGACATTCTCGGGCCAGCCGAGCTTGGCGCCCGTGACCCCGTCGCCGGTCACGGTGGCGCCGCCACGGACCAGCACTCTGCTTGCAACCGCGCCAACCAGCTATCGCCCGGCGGCGCCCGCAAGCGGCCTGTCCTCGAAGCCGGCGTTGCCAACGCCAACCCTCGAGACCAAGCCGGGAGCGGGGTCGCCCGGACCGTCCCTGGCGCTGCCGGGCCGGCCGTCCACCTCGGGCTCCGGCAACTCGACCCTCACCGATCAACTGGTCGAGATCCTGAAGTCGCGCACGCCGCTTGATATCGACCTTGAGCTTCCGGTCATCTCGCGTTCGATCCTGCGCTGTCTGGATTTGCTGGGTGCCCCGGACTTCTCCTTTGGCGGCATGGCGTCGCTGCTTGCCACCGACGCGCGACTGGCCTCACAGCTCCAGCAGGTTGCCAACACCACCGGCCCCTGCCACACGCCCTCACGTACGACCGAGCAAGCCATTGCCCGCCTTGGCGCCGAAGGCGTGCGGACCGGGCTGTTCGAGATCGCACTGCGCCCGCTGCTTGAAGGTGTTCCGCCGCGAGCTCAGGCTGTGTGCAAGCAGCCGTGGCAGCACGCCCTGGCGGTGGCGATTATTTCGCAACGCCTGATGCAAAGTCGCGGGGCGAACGAACGCGTTTTGCTCGACGCCTACCGCGCGGGCCTTTTCCACGATGCCGGCAAGCCGGTTGCGGCCGGCATGCTTTTCGAGATCGAAAAGCAGATGACCAACGCCAAGGGCCGCAAGATCATCAACTAGGAGATGCTCACCGCGTGCCT
>CAZBIU010000457.1:0-4912 GCA_964491625.1 uncultured Myxococcales bacterium
AGGGCTGCGGCGATGCCTGGTAGGGCTGCGGCGCCTGACCGTCGCCCGAAGATGGCTGCGCGACCGCGACCGGAATCGCAATCGTGAATGCCCAAAGCAAGAAGCCCAATCGAGACATCAGCATGACTCGGGACTATCCAGGCGAGTCACGGGCTCGTCAAGTCGAGAATGCGAGCTGTGCAGAATCGCGAGGTCTGCTTGTTCGCAGGCGGACAGCACCAGCCCGAATTCGCTACCATCGACCATGGAATTCGTGCCGGCCACGGTGGCGGCCTCCCTATCGGAAAACTTCGAGGGCCTGCTTGGCATGGATTTCATCACGACCTTCAAAGTGAAAATCGATTCGGCCCAGCAGGTGCTGATCCTGACCCTGCCCCAACCCGACCCCAAGGAGGCTCTCGGTGGTTGTACACTGGTCGACCCACGCGAAGCGAATTTCTGCTAACCAACGGGTCGTTTGTTCGGGGCTCACTCGGCAGGTCCGTAAGCTGGACTGTGACGCTGACGGCAGGATCAACCGCTACCGCTCGCCGGTGTCGAAGAACGCTATAGTTCTACATCACCGTACTTTCGACAAGCGGGCCTCTTTATTTGCTCTACGGTGTACTTGAACGTAAATGTCGTTCGGGGGGAATCTTCATCCTCGCTGACGGCTATCTTGATCGGGACAGCTCCCTTCTTAGGCGCCTTGATCTCCCCGGGAATGTCAACGAACCCGTATGACTGGATTGTTTGGCTTTTGTCTCCCATATATACTTCCAACTTGTCATTTTCCTTATTGGTCTGACAACTCAAGTTGAACAAGAGACTGCCATCTTGCTGTTCCCTGCAATTGGTAGGGCTGCACGTAAACGAGATGCTCTTTTCCTTCGTTCTTAGTGTATTGATTGTGCGAGCAGGGTCGGACTTCTTCTCTCGCCTCTCCGCTTTCTTCGCTAGTGCGGCCGAAGTCAGCATCAAGAGAATGACCATGGAGCCAACGAGTTTCATTTTGCGTACTCCTTTCTTTCCTGTTTAGAGCATAGGCGGTTGCGGAAGCCGGTCCATGGGCAAAGCCTTCGCGAGAGCGGCCTCGATCATCGGCATTGCCGATCCTGCTTCCGATTGGGTTTGGGTTGACCTAACGGTTGGAATAGGACTCATCGGCACCGGCTTGCCGAGGAATCGGTGGTCGTCCTTCGGAACATGGATCACGTTGCGAGGATGACCCACGTGCAGAACTCGGTCAACTGGTGGCGCTGGCCAATAGCTACCTGGCATTGGGGATGGTCGCGTGAGCCTCATCCGTGCCGGCGCTTCTCATCTGGCGCCGCCGGCAAGCCGCAGGAATTCGGCAGGGGTCATGACCCGTAGGCCCCGGCAGGTCCGCTTGGGGAAATGGCGCAGATTCCCTGTCACGAGAGGAACCGCTTCGACGAGCGCGCATTCCGCGAAGGCGGCGTCATCAGGGTCGGGAAGCTTCACCATGTCGTCGGGCCCCACGTCAGCCCAGACCGCATGCGAACGGATCGCAGCGAGCACGTCCGCCACGTCGGTTGGTGGCAACCCGAAGACCGGACGCGCCAGCACCTCCACATATTCCGCGAGAATTCGATCGTCGATGACCGCGATGACCGTGCCGCCGCGCAGCCAGTCTACGATGCGCCCGGGAGGGCCTGCGGCCGAGAGGAACCCGGCTACAAGGACATTGGTGTCGACCACTGCTCGGATCATCGGTGCGGCCTGTGCTCCCGGCGTGCCGCTGCGATCTCCCGCTCGATATCACGCATCGTCATGGTGCTGCTGCCCGCCTTCTGGGCCGCCGTTCTCGCGCGCGCCAGCGCCAGTCGGCCACGCGAGTCGCGGATAGCCTGGATGACGGCGGCGGGGTCGTCCGTGGGACCGACCTCGACCAGGACGGCCACCGGTCTACCGTCGCTGGTGAGCAACAGCTCCTTTTCGGTCGACAAACGCTCCTTCAGACGCCGTGGTTGCTTGAGATCTTTGATGGCGATGAGGTTCATCTTTTAGAGTCCTTTAAGGGGCATTATAATCCCCCTGACGTCGTTCGCCAAGCTGAGGTTCAGAACATCCCGTGGTGTGCGGAAAAGCATCGCTGAAATTCTCTCACGGAATCGCCGAGATAGGGAGCTTGGAAAGTCGGCGACGTGCGAGCAATCTGGCCAACATCGAGAGGCAGCTTGAGCCTCGGCGACGGATTTTCGGACATCGCGGGCAGGTCTAGCACACGGTTCTGCTGATGCTTTCCCGCGCCGGCTTCCCTTTACTCCGCATCGGGATCGAGCGCGTCGGTCGCGGCGCCTGCGTCCACGGGGGTTCGGAGCCTGTATCCGAAGGAATACGACGTATAGCCGGAACCGGACAGTTGGCCGGGATCCGGTGTGGTGGAGGTCAGGCGCAGGATCACGTTGCCCTCGCCATCCAGGGGCGCGTCCCCACGGAAGGCTTGGCATTGGGTGAGGTCGCCACAATCGGGGCAAGCCATGACGTGCTCACTCGCGGTGGCGGTAGACCAGAAGTGCCAATCGTCGGGGACATGCAGCTTGACGAACCAGGGTTGGCCGTCGTTGGGAATGGTCAGATCCAGGTCGCGCCTGGTGAATTCACTGGTCCCAAGATCGATGGGCTGGGCCTGCGGGCAGTCGCGAACATAGGCGCTGTTCGGCAAGGCGCGAAGCGGGGCCGTACCCGAGGTGTCCAGGCCCGCGGCCCGAAGGAAGTACTTACCGGCGGTCACATGGGCCAAGGTGGCGTACTGGGCAATACCGGTGTAATAACCCGACACGCCGATGAACGTGGCCGAATCACAGCGGACAGGGGCGTAGTAGGGCGTCCCGCTGTTCGACATGACCAGATCTGTGTCGGTAGCGAGTTGAAAGGTTCGGCTGTTGTCGCTGCCGTCACAAGCCTGGGCCAGGGTCTGCGGGTTTCCGTCCAGCACCAGGGTCGGGCCCTGACAGGCCCACAGGTTCACACAACCGACGCGGTCGCCCGCCGTCGCCGCATCCCAAACGGCGTCCAAGCTTTCCCCATAGATCTCTTGGAAAGTGAGAGCGATGTCTTCGGCCGAGGCGGACTCTTTCAAGCGATCGTAGAAGACCAGGAAAGGCGCGGGTCCGTAGCGGTCGAGCAGATACCCCACCAACCAACCTCCTGTTTTGTACACATCGTTGATGTCGAGCGAGGTCAACGTGACCACGTCCTGCCAGCCGGCTGTCCCTGAACGCTCGTCCCAGGGACGGTCGCAGGACAGTGCCACCGCCGCGCCCTCGACAAAGAAAGAAGGGGGATCCCCGAACGGTGCCAGGTAGGCGTGGATAAGCTCGTGTTCTTGCAGAATATAGGGGCTCATGACCGATGAGTCCTCGGTACAGCTCGCCGTAGTCTTGGAACAAGGAGCATTCTTCGAGTAGTCGTTCTGGTCGCGAAACTTGTAATAGTCGACCTTCTTGCCCTCTGGCCACGTCAGGCCCAGGTAGCCCTGCACAATTGCAAAGTTCCGCTCCAGCTGCACGAGCACACCCTCGCAGGCCGCCTGGTCCCCCTTGCGGGTGTGGTAACGAAAATGCGCCGATTCCCAGGTTTGGTCGTTGGGGAGATCGAGGTCTCCTTCGCACGCCGAGGTCAGCGCGAGAAGAGCCAAAGCAGGGACGAGCGACGTTATCCGGGAGAGCTGGGAACGCGCAGATGCGAGGCAAGGCACGACGGCCAGTGTACAACCATTCTCTAGTCGCTGATGCCGTTTTTTGGGTATCGGGGGTTCACCGCCAGCGAGAGCTGGAGAGACTTCGTCAGGCCCCCATGACAGTCACGCAAGCACGCGAGGTCTTGGGTCACGGTTCTGAACGTCTGACTTTGCGCACGCAGTACGAGGGCAAGTCTGGCTCGTCGGCTGTGCAGCGCCCTGCTGTGTGCCGCGGTAGACGCCAACGACGCGAACGATATCTCGATCGCGCGCCACCACTTCGACACCGCTGTCTCTCTCTTGAGCTGTAGCAGGTGTTGTTCGAGCTACGCCGTGCGCTGGGCATCGTTGCGGGCGCCACCAGCACCGAGGATTTCGGGCCGCAAGAGGGCTGTTTGAGTCAGTCGCCCCACGCTACGTCGGCCAAAGGCGCTTGGCCTGCCCGTCGAACCGGGTCTCTGCGGCGTACAGGTCGGGAAATGGTGCTTGTGCTTCCAACCGCCCCGGAGGCCGATGTATTATGATGGGATGCGCGCAAACATCGGGCATGCGGAGCACGGGCTTAGGAAGAGCGAGAGCCATTCTTCCTCTGCATTGTATCTTGCGACACTTTCGTTGGCCGTTCTCCTGGCTTGCGGTGGCCATTCGTCTTCGGCCTGGGACGCTGGTGTGGCTGCCGGCACCGGCGGAGCCGCCGAAAGCGTTCCGAGTGGTACCGGTGGATCCCCATCAACCGACATTGGTGGGACGAGCACCGACGCCAACAGAGCCAGCGATCTTGCTGCACTTGCGATTGACTGTTCGTATCTGCCGTGTCTGGCTTCCGCAGTGAGCACGGTCACCGGCTGTCAGCCTAGCAGTACCTGCACATACCAGACGATGACGTGGGGAGCCGTCGTCCATTGCTTCGACAACGGAATCACCATCATCACGGATGTCCCTGTAGGTGGCGCGTCGGTCATGGGGGTGAAGAAGGATGGCAATCCCTGCTATGCCGTCGAGTCTGACAGCTCGCCCGCACTGCCCAATTCTGCTACCGTCGAGTATCGCGACGCCAACAATGACCTCATGGTGACTGTTTACACCAGCGATACTGGGACAGCTGCCGAGTGCCCTGGTACGGATGTAGCGTTTACCGTCCCGACCGGCAGCACGTGCATGACCGCGATCACTGGAGTTGATCCGATTCACCGGACACTTGACGAAGGCACTACACTCAAGGAGTCC
>CAZBIU010000458.1:0-4866 GCA_964491625.1 uncultured Myxococcales bacterium
GGTATCGACACGTTCTCTGCCAACCTTAGGGCGTCACGAGCTTTGGCCCAGCTTGACCGCGACCTTGACCTCTTTGGTTCCCGCCAGCGGCAGAGGCACGACCGCGCCCTCAATGGGTTGGCCGTCCACCAGCAGCGCGACCTGGTTGCCCTTGCCCTGACGTTTGACGTCGATGTTGTAAGTCACCCCACGGAAAATCCGCGTGGCGGAAAAGCCACGCCACTTATCGGGGACTACCGGAGCGATCATCAGCCCGCGGTGGGTTGGCCGGATGCCGAGGAGCCACTGGGTTCCCGCCACGTAGGTCCAGGACGCGGTTCCCGAAAGCCAGGCGTTGCGGGCATAGCCGAACTGCGGGTGCTCGGGACCGGCGACGTTGCCGCAGTAGACGTAGGGCTCGACCTTCATGCAGTCGACGTCTTTGCGGGTAAACGGCGTGATTTCCAGATAGTACTGCATCGCCCGATCCTGCATGCCCAGCTTGGCTGCCGCGACGATGGCCCAGGTGTTGGCGTGGCAAAAGACCCCGCCGTTTTCCTTGGCGCCCGGCGGATAGGTGGTCGTGCCGCGCACGCGTTCGTCGCCGGTCACGTACGCCGGCCACAGCAACGCAAGGCCGTACTTGCAGTTGAGATGCTTGTGCGCGCTCTCCATCGCCTGCCTCGCGCGTTCGGGCGGCGCGGTTTCGCCGATCACCGCCCAGGTCTGCGTGTTGAGCGCGATCTTTTGGTGGCTCTCGCTCTTCACGCCGATAGGCCGGCCCTCGTCGTCGTAGGCGCGCGCGTACCATTCGCCATCCCAGGCTACGCGATTGAGGATCTCGGTCATCTCGGAGTGCAGGCGGCGGAAGCGATCGGAGTCGGTGTCTTTGCCCAGGTGGTCGGCCAAGGCGGCCAGGTCGAGCATGGCACGGCAGAAGTGCTGCGCGACCCAGACGCTCTCGGCTTTGCCGCTGCCGTGGTCGACGTTCATCGTGTCGTCCCAGTCGGAGAATCCGATGCGCGGAAGGCCCTGCGGACCGCGGTGCTGCAAGGTGAAGTCCACGGCGCGCAACATATGATTCCAAATCGTATCGGCGCCGCCGTCCCAGTAGTCGATCTTGTGGTCGAGGTAGCCCACGTCGCCGGTCTCGCGCAGGTACGAGCACACGGCCAGGATCAGCCACAGGTGGTCGTCGGAGAACCACTGCGGCCACTGCGGAAACTCGGCGGCCAGGCCGGGCCCGCCTTCGCCGGTAAGAGGCAGCACTTGGTGCCAGGTGTGGCCGTCTTGGTACTGCAGGTGCCAGAGCATGTCGAGCGTCGAGCGTGCGCGGTCGGCGGCGTTGTGGACAGTTCCCAGCGTGTCTTGTGCCGAATCGCGCGTGCCCATGCCGCGGCCGGTGCCGGTTTCGTAGGCCGAGACGAAGCGCGACCAGAACAAAGTCGTGCGGCACTGAATCGGGTTCCACACGTTCAGCATTGCGTTCACCACTGGGTCCGGTGTGTCGACGGTGAAACGGCCGAGGTAGTCGTTCCAGTCGGCCTCCAGCGCGGCGAAGGCGACGGCCACGTTCTTGGGGTCCCGGTAGCGTTCGACCATGGTGGCGATGCGGGCCGGCTCGTCGGTGACGCCCATGATGAAGACGATTTGCTTCTCCTCGCCGGGCGCCAGGTTGAGGTTGTGGCAGAGCGAGCCGATGTTGTTTCCGCGTGCGGCTTGGGTGCTGGTTGGCTTGCCGCTTTCCACCATCTCGGGATTGGAGAGGTCGCGGAAGCGCCCGATGAAAACCTCGCGGTCGGTTTCGAACCCGGCCGGCTTCACGCTGGAAGCGAAGTAATTGGTGGTCGGCGCGAAGCGGGTCTTCGAGGTGATGACGCCGTCCTTGACCCGCGCTTCGAGAATATGCTGGCACCAATCGAGGTTGAGCTGATCGCCGAGGGTGTCGCGATAGCTGAATTCGACATAGGAAAAGCTGCGCAGCTTGCGCGGCTTTCTGCCCGCGTTCTTGACCGTGAGCACCCACAGCTCGCACGGGCAGGTCTCGTCGGCAGGCGTGGGCGGCACGAAGTAAAGCAGGCTGGCCTCGATGCCGCCGTAACTGCTGGCGATCTTCGTGTAGCCGGCGCCGTGTCGACATTCGTACGAGGACAATTCCACCGCCGGCGTTGGCTGCGCGGTGGGGCTCCAATACTTGCCGCTTTCCATGTCGCGCAGGTACACGTAGCGCCCCGGCTGATCTGCCGGAATCGCGTTGTAACGGTAGCGCGACACGCGCCGGTTTTTCGGGTCGCGATCGAACGCGAAGCCACCCGCCGCATTGGAGACGATGCCGCCATAGCGCCCTTCGCCGATGAAGTTGAACCACGGTGTCGGCGTGTCCGGCCGGGTGATCACGTACTCTCGCCTTCCCGCATCGAAGTACCCATACGCATTCGCCAGTACACTTTTCGTGGTCGTGGTCGTGGTCTTCTTCTTCTTCGCCCTCTTCACGACCTGCTTCGCCGTCTTCTTGCCGGTGCGCTTGCTGCTCATGGTCGGCTCCTTGGTTTACTGGGCAGGGGCGGCCTCTGCAGCCGCGCGCCGACCGGCCAGCTCCTTCTCGATGACCTTCATCTTCTTGTCGTCGAGCGAGTAGAGCAGGGGTAGCACGGTCGCGATCACGCTGCCGACGGCAGGAATGAAGCTGACCAGCAGCTTGAGGCCGGTGAGCGACCCGGCACTTTGCGCGGCGCCCGCTTGGTAGCCGAAGGCGGTGAGGATGATGCCGGTCACCGCGCCGCCGGCGGTCCAGCCCATCTTCTGCGCGAAAGAAGACGCCGCGAACACCAACCCGGTCGAGCGGCGGCCGGTCTTCCACTCCGAGTAGTCGGACGCGTCCGCGTACATCGCGTAGACCAGCGCCGCGCTCGGGCCCATGATCATGTTGGCCAGGATCTGCAGGATGAACATGAGAACGACGTCTTGGGGTCGCAGGAAGAAGAAGGCGATGGTGATAACCGAGGTGAGCCCCATCATGATCATGTAGAGCTGCCGCTTGCCCATCCGCTTGGCGAAGGGGGCGACCATCGATGTGCCAGCCAAGGTCGACAGCGAGCCCACCACGAAGAACGCGCCCAAGATGCTGTTCGCCGTGAGGTGCATGCCGAGCACGGTCTGGTCGCCCACGTAGTACTTGAAGTAGTAGGCGAAGCAACCGTTGCGGATCGAAACGTAGCTCAGCGTCGCAATACCGAGCACGAACAGGATCAGCCACGGCACGTTGGTAACCACATCGCCGAGGTCGCGCACGAACGACGACTGCTTCGCCGTGGGCACCACGCGCTCTTTGGTGGCGGAGAAGCAGACCAGCCACATGACCATGCCCAGCAGGGCGTACAGGCCCACCGTCATAGCGAAGCCGCGCTGCTGATTTCCGCCGCCGAAGAAGGAGACCAGGGGCATCGTGCACAGGCTCACCACCAGGCCCGCCGAGTAGGCGCCGACGAAGCGGAACGAGGACACCTTGGTGCGCTCTTCGCTCGACGGGGAAATGACGCCCATCAGGGCCGAGTAGGGTAGGTTGATCGCGCTGTACACCAGTCCGATGAGCCCGTAGGTGATGTACGCGTAGATCAGCTTGCCGCCGGCGCTGAAGGGCGGGGTGATGAAGGCGAGCGTGCCGCAGACCCCGAAGGGCACCACGAACCAAAGGATGTACGGCCGGAACTTGCCCCAGCGCGTATGGGTTCGGTCGGCGACCATGCCCACGACCGGGTCGAACACGGTGTCCAGGATGCGGGTCAAGAAGAACAGCGTCGCCATCGACGCTGGCGCCAGCCCGTAGACATCCGTGTAGAAGAGATTCCCGAAGAAGACGAATGTCATCCAGAACAGGTTGGACGCCGTGTCCCCGAGGGCGTAGCCGGTCTTTTCCTTGAACGAGAGCGGTTCGTTGCTGGTCGTGGTTGTCATGGCGGTCGTCACTCCTGCCGGGGAAGTCGCTGCGGAATCGCCAGACTACCTGGCGGGTCGCGACTTTACGGCGGCGGCAGAAGTGGATCAACCGGAACCGGCGCAGCGGTTGCGGCTCCGGGACCCGCGGCCGCAAGGGGGCTCACCACCACGCCTTGCGGGCCGCGGATTGGGGAACCAATCAACCGGTGGGCGTGCGTACGTCGGACGCGACCGGCTTGCTGCCGTCGACGGTGATGCTGCCGTCCGATGCCACCGTGACCTGGTAGTGTTGCAGCGGCGAGCGCGCCGGGCCTCGGGTGACCTGGCCGTTGCCGTCAAAGGCCGAGCCGTGGCAGGGACAAGAAAGCCCCGCGGCAATGGTCTGCGCGTTGTCCTCCAGGAGGCAGCCGGCGTGGGTGCAGACGGCGGACATCGCATAAAGACCTTTGTCGTCGAGGCCGACCGCAACGTTCGACGACATGATCTCCAGCGAATTCAGCTTGTAGTCGGAAACCTTCATGGCGCTGACCGGCCCGCTGGGGGGCGAACCCGTCGGGTTGGAACAGCCAGGCAAGGCGGCGGTCAGGAAAAGTGCCCCCGCCGATCCGCCCACCACGCGTAGGAGCTCGCGACGATTCAGCCTGTCACATTCGCATCCGGTACCTTTGCTATCTTCGTGCATTCAGGACCTCCGAAGTCTGCTTTTGGAGATCCAGTACCGCCGTGTCCGCCCGGCCAGGCAGATTCGCGCGGCGGTTTGGCTGCGGCTTTGGCAGCCGTCAGGCCCGGCGCGCGCGGAATTTCTTTACGAAACCCGAGGGACGGTAGGTCATCTTCGCCTGGCGCAGGCCCGGGTCGCCCAGGTCTTGCTCTCGATTGATGATCTCGCAGCTGGTCGGTAGCGAGCGCGCGAAGTTCATGTTGATGACCTGGTAAAGGCCGCGCATGCCC
>CAZBIU010000459.1:0-4814 GCA_964491625.1 uncultured Myxococcales bacterium
ACTTCGCGCCCGGATGGCGGATGCGATGAACGGCCGCGATCAAGGGCAGCATTCAATACCAAGTCAGTCACCCCAACTGAAAAGGACGTGCCAACGAACAATGCCGCATCACAGTGGCTGGCCGCCCGCAATACCCGCGCCCAGCCATAGTCCTGGTGGCTGTCGTAATACTCGTCGAACCAAAGCACATGCTGGCGCATCACCGCCTGACAACGCGGACAGCGGGGCAAATTCGCGTCCGAGGGATCCGCCACGAACCTCGCCAGATCGAAATCCGCGCGCGGCAGCGACCCCACCGGCGCCCCGTGCTCGCAACCCAGTCGTGGGCAGCGAACCCGATCCGCCCGCCCGTGAACCTCGATCAGATTGCGCGAGCCCGCCTGCCGGTGCAGGCCATCGATGTTCTGCGTGACGAGCAAGAGCTCCCCACCCGCAGCCTCAACCAAGTCTTCCAGCGCGACCAACGCCGAATGCGCCGGATTCGGCCGCGCGCCTACCGTTTTTTCGAAGCGCGAGAGATACCAGCGCCAAGACCCCACCGGATCCTCGCGGAAGTATCGGAAGGTCCCCAATTCAGTCACGTCCTTCTTCCAAATCGCCCCGGGGTCGTCGCCCCGAAAAGTGGGAATCCCGCTGGCCAAGCTGATCCCCGCGCCGGTCACCACAAGCAGTTGTCCGCGCGCATGGGTGCGGAAGAGGGAGACGAGCTCTGCGACAGGGTTCATGGGCAAGGCGCAGCGAGAAGGGCCCGGACGCGATCAGCGGGTCGGCGCGGGCGGGGCAGCGGGGACGCCGGGATAGACCGCTTGTCGATAGGCAAGCTGTGCCTCCAGCTCTTGGATACGCGCGAGCACGGTCTCTCGACGAGGGCTGTCCGGAGCCCTACGCAGATACTCCTGATAGGCCGCGAGCGAGCGCGCCGGGTCGAGAAGTCGCCGGTAGCAGATCGCCAGGTTGTAGAGGAACGCCGGGTCCTGGTTTAGACGATAGGCCCGATCGAATTCCGCGGCGGCGTCGGCAAAGCGGTTGGCCGCGAAGAGCTGCTTGGCAAGCTGGTCCGGCTCGGGCGCCGGCGCTCGCGGGGGCGACGCTGGGGCAACCGGCGAAGGGGCCGCGGCCGTTCGCGAAGGAACGTAGACCGGCTGCGCTACCGGCGCGGCCGACTGGGACGGAGCGTAGCTCGGCTGCGGTGGTGGCGTGGCCGTTCGCGGGGCCCAGGGGCTTGGCTGAGTGGGCGCCGCGGGCGGCTGGGCTGGCAGTGGGGCGGCCGGCGAGGTCCACGGGCTCGCCTGCGGGGGCGGAGCGAGTGGCAGCTGGGGAGCAAAGCTCGGCTGTGGCGGCGGCGCGAGCGCCTGTGGCGGTGGCCAAGGGTTGGTGGCAGGGGCGCTCGGTCCCCCAGGCTGTGAAGCGCCCTGGGCTGGGACGACACAGCGCCCCTTCTCGCAGACCCGGCCCCCCTTGCAGTCCGCGTCCTCGACACACTTGGCCGAGGCCATTGCGCTGGCTGTCTGCAGCCCGACCACGACTGCCACCGCACACCATCGCGTCCCACGCAGATATGACGAACTCTGCAACACGGGGCTCCTTTCCACTTGGTTTGTGACGGACATCTCGACGGTACACCATCAAGCGCGACCGGACAACCGGCGCCATCGGATCAGGGTAGACACACTTTCACCGCGGCCTTGCCTACCCAGCGCTCGAAGAGCTTTGCTCCGGCGGTGTTGATCTTCTCCCGGGTCTTGGGTCTGTGGTCGCCACTGCCGGGAAACAGAACGTAGACAATTCCCTTGGGCAGGCTTTGTCGGGTGCCCACGGCATCCGGTACGGGACTTCCGCGCAATTGATTGGCCAAGCAGAGAGAGCCTTCGCCCAGCCTGTCTTTGGGTCCTTGATCGGCGTAGATGGCGTAGACCACTTTGCCGTTGTTTTGGTTTACCACCGCCACAAGATCGCCCAGGTGTACTTGGCCCGCGGCGGTCAAAGCCTCGGGCAGCGCCACGTAGGGGATGGTGGCCGCGTCCACATAGCGCCTAGAATCAGTGACAGGGAATGTGGAATTCTGCAGCGACGTCATGCTTACGAAGTAGCCGGGCGCAGGATCCGCGGAACCTTGTACGACCGGTTCGCCGTCTTTGGTCACCAGCGCCCACCAATGGCCGGGGCGACCGGCACCCGAGAGGCGGTTCAAAGCCCCACTGTCGTGAGGATGATAGGCCCTGGGCGCGCCGTCTACGTCGATGGTCATGCCGGATCGGAAGAGGACGGCGTTTGGGTGCCCTTCCTGCCTCCAGACCGTCACACTGCCGACCGTCGCAAGCGGGACACACTGCGCAGGCACCCTCGGCCCGGCGGCAGGGATGAGGAAGACACCCATCGCCACGCACGCGTGCGCCAGCCGCGAAAAGCCTGCTTGCAAGAGCAACGATGCGAGCTCGAACATCGCCCTATTGTAGGGCTAGCCGCGCACCGGGCGCTCGCCGTGACGGCGAATCTTTGCTTCCAGCTCGCGCGCCTGTTCTTCCAGGTGCCACGGCCGGGCTTCGTACACGTCGTCGAACAGTGACGCAAGCGGCGGGCGCGGCGGCACGGCTTCGGTCTCTTTCACCAGGGCGGCGAAGCGCGCGTCGAAATCCTTGCGCAGGGTCTCTTCGTCGCCGACGCTCCACACGTGCTTGGCCTCGCAGTAGGCGCGGAAGCGTTTGATGGGATCGGAGGGCTCCCAGTCTTTGGCCTCGGCCGGATCGCGGTACACGGTCGGATCGTCCGACGAGGTGTGGGCGCCGCGCCGGTAGGTCAGCGCCTCGATCAGCGTCGGGCCCTCGCCCGCCCGGGCGCGCGCGGCCGCTGCCGCGGTCACGTGAATCAGCGCCAGCAGGTCGTTGCCGTCGACCAGAACGCCCTTCATGCCGTACGCAATCGCCTTTTGCGCCAGCGTAGGCGACGCGGTCTGGACAGAGCGCGGGGTCGAGATGGCCCAGCCGTTGTTGCGCAGCAGGAACAGGCAGGGCGCCTTGTGGACCTGGGCGAAGTTGCACGACACGTGGAAGTCGCCCGTCGATGTGGCGCCGTCGCCGAAAAACACCAGGCTGACCTCGTCCCTGCCGCGAATTTTGGCCGCCATGGCCATACCGACCGCGTGCGGGATCTGGGTGCCGACCACGGAGCTTACCGACATGAAGTTCACGTCGCGTGCGGTGTGGTGGGCGGGAAGCTGGCGCCCCTTCACCGGATCCTCGGCGTTCCCGTAAAGCTGGCACATCATCGTGCGCCAGGGATAGCCGCGGAAAAGCGCGGTGGCCTGCTCGCGGTAGCAGGAAAAGATCCAGTCGGAAGGACGCAACGCCCAGGTCGGCCCCACCAGCGTCGCCTCCTCGCCCCACGCGGTCAGGTAGAACCCGATGCGGCCCTGGCGCTGGAAGCGCAGCAGCTTCTCGTCGAGCAGGCTGCTTTCGATCATGGCCACCAACATGCGGCGCAGCTCGGACCCCGGGATGTCGGGTTCGAGCTCGGGCCGGCAGATTTGGCCGTCCGGGCCCAAAATTCGCAGGACTTCGATCTTCACGCGCCGACTTGCCTATCGACCGAACCGAGGGTTGTCAAGGTCGACCGCGTGGAAGAAGATAGGCGCCGCCGTGAAGCTTTCGCCGGGAGACATCGTCGCGTACCAGGCCGTCGACCATCGGGTCGAAGGCATCCTCGACTACGCCCTGCCCGATCGCTCGCTGCGCCTGGTGTCCATGGTCGCCGGCGATAAGCAGCGATTCGTGGAACCGGTCGTGGTTGCGGAGCGCGTGCTGGTGCTGTCGGACATCGATCCGCTCGACATGAGCTCGCCTCCACCCGACACCATCTACCACCACGGGGAAAGCTTCCTGCGCAAGCTCTCGGGCCAAGCGACGGTGAAGATCACCGGCCAGGTCGCGGGCCGGAAGCCCGGCACCTGCACGGTGTGGCGCTACCGCGCCGCGGGTGGCCAATTTCTGCAAATCGAGGCATGGCCTGATCGTATCCGATTCCTTGCGGGCGCCGCTATTCACAAGGGCATGCTAGAAGTACGGCCCGCAACGCCCTAGCTATTCCAAAGGAGAAACGCAATGTACAAAGTGGTGCTGCTTCGCCACGGCGAAAGCGAATGGAACCGCGAGAACCGCTTCACCGGGTGGACCGACGTGGACCTGTCGGAAAAAGGCCTCGCGGAAGCCAAGGCGGCCGGCAAGCTGCTGAAACAAGAGGGCTACGTCTTCGATGTCGCCTTCACCTCGGTGCTCAAGCGCGCGATCCGCACGCTGTGGCTGGCGACGGACGAGATGGAGCTACTCTGGATTCCGGTTCATCGGGACTGGCGCCTGAACGAACGCCACTACGGTGGCCTGCAAGGCCTGAACAAGGCCGAGACCGCGGCCAAGTACGGCGAGCAGCAGGTGAAGGTGTGGCGCCGCAGCTACGACATTCCGCCACCGCCGCTCGAAAAGACCGACCCGCGCTTCCCCGGCAACGACCCGCAGAAGCGCTACGCGGACCTCAAGGCCAACGAGCTGCCCGCCACCGAGTGCCTGAAGGACACGGTCGCGCGCTTTTTGCCCATGTGGCACGACACCATCGCGCCGACCATCAAGGCGGGCAAGCGCGTGGTCATCGCGGCCCACGGCAACAGCCTGCGCGCGCTGGTGAAGTACCTCGACAATGTCTCCGACGCCGAAATCGTCGAGCTGAACATCCCCACCGGCATCCCGCTGGTGTACGAGCTGGACGCCAACCTCAAGCCCATCAAGCACTACTACCTCGGCGACCAAGCCGCCATCGCCGCCGCC
>CAZBIU010000460.1:0-4797 GCA_964491625.1 uncultured Myxococcales bacterium
CGACGAACCCACCGATGGCGTCGACCCCATGGGCCGCATCGACATCCGCAACCTACTCGGCTCGGAGCTGGCGCGCGGCTGCACGGTCTTTCTCAACTCGCACCTGCTGGCCGAGACCGAACGCGTGTGCAGCCGGATTGGCATCATCGCTGCGGGACGAATCGTTCGCGAGGGCAGCCTGGCCGGATTGTGCCGCGCCGAGGGGCGCTGGCGGATTTCGTTCGCCCCCGGAGCCGACGTGGATCGGTTGGCCGCGGCCGGTTTTCGCCCTGCCAACAAAGAGTTTCTCTTCGCCGGCGATGACCTGCTCGCGCTCAACCGCGCACTCGATGCCGCGCGGGCCGCGGGCGCCGTCATTGCCGAGGTACGCCCCGATGAGAAGGATCTGGAGCAAGTGATGTCTGAGGCGATCACACCCGCGCCGGTTTCCCTGACAAGCCCTGGGGCATCCACATGACGGTACTGTCCATCGCCGTCGATCTCTGGCGCCAGGCCTTCGCGCGCAAGTGGTTCGTGGTCTTGGGCGCCGCGGTCACGCTGTTCCTGGTTGGTATCGCGCTTACTTTGCGCCTTGATGTGGTCGACGGTGCATTGGCGGGCCTGCGCCTGTTCGGCCGGCCCACAACCGTCCGCATCACGGCGGTGGACGTGGCCCTGCGCCCGATCTTCAAGGCCGGGGCTATCATCATTTTCTACCCCTTCACCCTGTTCCTCATCACCCTGTGCGCCGAGTTCGCGCCCAGTCTGCTGGCGCCCGGTCGCATCGAACACATGTTGTCGTTGCCGGTGCGGCGCTGGGAGCTGGTGCTCGGCACCTACCTTGGAGTGGTCGGCCTGTCGGCGCTCTTTTCGCTTTATGGGGCGGGCGGGCTGTGCCTGATTCTGGGCGCCAAGACCGGCGTCTTCACGCTGCGACCGGTGTTCGCCGCGTTCCTCGGCACGATCTCATTCGCGGCCGTCTATTCGGCTATGGTCGCCGCGGCGGTGTTCGCACGCAGTGCGACCTCATCGGCCGGCGTTGGACTTGCGCTGTACTTCGCGGGCGTGCTGGCCGGTTACCGTACCTCACTGGCGTCCATGATCAGCCCGGGGTTGCCCCGCCATGCCTTCGAGGCGGTGACTGGCCTCCTGCCTCGCATCTCCGCCCTCGGCAATGTGGCCTCGGAGATCGCTGGCGGCCAAGCCGTGTCCGCCACGCATGTGGCTGGTTTGCTTGCAGGCTTCCTGGCCTTTGCCGGCGCTGTGTTGGCGGGCGCGGTGTGGGGCTTCGAAAGGAAGGATTTCTAGGTGGGCGGCGCGAACCGTGGCTCCCGAGCCTGGGTCTGGCTGGCCGCGGCCATCGCGTTGCTGCTCGGCGGGGCTTGGCTCATGTCG
This sequence comes from uncultured Myxococcales bacterium, assembly GCA_964491625.1. GTDB lineage: Bacteria > Myxococcota_A > Polyangia > Fen-1088 > Fen-1088 > Fen-1118. The sequence goes on from CAZBIU010000460.1 coordinate 1,375, forward strand.
CGCGGCGAGCACATGCCCGCGCCCAAAGAGGTAGAGGTCACCATGCCACGCACCATGAGCGCGGCCGACTGGCGCCGACTCAGCCAGCGCAAACGGCCGCCTGCGTTCGTGGCGGTGCCGCCTGCCAACGAGGACCCGTCCCCAGAGCCAGCGCCGAGCCAGGTGAGCGATCCGCTTCTCTTGGCCATGCCAGGTGCGGTGAAGTCAGCCGCCATCGTGGTCGAGGCGAATGCGCTCCGACACTCGCCGGTAGGCGAAATGCTGCTCGATTGCTTCGTAGGTACGGCACAGGACAACGAGCTCAGCCGGCTGCGCGGCAAGACCGGCCTCAATGTACTCGAGGATCTGGATCGCGTCGCGGTGGCCGACGAGACTTACCTTTTGTCTGGACGATTTGCCGATACCAACTGGGCGGAGCTGTTTCCGGGCATGCAGGCGCAGACGCCGAGCCCAAACACGCGCCTGTGGAAGAGCCAAGAGGGTGGGACTTCGGCCCTGGTGTGGAAGAATCAGATCGTCGTCGCGGGCCGCAACGAATCCGAGATCACGGCCGCGGCCGACCGATTGGAGGGCCGGGCGCCCGCCATCCAGCCCGTGATCGCCGAAAAGGAAAGCTACGGCGAAGTCTACGGCGTGGTCAATTCCGCCATTGTGGCGCGGCTGTTCGAGAGCGAGCGGCCGGATCTGGCGGCCCGGCTGAAGACCATCACCGACCAGGTGAAGTTGCACGTAGACGCCAGCCACGACGTCGGCATCGTGGCCGACGCCAACGGCAACGATCCAGCGGGTGCGCTCGACCTGGCCAAGACCATGGGCGGTGCCCTCGCGCTCGGCCGCGTCGCTGCTCAGGCTAAGGGCAAAGACGACCTTGCCGCCTTCCTCGATCACGCCAACGTACGCCCCTCTGGCTCAGGCTCGTTCCGCGTCGAGCTGGCCCTGCCGCTCGACTACCTGCAAGCCCAGCTCAAAGACTGCCCCGGCCGCAAGACAAATCGCACCGGCGCAAGCTCGTCGCGATAACTCCATGAACGCCATCCAGACCCTGACCAAGGACCAGCTCGACGCTTTGTTGAGGGAGGGCGAATTTCCCGAGAGCGTTCGCCTGGCCGCACCCAAGGTGGTGGTGGTGATGACCCAGGATTGGTGCGGGCAGTGGGCCAACATGAAGGCCTACCTGCCCGACTTTGCCGAGCAAGCGGCGATCTTCACGGTCGAGTACAACCTGCTGCCCGACTTCGAGCGCATCATGAGCTTCAAGGAAGACGTGCTCGACAACCAGCAGGTGCCGTACGTTCGCTTCTATCGCGATGGCAAGCTGGTGCGCCAATCCAACTGGGTGCCGCGCGCATCGTTTGCGGCCATGCTCGGGCGCGAGTAGTCGCGATCCAGACCGTGTCGGATCCGCAGGGGACTGGGTTCGGGCTGATGGACCTCGCGACTTGGTACCTGCCACTGGAGCTGGGGGCCTGTGATCGCGCATCGCTCGACGCCGCTTTCCAGCCCACCGCGGGCCACGCGGTCAACATCGTCGGCTACGCCATTGCTGGTTCGACGGGGAGCACCGACCCGTTCAATTCCTACTTCATCATCGAGAACAACTGGGGAAAGGCGTCGGGCTATCGCAGTTTCTACTTCATGAACTTCGCTGCCTTCAAATACCTGGCCTTCTCGCTCACCACCTGCCGACTTAACGCGTGGTGCTATTCCGAGGCCTGCGCCTCGCATCCGGTCACAGTGCTTGGCCGAGGCAAGACCGCATCAGGGAATCGAGCAGCGGATCCCGGGAAAGCTGCCACCAGTAATCGACATCACGAAGCCCATCGTCGCCAAGCCCGTTCTCGGAGGGCTTCCACCACGAATACCGGAGAGCCCATGATTGCCGCATTTGCTACCGGACAAGCTTGGTAGCCAGTACGGTATGGCGATGCCTCGGGCGTCGCGTTCTCGGGTTTCTCGGCAGACCGCGAGGGCTTCATTTGGATTGCAGCGTCTTCCAGGTGGGCTGGAAATCGCTGGCGGGGAGCACGGGATCCTCGACGGACAGGATGTAGTCGACGCGGCGATTGCGCGGCTCGCTGGTGTTGTCGGGCGTGGGGACGCGCAGGGCCTGCTCGCCGAAGCCCTCGTAGGCGATGGGCAGGTCCGGTGCTCCGATGCGGAACCAGGCGGCGATAGCTTGCGCACGCTTGAGCGAGAGCCCCAAGTTGTACTTGGCCGAGCCGACCGTGTCGGTGTGGCCGACGACGTACAGCGTGATGGGTCCGATGGCTTGGTACTTGGCGAGCGCCTCGGCGATTTTGGCTAGGCTGGCTTCCAGCTTGGGCACCTCGCCCGGGGCGATGGCCGACGAATCGTTGGCGAAATTTACTTCCTTGTGCGGGATGTACACTGACCATGGCACGAGGGTGGTGAGATGGTAGGCGCCGCTCGGGTCGATCACGCGCACTTCAATGCGGCCGCTCTCGGCGTCCTTTCCCGGCGGATCCCAGGTGACGACCAAGGGCGCGTTGGGGTCGTGATCGGTGAACGGCTGTTCGCGCTTGACCAGAATCTTGCCATCGGTGGCCGAGACGATGGTGAGCTCGATCTTGCCGTCCGGGATGGAGGCCATGAGGTCGAGCCGGCCACGCGCCAGATCCACGTGCGACTTGTCCAGCGTCACACGTAGAACCCCGGCCACGATGGTGTCGAACGATACCTCCGACGTCCACGCGCGCTGGCCTGCCGCGCATGTCACACGGCCATGGTAGTGCCGCTTGCCGGCCTTACCATCGAACAAGACGTCGCGGCTGGCCCCGGCTTCGAGCGGGCCGAAACTCTCCTCGACGGACTTGCCGTCGTCGCGGCTCAGCGCCACCTCGACCTTGTCGAGGGTCTGGTTCGCAGTGATGATGAGCCGCGGTTGCTGTCCGAGGGGAACCGATGTGGCGAGCCTGAGCGCCATCGGATCCGCGAGGGCGAGCCCGGGCGCAAGCCAGAGTCCCGTCGCAGCAAGCAAGGCCAAGGTCCGCAGCCGCACGTGGTTCATATCCCAAACTCTAACATCCGCCACGCCAGGAAGTTGCGCATGGTTCGCCAGCTGCCGCCAAGGGCTTCGCCCGTGGGCACGTTTACATCCATCAGTGTCGGGAATGGGGTCGGCTGCGGGGTTCGGGCAGACCGCACGGTGGGCTGTTGGGGCCAAAGGGACCCGCCGCCAGAGGACAGGTTCACATCCGTCAGTGCTGGTACGGAATCTGTGTGCGGAGTCAGGACCGACGGCACGAGCGTATTCCGCGGGTGCATGTCCCGCTTCGATTGAGCATAGTTGCTCAATGCTCATCGTCGTGCCATCGATCGTCCAAAGCTACGGCGCCGGGCATCCTCCAATCGCGCTTCGTTGCATCCACGACGCCGCCTTGGGTGAGTAGCGGAGTTGTCGGG